>CAXTDB010000111.1:0-13646 GCA_964242045.1 uncultured Leptolyngbya sp. | reverse complement strand
CGGGTGAGGCATCCGCAAAACCGGGTTTAGCATTACTGAAGCAGATTTTTGAACAATATTCATCTGTAAATGTTTTGGTGTACACAAGCGAACCTAGCTATCTGCGGCAAGTAATGAAGCAGATTTTTGAACATCAAGGTGGCTTTGTTGTGGTTAATAAAATGGAGCGGCGGAACTCTTTTATCGAAGGGGCGCGGAGTGCTTTAGAGGGACAATGCCGCATTCCTCGAAATCTGATGAACGAAATGCCTTTGACTGATAAAGATATGACGGTTCTCGATTTGTTGTGCAATCATGCACTGACCGATCAAGCGATCGCAGAACGACTCCATATTTCGCTAAAAACGGCTCAGAACTATGTGCAAAGCCTCAAAGTTAAATTAAACGTGGATCAGCTTGAAGGTCAGCAGACGAATTCGCGCATTGCGGTGTGCATGGAGGCAACGAAGCGGCGATTAATCGGGCAGTGATTCGAGCGTCCAGCGCAATATTACCCGCATTCCACCCGTTTCTAAAGGAATGCGCTCCCAAGTTCCATTCGGTAGCTCAGCCGCGATCGTGGTCATCAATTTCGTGCCATAGCCGCCTGTTTTCCATTTCTTTTGTTCGATTGCTCGATCGCCATTGTTCTCAATCACCAATCGGCACTGTGTTCCTTCTTGAACAAGATCAATCGAAACTTGAGTAGCTGTACCGTTCGGCGGCTGGGCATGATGAATCACATTCGCGATCGCTTCTCGAAAAAACCGAAAAATATCTTCTCGTGCATCAATCCAAGCACTATCTGACTTGGGTTCTCGCAGTGCTTGCAGGCGTTGGTTGACTTGAATTGTGAGATCTCCAGTGCGAATCAATTGTCTAAGCGATTGTTGGATTCCTAGAGCTAAACCAAACTGTAGTTCTGGCGTAATCTCTAGCTTTTCAGCGATCGTGCGCGTATTGCTCAATTGATTGCGAAGGGCAAGCCCGATCGCTTCTAAACCATCCAAAATCGGATCGATCCGAAGCGATGGGTGCTGAATGCTAAGCAGTTCGACTTGATCCATCACCAGTTTGAGTTCTTGCAGTGCGCCATCATGAATATCACTTGCAACACGGTGCAGAAGTTTGCGAGTTTGCAGCAGAACTGCCTGCCGTTCCGCTAGTTTTTGTCGCTGTTGAACAGATTGCCTGAGTACGAGAACGATCGCAACTCCGATTCCTGTTCCGAGCCAACCCAAGATTGGAATCAACAACGGCAGAAATAATCCTTGCCAGAACAAGATGAAGCTGAGTCCGAGATAGCTACCGACTAGAGCGAGAAAAACCCAGAGATCCGCGAGATGAATTGATCGATCGAAGCGATTGGCAACGCATAGCGCCATCAAAACAAAACCGAACATCGTGATCGAAAGATCAGCCTCTCTCGGAGCCGTTTTCAGAAACGAGTCAGTCATCAAACTTGCGATTAGATTCGCTTGAACTTCTGCGATCGACATTTCTCCATAAGGAGTGCGCTCACCATAGCTCTCTTGCGGCAAATCAACAATCACCAGTTTTTCAACTAACTGAGAATCGAGTGAACCTGGAAATTGAATGCTCGGAAAGGTATTGGCTGCTCCCCAAAAATTCACCATCAGCGGTGAGAGTGTCTGCAAGCTAAACAAACGATTTAATGCTGCTCGATCGTTTGAAGCTTTGTAGAACTTTTCTAGTGCGAGGGTTGCGATCGATTTTACTCGATGCGTCGTAGTTGAATTGGGCGTATCTTCGTAGCGAAACCGTCCAAAAAGCTCAGCCCGACGAGCCGGATTGTTTAAGCCACGAGCATTTGGAGCATAACGAAAATAGCTCACAAGCTGCTCTGGAATCGCACGATCAGGCAGCAAATGATTGTAGGTGTTTAACGCTGCAACACCAGAAGGTAGCGCACTGGGACGAGCGACCAAAACAATTCGACTCGCATATTTCCGAATTGCATCTTTGAACGGTTGCGTTACGCGATTGTCGGTTTCAACATACTGTTTCATCTGCTCTGGTAGATTCAAGACAATCACCTTTGCAGAACTGAGACGATCGATTAACGTTGCATAAAAAGCATTGAGTTGAGATAGATTGTGCAGATTGTAGCCCGTCATCTCAGACGAATTCAGTTTCACCAGCAAAATCTCTGCGGGCGGAAGTCCTGGTTTGTGCAATCGAATTAACTGATCTTGGATATCAAGCTCCGATCTTTGAACACTCGGTAAACTACTCGCGATCGCCCAATAGAGAAAGCTGAGCGCGATCGCGATTCCGACCGCCACGATTTGTCGAAGTATCGTTTGTCGAACTCTGAGCCTTTTCATCTTCTCAGCCACTATCCGGTTTCATCATAACGCTCTGCTTCTTCCCGGACTTACGTAAACGCGCAAGTTAGTCTACGCTGATGCCTCTAGTAACCGAAGCGCATCGAAGACACAATAAAACCATCCAATCAACGGAGAAACGTTATGTTTACAATTGCTCGCTACGCATTGCCTGCTCTCTCTGTAGCTGCTGTCTTCACGCCCTTGGTCGCTTCAGCAGGCGAAGTCTATCATCGAGAAATGTACCAACAGCAACGCATCTTTAACGGCGTAAAAGACGACCAAATTACCAAAGGAGAATTTCACAACCTCGAACGACGCGAATTTTCAGTTAATGCCCAACGAGTTGCCGATTTGCGTCGAAATGATGGACATCTGACTCATCAAGAATATGATCAGCTCAACGATCGCTTAAATCACATTTCGCGTTCTATCTACGTCGATCGCCACAACTAATCCTTCGAGAGCGTTTCGAGTACGATCGCTTCGAGTTTGAAACGCTCTTGACTCACACTTGTTGAGATTTCTATGAATAAGAAACTGAGTCTTCCAATCTGCTTGCTGATGTTAGGGTTGGGGTTCCTGAGTCCGAGTGATGCTGCGACTTCGATTGATCCAAAAGTGATGCACGTTCTTGATCGTCTAAGTTTGGGAGCGCGTCCCGGAGATGTCGAAGCGGTTGAAAAACTCGGAGTCGAAGGTTACATTCAGCAGCAACTCCATCCGGAATCGATTCCTCAGCCCCAAGCCCTGAGTGATCAACTCGCACAACTCGAAACGCTCAATCTGACTCCGCTGCAACTATTTGAGCAGATCAATCTGCCTAAATCCCCCGCCCCAACTCCAGAGCAAAGACGCGCCTACCGTCAAAAAATGGCTCATGTGCTAGACCAAGCACAACAGGCACACTTACTAGAAGCGACCGAAAGTCCGCGTCAGCTTCAAGAAGTGATGGTAGATTTTTGGTACAACCATTTCAATGTGTTCTCGCGCAAGGGTATAGATATGATGCTCGTGGGAGCTTACGAACAAGAAGCAATTCGTCCCCATGTGTTCGATCGCTTTCGAGATCTATTAGAAGCAACCGCGCATCATCCTGCAATGCTGTACTATCTCGATAACTGGCAAAATAGCACACCCAAAGCAACCAGCAAGCGACCCCAAGGACTGAACGAAAACTATGCCCGTGAACTAATGGAATTGCATACGTTGGGAGTAGATGGTGGTTATACGCAGCAAGATGTGATTGCTTTGGCGAAGATCTTCACAGGTTGGACATTTCGGCGCACAGCCCAGCCCGGAGTTGAGCCAAATGGATTCTACTTTGATGCCAAACGCCACGATTTCAGCGACAAGGTATTTTTAGGACACACAATCAAAGGGAGCGGCATCGCAGAAGGAGAACAAGCCCTCGATATTTTGGCGAAAAGTCCTGCAACCGCACATCACATTAGCTATCAGTTGGCACAATACTTTATAGCAGATCAGCCGCCGAAAGCATTAGTCGATCGACTATCACAAAAATTCCTCGCAACCGACGGCAACATTCGAGAAGTACTATCGACGCTATTTCACAGTTCAGAATTTTGGAATGCTCAGACCGATGATGCTAAGTTCAAAACGCCTTATCAGTATGTCGTTTCAGCAGTCCGAGCGACCGGAATCGATGTGCAGAACTTTCGTCCGATTCGTGGCGTGCTACAACAGCTTGGAATGCCGCTCTATGGCTGTTTAACGCCCGATGGCTACAAAAACACCGAGGATGTTTGGCTCAACCCTGACGCGCTGACTCGACGCATTAGTTTTGCGACCACGCTTGCAAGTGGACGTTTACCACTGAGCGCAACTTCGAGTCAATTGAGTTCTCCCGTCGATCCAGATCAACTCTCAAACACGCTCGGTAACTCATTTAGTACCAAAACTCAGCAGACGATCGCATCCAGTCCACCTAATCTCCGAGCGGCTCTGATTCTGGGCAGTCCAGAGTTTATGCGACGATAAAAAATTCTTCCCCTTGCACTATGAAAAGACGACAACTACTTCAAGCGGGACTTGTTTCTGCTTCAACCCTTATCGCCGTTGGTAGTCACGGCTGGTTTACGCGATCGACTGCTCAAGGCGCAAATCCAAAACGATTGATTGTGATCTTTCTGCGCGGTGCTGTTGATGGTCTTAATGTGGTCGTTCCCTATCGCGAGACGACGTATTATGAGGCTCGTCCGACGATCGCAATTCCTCAACCCGGTCAAACCAACGGCGCGATCGGTTTGGATGGACAGTTTGGACTACATCCCGCACTCGCATCGATTCTACCGCTCTGGCAACAAGGGAATTTAGCGTTTGTTCATAGTTCTGGATCGCTTGACCCAACCCGATCGCATTTTGATGCTCAAGACAATATGGAGCGCGCAGGCACACAAACCGTTCATGACGGTTGGATGAATCGCCTGTTAGGAAGCTTGTCAGGCAGCAATCCGATTCAAGCGATCAATGTCGGTGATGTGACTCCTCGAATTTTGTCGGGTCGGATGCCTGTCGCAACGTTAGCGCTCGGTCGAGGGGCTGCACGTCCCATCTCGCTCGATAAGCCGCAAATCGCCGCAGCCTTCGATCGCCTTTATGCAGGACACGATCGCCAAAGTCGAGCTTATCAAGAGGGTCGTGTGGCGCGCAAAGCCTTGTTATCTGACTTGGATGCTGAAACGAAAATGGCAAACAACGGCGCGCCGCTCCCGAATGGTTTCGCTAGTGATGCTCAGCGGTTAGCGCAAATCATGAACAAAGATCCTAGAGTGGCACTCGCGTTTATGGCGTTGGGCGGATGGGATACGCATGTGAATCAGAACGCTCAACTTGCCCGCAATCTAGATCAGTTAGGCAAAGGATTAGCGACACTGCAAACAACATTAGGTGCAACTTACGCGGATACAACAATTTTGGTAATGTCTGAGTTCGGGCGCACTGTGCATGAGAATGGCGATCGGGGAACTGATCACGGGCATGGCAATGTGATGTGGCTGATGGGCGGCGGTGTTCGAGGCGGTAAAGTGTACGGCGATTGGCAAGGACTAACGAGCGATCGACTATATCAACAGCGCGACTTAGCGATCACCACCGATTTTCGCGATGTGATTGCAACGGTGTTAGAACGTCATTTACAACTGCCCGATAGTAAGCTTGCCCAAATTCTGCCCGACTATCAACCACTGCAAAAGAATTTACCGCTGTATGGGTAAGCCTTTAACGGTTCGACTCTTGCCAGTCTGGACAATCTGAGCCATCCCACCCGAACGGATGAAACCCACAGATTAGCGGTGCGCGTTGTTCTCGACTATATCCGTATGCAACCCCGTGATAGTTTGCACAACCGCGACAGGCTTTCGGGCGGGATGGTTCGACTTCGCTAAATCCTTGCTGCGATCGTAAAATCTGCTGATTACTCTGTTGGCGATGCCAATTCACATAATCAGCTTTACGCAATAAGTAATCGATTCGTCGCGAGGGTCTAGCTGCACTCATTGATTTAGGGTTCCAAGAATAAAGACAACCAGCAGGGACAATGTAGCGAAGTGCCGAAACTCAGAAGCACACTTTTACTCTTGCCTTCTGAATTTTTATAGATTACTCGGATTTAGTGCGATCGCTCCTCACCCTTACGTCTAATTTTTAGCAGTCGTTTAGACAGACATTTGCCACACTTTGATCGTGTTGTCAGAACTGCCGCTCGCGAACCATTGATTATCTGGGCTAATTACGATCGCATTAACTGCGTGAGTATGTTCGCTCAAGGTATAAATCAATTCGCCTGTGTCAAGGTTCCAAAGCTTGATCGTTTTGTCGTTACTCCCGCTAATCAGGGTTTTGCCGTTAGGACTAATGGCAATCGAGTTCACAATGTCGGTATGTCCGTGCAAAACCTTGAGCAGTTCTCCGGTTTCTAGCTGCCAAATTCGGATTGTTTTGTCTTTGCTGGCACTGATTAACCGATCGCCTTGAGGATGAATCGCGATCGACAACACCGAATCATGATGTCCGCTAAATATTCGGATTTGTTGACCTGAAACCAGATCCCAGAGTTTGATCAGATTGTTGAGTCCACCGCTTGCAAGAATCTGCCCGTTTGGACTGAGGGCAACCGTTCTCACCATGCCAGTTAATCCTGTAAAACGGTAGATCGCTTCCCCGTTGCTAAGTTGCCAAACTCCGATCGTGCGATCTTCGCTGCCGCTTGCAAAAAAAGTTCCATCTGGGCTAACGACGATCGAGGTGACATCGCGACTGTGACCGTGAATCGATCCGATCAATTCACGGCTAGGAAAGCGCCAAATCTTAATTGATTTATCATCGCTACAACTGATCAAGCACCGTCCATTCGGACTAAATGCGAGTGAATTGACAGAATTCGTGTGTCCGATCAGCGTTCCTAAACGATCGCCTGTGTTCAAATCCCAAATCAAAATGCGATCGTCTAAGCTGCCACTGACGATCGTGCGGCAATCGGGACTGATCGCGATCGACACTACCCAAGCGCTATGTCCGCTAAGCGTGTGGAGGCATTTTCTCGGTTGAGAACTTTTCTGCGGCGATCGAGATGCACTTACGGGAAGTGACGGCGGGGGTGGCAGTGTAGAGACTTTCGGTTCGGCTGGGTGCGATTCTGACCGGGGCTGAGCTACAGGAAACGACATCGAAAGATGAGGGCTTTTTCCGTTGCTTGACTCAGGTTTGCTAGTCGCGCTGACGGCAGGGGTAGAAAGTGCCATTCTCAGATCGTGCATTACTTCATCGGCGGATTGATAGCGATCGCTGACTAGATCTTTGAGCATTCGATCGAGAATTTGCCCAATCTTTTCGCTGATTCCGCCGCCCCAAAGTTCTAGCTGTTCGCGCCAGAGCCATCGACCCGAAAGCGGATCGTAAAGGTCGTCGGGGCTGACCTGCGTAAGTAGATATAAACAAGTAGCTCCCAAACTGTATAAATCACTAGCAGGGTAAGCTTTACCGTTCCTCAGTTGTTCGATGGGTGCATATCCTTCTGTACCGATTTTAGTTCCCGGCTGCATCGAATTCGTTTCAGTGAGAGTCTTTGCAATGCCAAAATCGATCAGCACTAGTCGCCCGTCTAGTTTGCGTCGAATGATATTTGTGGGTGTGATGTCTCGGTGAATCACATGGCGATCGTGAACGAATTTCAGGATCGGCAACAGTCGTACTAATACTTCTCGAATCTTTTGTTCGTTAAAGGCTCCATGCTGCATGAGTTCTTGCGCTAAAGTCGAACCTTCGATAAATTGCTGCACTAAATAAAGGCGTTGGTCTTGCTCAAAGTAAGCGAGCAGTGCGGGAATGTGCGGATGTTCTCCGAGTTCGTGCAGTCGAATGGCTTCTTGTTCAAATAGCTGAACCGCTTTATCCAGCGCTTTTGTGCCTTTAAGCTGCGGTGAAAATTGCTTAATCACGCAGCGAGTTCCTAATCGATCTTCGTCTACTGCAAGAAACGTTTTGCCAAATCCCCCTTGTCCCAACGGTTGCACAATTCGATAGCGTCCTCTGAGTTTTGCAATGAGTGCTGTGCCGCAAGTCTGGCAGAGTTCAAGATCATCGGAATTGTGCGGTTGGGGGCAATCAGGATTAATACAGTACGTCATACTCAGGAGAGGCGCGATCGTTTTTCTTAGGTTGATCTTTTTTGTTGAATTTTGAACATTAGCGAAGATGTCTGATTTTATTACTGTGACTGTAAAATTGTTCGCGGCGTATCAAGACGCTTATGGAGTGCCGGAACTTGCGTTAGATCTACCTCAAGGGGCAACGGTTGAACAAGTGTGCGATCGAATTCTGCGCGATCGTCCTCAACTCGTTCCGCTGAAATCGATTACTCAATTTGGCGTAAATCTGGAATTTGTTTCACCGGATACGATCGTCAAAAACGGCGATGAAGTTGTTCTAATCCCGCCTGTGAGCGGGGGTTGAGCAATCCCGATAAAATTAGTCGGGTTTATTTGACTCGGTATTTTCCCCGTGCTACGATTTCAAGCGAAATCACAGTTAAACGATCAAAAGCTTGCAGATAGGGAGTTTCGAGACATGACCGCCACCGCTTATTCTAAAACCCGTTCCAGTCAATCTGCGTTTGAAGCGCTCAAGTGTAAAGAGTGCGGTGCAGAATACGAACCGAAAGCAACTCATGTTTGTGAGTTGTGTTTTGGTCCGCTGGAAGTGAAATATGATTACGACTGGCTCCGCAAAACGGTCACACGCGAAACAATCCAAGCAGGCCCGAACTCGATTTGGCGGTATCGTCCGTTCCTGCCTGTGGAAACTGACAATGTGATCGATGTCGGAACCGGGATGACTCCTTTATTGCAAGCGAATCGTTTGGCGCGTCGGTTAGGTCTGAAAAAGCTGTACATCAAAAACGATGCAGTCAACATGCCGACTTTGAGCTTTAAGGATCGGGTGGTTTCGGTTGCACTCAGCCGTGCGCGTGAATTGGGCTTCACCACGGTTTCTTGTGCTAGTACCGGAAATTTGGCGAATTCAACCGCAGCGATCGCGGCTCATGCAGGCTTAGATTGCTGTGTGTTCATTCCCTCTGACCTTGAAGCAGGCAAAGTTCTCGGAACGCTAATCTACAATCCAACTCTGATGGCAGTTCACGGCAACTACGACCAAGTGAATCGTCTTTGTTCTGAAGTGGCAAATACTCACGGTTGGGGCTTTGTGAACATTAACTTACGTCCTTACTATTCGGAAGGTTCAAAAACTTTGGGCTACGAAGTGATCGAACAGCTTGGATGGCAACTGCCGGATCATATTGTCGCTCCATTAGCATCAGGTTCACTGTTCACCAAAATCTACAAAGGCTTCAAGGAATTTGTAGAAGTCGGATTAGTCGATGAAAAGCCCGTTCGATTCAGTGGCGCACAAGCAGAAGGATGCTCGCCGATCGCCAAAGCTTTCCAAGAAGGACGCGACTTCATTTCACCTGTGAAGCCGAACACGATCGCCAAATCGATTGCGATCGGAAATCCCGCCGATGGTGTTTACGCGGTCGATATTGCTCGCAAAACCAACGGCAACATCGAATCGGTAAACGATGCTGAAATTATCGATGGCATCAAGCTACTGGCTGAAACCGAAGGTATCTTTACCGAAACCGCAGGCGGAACGACGATCGCAGTTCTGAAAAAACTGGTTGAAGCTGGCAAAATCAATCCAGACGAAACCACGGTAGTCTACATCACCGGAAATGGATTGAAAACCCAAGAAGCGGTTCAAGGGTACGTCGGCGAACCGTTCACGATCGAGCCGAAACTCGACAGCTTTGAGCGCGCGCTGGAAAGATCCAGAACGCTCGATCGCTTAGAGTGGCAGCAAGTTTTGGTTTAATGTTTTAGTTATTTCCACACGGTTACTAAGGTTATGTCTGTCAAAGTTTTAATTCCAACTCCCCTGCAAAAGCTTACAAATGATCAAGCCATGGTTGAATGCAATGGTGAGACGATCGGTGCATTGTTAGAGTCGCTTGAGTCTAGCTGTCCGGGCATCAAAGCGCGACTGTGCGACGAACAAGGCAAACTCCGCCGCTTCGTGAATTTCTACGTGAACAGCGAAGATATTCGATTTCTCGATAACGAGAACACACCGCTCAAAGATGGCGACGAAGTAAGTATCATTCCTGCGATCGCGGGCGGTTGATGGTTCGCAAAATGTTCTTCACTAAACCTCCAGCTTTTCCGAAGCTTGGAGGTTTTTCTAGGTTCAATTCCTCTCTTTTCGTCGAAGTCATCCAGCATATTTAGCTTAACTTCGCTGTGCATTCCAAAATTAGCCGCTGATTCTCGATCGCATACGGCTGAATCTCCAACGCCCGACGAAATGCGGCGATCGCATCTCGATACTCTCCCAACGCCGCGTAAGACAATCCCAATCCGTGCCACGCGCCAAAATGAATCGGATTTAGCTCGATCGTTTTTTGACAATCAGCGATCGCTTTTCGGTACTGTTGCTGCACAAAATACAGCACTGCTCGTCGATTCCAAGCTTCTGCAAAATCTGGCAGGTTCCCAATTAGCTCTGACAACACGGACTCTGCTTGATTCGATTCACCCGACTCCAATAGCATTTGTGCCCGCTGTAATGTTTGTAGCCCAGCCACTCCTTTCTGAGCAAACCAGATTTGCCACAACGCCTGAGTTGCATCCGATCGCACCTCTTCGTCGGGATTTTTTAGCGCTTCGAGTAGAACTTCGATCTCTTTCATAGCAGATGCAGCAAGTATCGAAACACAGGATAACATTTTAACTATTGCGATCGTGGATCAAACCCATCGCGCAATCCATCACCGAGTAAGTTAAACGCTAAAACAATCAGCGTAATTGCCAAACCCGGAAAGATCGTTGTCCAAGGCGAAGTTAGCGAATAACCGCCCCGAAACGCATCGGCTAACATTGTGCCGAGTTCGGGGGTTGGCGGTTGTGCGCCGAGTCCTAAAAACCCCAATCCCGCAGCTTCGAGGGTTGCAGTTCCCAGCGATAAAGAGGCTTGAACAATGATCGGCGTGATGCTTCCCGGCAAAATGTGGCGCAGAATAATCTGGGGAGCCGTTGCCCCGATCGCGGTTGCCGCTTGAACGAAATCTTGTTCTCGCAGCGACAACACAAGACTGCGAGTGAGGCGAATGTAGATTGGAATTTGCACAATCGCGATCGCCAGCATGACGCTTTGTAGGCTAGTGAGGCGAATCGGGAACGAAATTTTTACAATCCAAGCGGCAAGAGTTACCCGCAGATTGGGATTGGTCATTACGGTCAAAATCGCGATCGCTAACAACGTGGACGGAAACGCCAGCAAAATATCTGTGACCCAGGTAATGATTGCATCAATCCAACCGCGAAAATAGCCTGCGAGTAAACCAAGCGTTAACCCGATCGCGGCTCCGAGTCCAACTGAAACTAAGCTAATCAGCAACGATGTCCGAATTCCATGCCAAATCAACGTCAGCAGATCGCGCCCTAATCCATCGGTTCCAAGTAGATGAATCGCACTCGGAGGTTGCAATCGGGCAATAAAATCGGGATTGCTTCTTGGATTGTAAGGTCTGAGAATCGGTGCAAAGAGCGCGATCGCCAGCAGTGCGATCGTTAAAATCAATCCAATCTTGCCAGAGTTCGACTTCCAGAATCGTCGAACAGAACGAGTTTGAAACACATTATTCATATCGAACTCTCGGATCAACGATCGCGTAAGACAAATCTACGAGTAGATTAATCAACACGAATACGATCGCGACAAACACGATTCCTCCTTGAACAACCGGATAATCGCGCGTCGAAATGCCTTCATAAATCCAAGACCCAATGCCCGACCAGGAAAAGATCGTTTCCGTCAAAATCGCACCACTTAACAAAGTTCCAAACTGAAGTCCGATCGTTGTATTAATCGGTAACAGCGCATTCTTCAGCGCATGACGTAGAATCACTAAGCGATCGGACAATCCTTTCGCTTTCGCTGTCCGAATGTAATCTTGAGACAATATATCTAACATGGCACTGCGCGTAATTCTTGCCACGATCGCTAATGGAATGGTCCCTAACGTCAACGCTGGCAGAATCAAATGTGTAATCACATCGACGAATGCTGAAGGATTCAGTCTTAACAATGAATCTAATACATAAAATCCAGTGATCGGCTGAAAGATAAATCCAGTTTCAACGCTAATCCGCCCGCTCGGAGGCAGCCATTTCAACGTTACTGAAAACAGATAAATTAACAACAATCCCAACCAATACACCGGAAGTGAAACACCGAGTAATGAACCTGCGATCGTCATTTGATCTTGCCAGCGATTCTTCTGCACTGCTGCAATCATTCCGGCTGGAATTCCGATGACAATCGCAACAAAGATCGCCGCGATCGACAGTTCAAATGTCGCCGCCCAGCGTGTCCGAATCTCATCAAGTACCGGAATCCCGCTCAAAATACTATTGCCTAGTTTCAACTGCAACAGATTTCCGACAAATATAAAATACTGAAGCAACAACGGTCGATCGAGTCCAAGCTGAGTGCGGAGCGCTGCGATTTGTTCGGGGGTTGCTCGTTCTCCCGCAAGCACGATCGCCGGATCACCCGGAATTAATCGAAGTAACAAAAATACCGCCAGCGTAATCCCCAATAAAACTGGAATTAGCCCTAAAAGCCGTTTTAGAATGTATTGCGACATAAACTCATAAAATCCACTCAGTCGCAACTTTATCACTCGCTCATCAATCGCGCGATCGTCTCCAACAAAATTGCTGCATCATACGGTTTGGGCAAATATATCTGAAATCCTGCCGACTCCGGATCGTGGCGGATCATGTCGATTGCTTCTCCGGTCAGCGCGATCGCGACGGTTCTTCGATCTAACTCCACATCTTGCCGTCGAACTGCCTCCACCACTCGCGCTCCATTGCCATCGGGTAGCCGAATGTTGCTGACTAATAAATCTGGCTGAAATCCAGACCCGATCGCCTGAATCCCTTCTTGAATCGAGCCGACTGCGACTACGAACGCGCCTTGATACTCCAGAAGAACGGTTAGCGCTGTCCGCGTCACTGCTTCATCCTCTACAATCAAAACCTGCAACGAATTTAGAACAAAATTTTGGATAGACAAGGCATTCAGAATCAATCTCACTAAACAACATTAATTTCAACGGTAATAAAATAGTACACCTTAAGATAGATTGGCTTCTCTAACTTCAGGTACGTTTTACAGAAGAATCTACCTTTTTTATGGCAACCGTTCAACTTGACCAAATCACTCGACGTTTTAGCAAATCCACCGCGATCGAAGACATTAGCTTTGAGATTCCTGACGGCGAGTTTTGGGTGCTGGTTGGACCTTCTGGCTGTGGCAAATCAACAATTTTGCGAACGATCGCCGGACTTGAAACCGCCACTTCAGGAAATTTGTATATTGGCGATCGCTTAGTCAATCAAGTTCCTGCGCGCCAGCGTGATGTTGCAATGGTGTTTCAAAACTACGCGCTTTATCCGCACATGAGCGTAGCTGAAAATATCGCGTTCGGGTTGAAAATGCGGCAGGCAGAGCCGAAAACGATTCAAGAACGAGTAGAGACGGTAGCAAGAATTCTAGAAATCAGTCACTTACTGGAGCGCAAACCGAGACAATTATCGGGTGGACAACAGCAGCGGGTTGCGCTCGGAAGAGCGATCGCGCGTCAACCCCAAGTGTTTCTCCTCGATGAACCGCTCTCGAATCTCGATGCTCAACTGCGCGACGGAACCCGCACTGAATTGAAACAACTGCATC
>CAXTDB010000110.1:0-13685 GCA_964242045.1 uncultured Leptolyngbya sp. | reverse complement strand
TTTCAGTTGCCAAAGCCGTTCAGCGCATTGGTCAAGGACAGCTTGATACGCGACTGAGAGTGATCGGAGATGATGAGATCACTCTGCTCGGAAGTAACATTAACTACATGGCAGGACAGCTACAAAAGCTGATTTTTGAGCAAACTCAGACTTCGCAGAACTTACATCGATTAAACGAAGCCACCGTTAACATTCGGAAAACGCTTGATTCTAACTTAATCATGCAAGCAGGTGTGAATGAGGTTCGTAAGCTGATCGATGTCGATCGAGCGATCGTGTATCTGTTCGATGAACACTGGCAGGGTCGGATTGTTGCAGAATCAGTTGGTTTAGAATTTCCGGCTGCGTTAGGAACCAGTATCTATGATCCTTGCTTTTCTGAAGGCTATATTGAGAAGTATCGCAATGGTCATGTTCAAACGATTCCGAACCTCAACGATGCCAACATCGATGCTTGTTATCGTAAACAGCTTGAAGCGTTTCAAGTCAAGGCAAACATTGTTGCACCGATGGTGGTTGAAGGCAATCTGATTGGATTGCTTGTCGGTCATCACTGTGCGGCTCCTCACTATTGGGAGTCTTGGGAGATTAACTTATTTACCCAAATTGCGGTGCATTTAGGGAACGCTTTAGAGCAAGTTAAACTGATCGAGCAGCGTCAGAAAGTAACCAGTATTCAAGCACTGGCTGAAGAACGTCAGCACACTCAAGAGGCCCTACAATCTCAGCTACTGCAACTATTGCGCCATGTGGAACGGGCGGCAATGGGCGATTTAACGGTTCGAGCAGATGTAACTACAGGTGAAATCGGAACGGTTGCTGACTTTTTCAACTCGATCGTGGAAAATCTCCAGCATTTAGTCGGTCAAGTGAAGCAGGCATCACTCCAGGTGAATTCTTCACTCGGAAAGCACGAATATGCAGTCCGGGATCTGGCTCAAGATGCCCTAAAACAAGCCGAGGAAACTTCTGCTACGCTCGAATCTGTGCAGCACATGATGCAATCGATCGAAGAAGTTGCCCGGAGCGCTCAGAAAGCCGCAGAAGTCAGTCGGAGCGCTTCGATTACGGCGGAAAATGGCGGTAAGGCAATGGATCTCACCGTGCAGCAAATTCTCGGACTGCGACATACGATCGGAGATACTGCCAAAAAGGTGAAACGGTTGGGAGAATCTTCGCAGCAGATTTCTAAAGCCGTGTCATTGATCAATCAAATCACGGTGCAGACGAATCTATTGGCGATCAATGCGGGAATTGAAGCGGCGCGGGCGGGCGATGACAGTCAAGGGTTTGCGGCGATCGCAGAAGAAGTGGCAGCATTAGCGGCGCGGGCGGCGGATGCAACGCATGAAATCGAACAGTTGGTCGCGGACATTCAGCGCGAAACGAGCGATGTGGTTGAAGCAATGGAAGACGGCACGACTCAAGTGGTTGCAGGCACACGATTTGTTGAGAATGCAAAACAGAGCTTAGAGCAGATTGTTGCAGTGTCTCATCAGATTGATCAATTAGTGCAATCGATCTCGATCGCAACAGTTTCGCAAGTTGAGACTTCGCATACGATCACGAATCTGATGCAGGACATTGCTGTAGTTGCAGAAAGAACTTCGGATTCCTCGATCGAAGTTTCAAATTCACTCCGTCAAACCGTTGATATTGCTCAAGACCTTCAGCAATCGGTCGGAACCTTCAAAGTGAATTAATTGCGGTTTGAAATTCGTTCAGTTCTCTACCCTCTCGTTCAGTTCTCTACCCTCTTCTCAGCCTTATGTCAAATGAAAAAGAACTTGAGATTCGTCGGCAGTTTCTGGATGAAGCGCAGGAATACATTACTAGCTTAGAGACTGCGATTCTAGAACTGCCTCAAGGAGTTCAGGCTCCGACGATTCATGCTGCACTCCGGGTAGCACACTCGCTCAAAGGTGGAGCTGCAATGATGGGCTTTAAGCTCCTCAGTGAGTTAGCGCATCAGCTAGAAGACGCGCTGAAAGTTCTCAAAGTGAGTGACTCGATCGCGCTCGATTCTGAAACCCATCACTTACTGTTGCTCTCGATCAGTTGTCTTTATCAGATTATTGGATTTGAGCGCTACGGAGAGCCGATTAATCCTACGTGGATTAGTAAAGAAGTCGAGCCGATTTTTACAGAACTGCGATCGCGCCTCGGTGAACCTCAAGCAGAAACGGCTGCTTCGGTTTTATCGATCGACAATCATCAAAATCTCGTGCCCTTGTTGTTTGAAACAGAAGTCGAAGACTGTCTTCAACAACTCGAAGAATTGCTGAAGACACCGAATCACGCTGGTTTGAAAGCAGAAGCAACGCTGTTCGCTCAAGAACTGGGTGGACTCGGTGAAATGCTGCAACTGCAAAACTTCACTCAGCTTTGTGATTCGATCGAACAAGCGCTTTTAACTGCACCCGCTCACTTGATTGCGGATGTAACGCGATCGGCGTTGCAAACTTGGCGACGCACACAAGCCTTGATTCTTACAGGACAGCTTGATCAAATCCCGACCCGGATCGATCCGATCGAAGCCACTCAAACCGTTTCTGCTCAAGTAGTTCAAAGCATCACCACGACAAATGAGAATGCAGAAGATTCAAACACAACTGTTCGCGTTTTGGTGCAGCAACTGAATCGAATTCAAGATTTGTTTGGCGAACTGACGATTGATCGTAATGGTTTAGATCTCAATCTCAAGCGGCTCCGAAACTTGACCCGTCAGTTGTCTCAGCGTCTTCAAACTTTACAGCGCGTGAACTACAAGCTGAGAACCGTTTATGATCACGTTGCCGTGTCTCAGCCTCCGGTGGTCGCGAGTCGAACGAATGCAACTGTGCCGAATTCATTCAGTGAATTCGATGAGTTAGAGATGGATCGCTACACTGATTGGCATTCGCTCTCACAGCAAGTAATCGAAACGATTGTTCAACTGCAAGAAGTGGCTGATGATTTGGGGATCGGCTTAGATGACACCGATCAAAGTGCGAGAAACTTAAACAAAACGTCGAAACAACTGCAATCTGGATTTACACGACTGAGAATGCGTCCGTTTGCCGAACTCGTCGATCGCTTTCCCCGCGCTCTACAAGAGTGGTGTGCTGAGTACGGCAAACAAGTCAGACTGAACATTGAAGGCGAAACGGTACTGCTCGATCGCAATATTCTAGAGACCCTTCAAGATCCGTTGCTTCATCTGCTTCGCAACGCTTTTGATCACGGAATTGAACATCCTCAAACTCGGATTGAGAACGGTAAACTTGCTGAAGGATTGATCGAAATTCGCGCAGTTCAACAAGGCAACCGCACCCTGATTACGATCGAGGATGATGGCGAAGGAATCGCAATCGATAAAATTCGCGATCGTGCGACTCAAATCGGGCTTGATCCTACTTTGCTGGCAACTGCCAGTGAAACCGAATTGCTTTCGCTGATCTTTGAACCTGGATTTAGTACGAGCGATCGTGTGACTGATCTTTCGGGTCGCGGAGTTGGAATGGATGTGGTTCGCACACACCTACAGCAAATTCGCGGCGAGATTACGATTAACACTCAAGCGGGAGTTGGAACAACGTTTACACTTTCGGTTCCGGCAACCCTTTCGACGGTTCGAGTCGTTTTAGCCGAAAGCAATGGAATGCTACTGGCAATTCCGAGTGAAGCGATCGCAGAAGTGATTCTGTTTGAGCCTGATATGGTCATTCCGACTGGAGTTGGAGAAGCGATCGATTATCAAGGGCAGCCTGTTTCACTGATTCGATTGCAGCACAAACTACAGTTCAACTGCATTCGGACGCGGCACAACTATGAAACGCCGCCGATGCTGCAATCCGATAGCGTTGTTATCATTCGACAAGGGTTACAACTGACTGCGCTGCAAGTCGATCGCTGTTGGACAGATCAAGAAGTCACAGTGCGATCGATGACAAATTTTCTGCCGTTGCCTACTGGCTTTAATAGCTGTGCAATCTTGGGAGATGGACGAGTTGCACCGCTCGTAAACGTACCAGAATTTCTGCACGAAATTACCAGTCCGCCACGGGTACAGCCTTCTCTACCTGCATTGTTCAGTGCTGCAACGAGTGTTGCACTTCCGACTGTACCGATCGTCCTTGTCGTCGATGATTCGATCAATGTGCGTCGATTTTTAGCATTGACGCTAGCGAAATCGGGTTATCAGGTGGAACAAGCAAAAGACGGGCAAGACGCGATCGAGCAGCTTGAAGCAGGCTTAGCAGTGCAAGCGATCGTCTGTGATGTCGAAATGCCGAGATTAGATGGCTTTGGGCTGTTAACAAAGCTGAAAGCCAATCATAAGTTAAGTCGCATTCCGGTAACGATGCTGACTTCGCGCAGTGGCGATAAACATCGGCAACTCGCGACACAGCTTGGAGCCGATGCTTATTTCCCCAAACCTTATAACGAACAGGCATTGCTGCAAACGCTCGATCGATTGATGAATTAGCACGGTGATTGAGTTTTCAAGCTGTATGATGACGAATGGATAGCGTGACCCGCAGTGCAACGAGTGAATTTATTGCATTGGTTTTGCGGCTCCCGCGAATCGATCAATTTTGGGTGCGATGCGAAAACTGCGATCGGCTAATCCTGCTGATATCTTCTGAACGTATTGGATTTGATGAAGCAATTACAACGGCATTTCAACAGCATTTGGTTAAAGTTCAGCTTTGATATGCTGTTTCGGCTCGCTCGTGATCCTTGGCAGTACTCTAGTGCTTATGAGCAATGGAAGTATCAGCAAGAACTCCAACTGTTACCACCCACCCCGATTTTGCAAGCGCTCGAATTGGGATGTGCAGAAGGCATTTTTACTGTTCAATTGGCGGCGCATGTGGGACATTTAGTGGCGGCAGATATTTCGCCGATCGCGTTAGAGAGAGCGTCTCAGCGCTGTGTGTTGCAGCAGTGTGAAAATGTTCAGGTCATTCAGTTTGATCTTACACAGAATGAACTTCCGGCAGAACAGTTTGACTTCATTATCTGTAGCGAAATTCTGTACTACGTGGGCGATCGAGCAATTCTTCGAGAGGTCGCGAAGAAACTGGCGCGATCGCTAAAACCCGATGGATATCTATTAACGAGCAATGATTATCGGGTAGAAACGGGCGATTCTAACCCGCCTTTGCAGCAAAACCAAACATCAAAGAAATCGCGCGTTTTTGGTGCGGAAGCGATCGGAGCCGCATTATCTGATTCACTACAACTGGTGAAAGTAATTCAAACCCCGTTCTACTGTAGTCACCTATTTCAGCGATCCTTATTTAATTCACCCGCTCGATCGCCAGAAATAGTGAATTTAACCGAAGCAGAGGTTCCACAACCGAAAGTCACGCTGTTTGATTGGTTTTCGATCGCGATGATCATCAAGGCATGGCGACGAAGGTTCAAGACTTCCTGAAGCAGCACTGAAATTTCTCGTCACGATCGCGCTTTTTTGAGGAAGCGCAATTTTTTTGTAAAACTTTGATGATTCTTAATAGAGTTCCGTAACTCAGATAAAACTCCTTCCTGGAGGTTGATATAAGCGTTTGTTTTTTGTTCTCTTTTTTATAAAACCTTGACTATAAAATTCATAAAATCGCTTTATTTTTGTATAAGCCTTAAGCTCGATCGTTCTCTTTGAAGCAGCGTGCTTCTGGAGCTTCTTGCTTCGTGTGGCAATGTAAACTCTTTTTTCAACCCCTAGGCAGAACCGACAACATCAACAACAATGCAAACAGAGACGTATCCGCGCTCATCCCTTCACCAGACGACAGGAGAACCCAGAGTGAAACTCGCAGTTTACGGAAAAGGCGGCATCGGTAAATCGACGACAAGCTGCAATATCTCAGTCGCATTGGCAAAACGCGGCAAAAAGGTATTACAAATCGGTTGCGATCCAAAACACGACAGCACGTTTACCCTCACCGGATTTCTAATTCCCACGATTATCGACACGCTTCAGGAAAAGGACTATCACTACGAGGATGTCTGGGCAGAAGACGTAATTTATAAAGGCTACGGTGGCGTAGACTGTGTCGAAGCGGGCGGACCTCCAGCAGGTGCGGGCTGTGGTGGCTATGTTGTGGGCGAAACAGTGAAACTGCTCAAAGAACTGAATGCGTTCGATGAGTACGATGTAATTTTGTTTGATGTACTCGGTGATGTGGTGTGCGGCGGATTTGCTGCACCGCTAAACTACGCGGACTACTGCATGATCGTGACCGACAACGGATTTGATGCTTTGTTTGCAGCAAATCGAATCGCGGCTTCGGTGCGTGAGAAAGCTCGAACCCATCCGCTCAGACTGGCAGGACTAATCGGCAACCGCACCGCAAAACGCGACTTGATTGATAAATACGTCGATGCGGTTCCGATGCCTGTGTTGGAAGTTTTACCGCTGATCGAAGATATTCGAGTCTCGCGGGTGAAAGGAAAAACATTGTTCGAGATGGCAGAATCTGATCCTTCGCTCAACTATGTTTGTGATTATTATCTCAACATTGCCGATCAGATTTTGGCGAATCCTGAAGGAGTCGTGCCGAAAGATTCTCCCGACCGAGAATTGTTCTCGCTGCTGTCTGACTTCTATCTCAATCCGCCCCCTGCCAAAACTACCGAAGAGGAACTCGATCTGATGATGGTCTAAAGAAACCTTGAAGGGTAACGGATAAAGTAGGCAAATCGCGTTATGTGATCAGATTGAGGCTCTTTATCCTTATCTTGTAATTTGACTGTGAACATTGATCAATTGCGTCGATCGCTGAAAGATCGCTGGCTGGACTACTACCAAGAAAACCGCTCTTGGATTACTCGATTGTCGATCTGGGTGAGTTGCGACGGTAAGCGGCGACCGTCATCGAGCTTCATTTTGGGGGCGCTTTCTACTGTAGAACCGCGATTAGTGGATTTGATGCCGCTGGTTGTGGATCTGAGCAATCATCCCGATCGGATTGTGGTGGCACTCGGACTCAACTTCGATCCCGAACAAGAACTGATTCACCTCAAACAGCTTAAAACTGAAGCCGAAAGTCCGAGATATCTGCCCGCGAGTTCTGCACCTGAAGTCAAACCCCGTCGTCCTGCTGAAATCGATGAAGCCTGTGAAGGACGCGATCGCACGAAAACGAATCGATCGTCTCAATAAACCCCTCAATTTAAGAGAAACACTGTTATGACCCTCGCTGATTCTCAACCTCAAGCTCTACAATTTGAGTGCGAAACGGGCAACTATCATACCTTTTGTCCGATTAGCTGCGTTGCATGGCTGTATCAAAAAATCGAAGATAGTTTTTTCTTAGTCATCGGCACGAAAACCTGCGGTTATTTTCTGCAAAATGCAATGGGCGTGATGATCTTCGCAGAACCCCGTTATGCAATGGCAGAACTCGAAGAAGGCGATATTTCTGCTCAGTTAAATGATTACGAAGAACTGCGACGACTGTGCGAACAGGTAAAACGCGATCGTAATCCGAGTGTGATTGTGTTTATCGGAACCTGCACTACTGAGATCATCAAAATGGACTTAGAAGGGCTGGCTCCAAAGCTCGAATCAGAGATTGGAATTCCGATCGTGGTGGCGCGCGCGAATGGTTTGGATTACGCCTTTACGCAAGGAGAAGATACGGTTCTCGCAGCAATGGCGCAACGCTGTCCGACTAAAGCTCCGACTGGTGAAACCGAGAAAGAGGAACGCAATGCGATCCAGAAGTTGATGAACTTTGGACGCAAACAGGAAGAAATTAAACAACAAGAATCTGAGTATGTCGATCATCCGCCATTAGTGATGTTTGGATCAGTGCCTGATCCGATCGTGACTCAGCTTACTTTAGAACTGAAAAAGCAAGGCGTTAAAGTATCCGGCTGGCTACCTGCGAAACGCTACACCGAGCTTCCAGTGATCGAGGAAGGCTACTACGTTTCCGGTGTGAATCCGTTCTTGTCGCGGACTGCAACAACTTTAATGCGACGACGAAAAACCAAGCTAATCGGATCACCGTTTCCGATCGGTCCTGATGGCACACGCGCCTGGGTGGAAAAGATCTGCTCGGTGTTCAACATTGAGCCGAAAGGTCTGGAAGAACGGGAAGCGAAAATCTGGGAGAGTGTTGAAGACTATCTGAAATTGGTGCGCGGAAAATCTGTGTTCTTTATGGGCGATAACTTGCTAGAGATTTCTCTAGCGCGGTTTCTCATTCGGTGTGGGATGACTTGTCCGGAGATTGGCATTCCGTATATGGACAAGCGCTATCAAGCCGCAGAACTCGACTTCTTAGTGAAAACCTGCAACGAAATGGGTGTTCCAGTTCCCAAGATTGTCGAGAAGCCCGATAACTACAATCAGCTTCAGCGGATTCACGAAACGAAGCCGGATTTAGTCATTACTGGAATGGCTCATGCAAATCCATTGGAAGCGCGCGGCATTAGTACAAAGTGGTCGGTTGAGTTTACGTTTGCTCAAATTCATGGATTTAGCAATACTCGCGACATCTTAGAGCTTGTGACTCGTCCGCTGCGTCGCAACAGTGCCCTGCAAGACATGGGCTGGGAGAAATTGGTGAAAGAAGAAGCGAAAATTTAGCGCGATCGCACGATCGTTTAAGCCTCCAGAGCTAATTCAATTAGTCCTGGAGGTTTTGTCATTTTGTTGTCACAAATCTCCTTCATCATAAAAATATCGTTTCTGATTCATCCTCGATGTTTCAACATTCCTCAAACTCTGCCAAACGATCGTCGATTTGGATTGCGGCAGCAGTTGGAAGCTTACTGACCGCTCAAGGATTCTTTGGACTCGCTTCACGTCCCGTTACCACGGCTCAACTTTCCGAACCTCAACCGACCCAAATTGGTACCACAGACGATCGCTCGACGGCTGCGATCGCACTTACGGTAGTCGGTGTTGGCATTGTTGGATTCAGTTGGGCACGCGCTCAATCGCCTAGCTCGAATTCAACAAAGCTCGATCGACATCTTTTACTCTTACTACATCAAGACCGCGCCGCTGCCGAACGTCTAATCGCTCAAGCGCAGCGCAAACACCCAGAGCAATCGCGTGAATGGTGCATTGAAAAAGTGAAGTACGACTTAGCGCGCGATCGACATTAGCTCAGTTGACGAGTATGCGGCACGATCGCAGAATAAACCGCGATTTCTGCGATCGTGCCATTAGAAGTCATTCTATTAGGCATTTCAAACTCTCACTGGCGTTACTTCTTAATGAAAGCGAAAAAGCTTTTAAGCTTTTGACATCAAGTACCGCTCAATCGACTTGCACAAAGGCAAAAAAACTCGTGGAGATTCACTAAACTTAAATAGATTTGTATTGATAAAGGGTTAGAATTGTGCGCCTGTTTACGACCGTTGCGGGACTGCGGTGCTACTTGAACTTAGCTCAGGGAAAACAACCGATCGCGACGGATTTCGTAGAATCGTCGATATCGACGATCGGGTTTGTGCCAACAATGGGCGCACTGCACGCAGGACACTTAAGCTTGATTAAACGGGCGCGACAAGAAAATCAGCTTGTTGTCGTCAGTATTTTTGTGAATCCGCTGCAATTTGGCGTGAACGAAGATTTGAGTCGCTATCCTCGGACGTTAGAGCGCGATCGCGCTCTGTGTGAAAAAGCGGGAGTTGATGTCATCTTCGCGCCCGATGCGGCAGAAATGGGAGTGAGTCCGCCCACCCCGACGCGCGTTCAACCGCCGATCAAACTTGTCTCTGGTTTATGCGGTGCAGCTCGCCCTGGACATTTTGAAGGAGTGGCGATAATTGTGACAAAACTCTTAAATTTAGTGCAGCCTGATCGCGCTTATTTCGGGCAAAAAGATGCTCAACAACTGGCAGTGATTCAGCAATTTGTTAAAGATCTGAATTTTCCAGTGACGATCGTTCCTTGCTCGATCGTGCGTGAATCAAGCGGATTAGCGCTAAGTTCCCGGAATCAGTACCTAACGGATGAAGAGAAAATAAAGGCAACGGCGCTTTATCGAGGATTGTCACAAGCTGAAAAACTGTTTCGATCTGGAGAGCGTGTAAGTGCTACCTTAGTTCAGGCAGTAAAGCAGGAACTCGAAAAAGTGCCTGAACTGCGACCGGAGTATATCGAACTTGTTGATCCGATGACGCTGAAAACATTAGATACCGTGACCGATGAGGGTTTGCTAGCGCTGGCTGCGCGTTTAGGTTCGACCCGCCTAATTGACAATTGTACGCTGCGCGATCGTCGTCCGATGATCGCGATCGATGGTCCTGCGGGAGCGGGAAAATCGACTGTAGCGCGCAGTGTCGCGACTGAGTTGGGCTTGTTTTATCTTGATACGGGCGCAATGTACCGAGCGCTCACTTGGTTTGTGCTGCAATCGGGCGCGGATTTGAACGATGAACCCACGGTCGCAGAATTGGCGCATCAGTGTGAAATCGATTTTCAGACAGATACGGCAACTCCGATCGTGTTTGTGAACGGACAAGATGTGACGCAAGCGATTCGGTCGCCGGAAGTGACGGCGCATGTTTCCACGGTCGCGGCGCAGGCAGCGGTGCGTGAAGCGTTGGTGAAACAGCAGCAAAATTACGGTCGTCGCGGCGGAATCGTTGTGGATGGTCGCGATATTGGCACGCACGTTTTTCCAGATGCGGAAGTGAAAGTTTACTTAACCGCATCGATTCAAGAGCGGGCACGACGTAGACAACTTGATTTGAAAAATCTGGGACAGCCCGACGTGAGTTTGGCGGAGTTAGAAGCAGCAATTTTCGAGCGCGATCGTAAGGATAGTACTCGTGCAATTTCGCCGTTACGCAAAGCGGCGGACGCGATCGAGATTCAAACCGATGAGCTAAGCGTGACAGACGTGCTGAATCGAATTGTCAGCCTTTATCAAGAGAAGACGGCTCCGGTTTCGGTCTAGATTGTCTGACTTAATTCAATCCCGTAGAAGTGCGATCGTATTTCTACGGGATTTTAGTTTTGTTGATCCGCATCGTGCAGCGAGTGACTTAACGACTCAGATTCGAGCCAAGATCGATCGCGTAATTTCACCCTATTTTTAAATTTTCGATTGGGTACTCTAGAATCGCTGTCATTCAGGGAACCCTATGTCTTCTTTTTCGGAGTCTCAGCTAGATGAACTCGAAGCAGGGCTAACGGCGCTCCAAACCGGGCAGACCGACGAAGCGATCGCGCAGTTCACCCAATTTCTTCAAACTCAAGAGCGCAATCAACCCGATACGCTCAAAGCCGAAATGGGATTGGTGCGCGCCTATGTTCAAAGCGGGCAGACCGCAGCCGCGATCGCGATCTGTCAGAAGCTCCAGCACAGTTCGCACGAAAAAGCGCGATCGTGGGCAACCCAAATGATGGCGAAACTTGCGCCTGCTGATTCGGGATTTGTGCCGATCGGTGCCGCAACCCAGTCTGTCAAGCGCAAGCGAATTGCACAAACGCAAAGCGCGCTGCAAGGATCGATCCCAGAGCCGACCCCACCCGCTCCGATTCAGCCAGAACCGACTGCCCCGCCTGTTTTACCCGAAACGCCGCACGTCTGGAAAAACGCCGGACGCGCTCAACGCTGGCAACCCCTTCCTCAACTCAATCCAGCCAAATTGCAGTGGGCAGGAGTTGGAAGTGCGATCGCGCTCTTTCTAACCTTGTGCCTACTCTGGTGGGTGAATCAATCAATTTCGTGGGCGCAATTTGCGATCGTGACGCGACTATTGCGCTGGAGTGCGCCTCCACCAGCATCTAGCCTTCCAGCCCTGCAATTTGGCTTGAGCTTGCTGATTTTATTTTTTGCTTCTCCCTGGATCATTGATGCGGTGCTAAAAGGACTGTACGGACTCAAACCGCTTTCGACGGCTGCGATCGCGCGTCACAGTGCAGAAACGCACCGCTTAATTCAACGATTTTCTCAACAGCATAAAATTCCCGTTCCCAAGCTTGGAATTTTGCCGACTCAAACGCCGATCGCATTCACTTACGGTTGCTTGCCGAAGTTCGCTCGAATTGTGGTGAGTCAAGGACTTTTAGACAGTTTAACCGAGGAAGAAATTGCCGCGATTTATGCAGGCGAATTTGGTCATATTGCTCACTGGGATTTTGCTTGGATGTCTTTGATTACGGTTGCCACACAAATTCCTTATTCGATCTATCAACAGTGCGCGATCGTCAGTAATCAACTGCGGAAAATTAAGTTCAATCATGCTTTTGTTTCTAAACTGATTCGAATGATTGCAGATGGGTTTGTAATGATTTCTGCGATCGCTTACGGCTTTTTCTGGATATTCCGCTGGTCGGGATTCTGGCTTTCAAAACAGCGAATGATTGATAGCGATCGGTATGCCTGCGATCTTACCGGAAACCCAAACGGACTAGCGCGCGCGTTGATCAAAACCATGATTGCAACGGCTCAAACAATCAAACATGAAAAGCAAACACACGATTTATTAGAGAGTTTTGAGCTGCTTAATCCAATCAGCTATCGGCAGGCAATTCTATTTGAAGGATTGTTCGATCGAGTTGCTTTATCCACTTTGTTTCAGTGGGATTTTGCAAATTCCGCCCAATCTCTGATCGGAAATCGACTTGCACAAATCATGAGTTACTGTCAGCAGTGGCATCTTCGACCTGAACTAGAAATCGAACCCTCTGCACCCATAAAACAGAAGAAAAATCGTCTACAATTTGCGCCGCTTTTTGGCAGTTCGATCGGTGTAGCGATCGCAGCTTTCCTCTGGCTGATTGCTCAAGCTTTGTACGCGATTGGAAATTTCCGCCTCAATTGGTTAGCCAGCGATTACAGCTTATTTCCGAGCTTCGCGCTGATTGGATTTGGCATTGGTTTGATTATTCGATTCAATCGCTATTTTCCTGAATCGCGCAACGGCGAAACCGATCTAACAAGCCTACTGATTCAACCAAATCTAACTTTGATTGATAGTCCTGTCGTTCGACTAGAAGGAACCTTGATCGGTCGAACCGGAGCCAGTAATCAACTCGCTCAAGACCTGTTATTACAAACTGAAACGGGATTAATCAAACTGCATTACTGCTCTCAATTTGGCGCGATCGGGAATCTATTCTCTGCGCTACCGATCGGACAATCCGCGATCGTCACCGGATGGCTTCGCCGCAGTGCAACTCCTTGGGTCGATGTCGACACGATTAGAACTCGATCGCTGCTCCGAAGCGGTTATCAAGTCTGGACGCTGATCGTTGCGAGCGCAGTGATTCTTCTCGGCATCGCGCAGATTTTGTAACGAATAGTTGCATTTTTTCTAGACATAGTGTTACATTTCTTTACAAGGAGTCCAACTCATTCTGAAGTAGCTCAGTCGATGTGGAGTCGGCTTATGAAATGCTCAGTGCTCAGTTATTCTCCTCCCAACACAGCAAGCTTAGCCAGTTGATCGTTGATCGGCTGGTTTTCTGTTTTTGATGCGAATTTCATCGACTCTAACGATCGAAATAGCACTCAGGGAGGAAATTACTCAGGTCGCTCGAATCTGATGAACGAGCATGATACCTTTAAGAGTGGCGCATATCCTGGGGACACAGCGGCTAAGTTACTTAGACGAAGTTGCTGAACCTCAATCCTCCAGTCATCACCAAGCATTCGTGGTGCGATCGCCTAAAGCAAAGACCTTCCGGGTTGAGTTTGAAACGTCCGGAGAGTGTTAGCAGTGCG
>CAXTDB010000109.1:0-13720 GCA_964242045.1 uncultured Leptolyngbya sp. | reverse complement strand
GTTGATTTCAAATTAAATCAATACTGGCAGCGATCTTTCGCAGCGAGTAATGGGAATGTTGCGATCGCAATTCAACGAGTTGCATCGTGGTGGTACAGCGGCAAACCGGAAAAATACACCTCAACGGCTGCACAGTTTTACAATGGACATCGCTATCCCAGTATTGCCGCTTACAGCCAATCTGTTTTGCAGCGATATCAAGCAATTTGGGATTCGCAAAATGCAATGAGAAACGCATCTTCGCAAGACTACGGCGGTTAATTGCGTTTCTAACAGTAAGACCTCCGATTTTTCGCGGAAATCGGAGGTCTTTAACGTTTTTTAGGGTCTTAATCCTCGATCGCTTCTCCACCAACGACGACATCGCGAATTCTCAAACTCGGCCCGCCACATCCGACCGCTAATCCACTTTGTCCACCTTTGCCGCAACCGCCCGACTCATCCCAGAAAAAGTCATTTCCGATCGCTTCAATATCTGCCAGCGTTTTGAACGCATTCCCCGAAAGCGTCACATCTCGCACAGGTTCGGCGACTTCACCATCGCGAATCATCCACGCTTCACCTGCTGTAAAGGTGAACATTTCCCCGTTAGTCATGCCGCCGATCCAATTGCGCGCGTAGACTCCTTCTTTGATGTCTTGGAACAAATCTTTTACGGGCGTTTTGCCGCGCTCGATCCAAGTATTCGTCATACGGACGATCGGTGGATAATGGTAGTTCAAACAGCGCGCATTCCCGGTCGGTGCTTCTTCGAGCTTGCCTGCCGTTTCTCGTGAGTGTAACCGCCCGACTAAAACGCCATCTTTGATCAATTGTGTTGTCGTCGCTGGAACGCCTTCATCGTCGTAGAAATAGCTGCCCCGATGCCCTTCAAGTGCGGCTCCATCATAAATTTGCAACTCAGGCGATCCAAATCGTCGCCCAATGCTCATGACCTCTAGAATGTCTGGATTTTCATACGCCATATCTGCTTCCGACAAATGCCCGAAGGCTTCATGTACAAACAACCCCGACAAAATCGGATCGATCACAACCGTATAGGCGTTTCCTTTCACAGGTGGAAGTGCCAGAGAATTCACTGCCCGTTGTGCGGCATCTTGCACTTGTCGATCGAGTTCCAGCAAGTCCTCATAAGCCTTGCGCGATCCAACCGTTTCTCGTCCGGTCTGCACCGTTTCCCCATCGCGCGCAGTTGCGGCAAATCGCATTTCAATATCGACCCAAGATTGCTCGATCAAACTGCCATCTGAGGTCGCCAGGATGATTTGCTGAGCGCTATCGCCGTACCGAACCGAAATCGTGGCAATGCGAGGATCAACGCTGCGAAGAATTTCTCCGTAATGCTGACAAAGCGCTTTCTTCTGAGCGAGTGGAATTTGACGCGGATCACTTCCGGTAAGCAAGAGCGATCGCTGATCTTGAATCGGCGTAACCGGAGCTAGAACGGTTTCATCGGTTCCGACCAATCGGGCGGCAGCGATCGCATCTTCGAGCCGCTCTTTTAGGCTTGATAGTTGATTAAAGCTAGAAAAGCCCCATCCGCCTTTATAACAAGCTCGAACTTGTCCGCCGATCGAAATTCCTTCACTCAGCATCTCGATCTTGTGACCGCGCAGCAGAATATCTGCACCCTCTGCCGCTTCAAGCCGAATCGCCAAGTAATCGACGCGATGACGATATCGACTGATCAAATCAGAAATTAAGTTTTTGGCATCGGATAATGCTGAATTCATGGCGATATTCAAAGCTCAGTTTCTTTATTGTCCGATCAATCGACACGCCCTGCAAAAAAGGAGCCAGATTCGTGGCTCCCTCTTCTGATATTTATTTTTTTAAGAGTTTCTATTCTTTTGAATTGCGGAGACGAATCAAACGGCGGCGCATCTGAGGAGAAGCTGCGAATTCAGAAATTTCTTCCGCTTTGACATCAGCCTCAACAGGTTCCAAAAACTCATCCGCCCCACAAGAGTAGGCATCCAGCAAAAACTCCAGTAGTTGTTCTGGATTGCTCAAAACACCCTTCTCCTCGATCAGCCTAAATTTCAGGCGAACCTCACACTCGTAAACTCCAACTTCGGGAGTTGTGACATCGTACTCTAAAGGATTGTAATTCATCTACGCAAGCAGTCCCATGACGCGGCTAGTGGATTGTTCAGACTGGACTTGACGATGGCAGAATGCCACGAAAGTATCGCAAACCATTTGATGCACCTTGAATAATTTCCAAGACCGGGTACTCTAGAGAGCGATCGAGCAAGAATCAGAGAAATTCCCTTTATTGCCCGAACCTAGCACTTTTAGGAAACAAGTCAGATCAGCTAAATTGCTGAATCGAATATACAAATATCGCAGCATTGTTGTGGAGTCAGACTAAAGTTTTTCACTGTTCACAACTTGCGCTTATGCTCCTTTATAAAGGAGTGATTTTGGAATTAGTACCGTAATAACACCAGTTTTTCAAACACTCTATGGCGGAATGTCTAGAACTACGAAGGCGAACTTTCAATTGATTTCAGTCTCAATTTTTAGCGCAGGTTTATATGTGATGGATTGATGAAGTATTTTTTGAATTGGACTGATAATGATTCGGTTTGCAGTATTCCTTACTTCTTTTGTAATTGTGACTACATGAAGCTAGAGCAATACGGAAACCAGAAATGCTTGCTTTACTCCCACTAGATTGTTCATCTGTAATCGCTGAGATTTATAGATAAGAAGTGCTTTATCGCTCATGAAGCAAATTCAGTTCTTCTAGATTAATTGCTACTACGAAAAAACCTTTCTCAGTAGAAGCTTGATTCCTACGTATTATTTTTAACAAAAATATTCACTGAGACTCTCAAGCGAATTTTATTAGAGTAAGTTTGCATGATCTCCGTATTTTCTATTGTCTGAATCGCGAGTTTGAAGATTGCGTGTAGTGAAAAAACGCTTCTTCAGCAATGAAATTTCACTTTGAAGATTTTGGTAAACTCTTGGCTTCGGTTCACGATCGAAACGTTGAATCTCCCGCACTATCATGCTTTCAAGCAATTTGTTTTAGTGAGTCCAATGCTGTCGCGAAATCTACGTTCAGTACAACTACTGAAGTCTCAGTAATCTCCACAAACGAGCGAAGATTAAGAGCGGAAAACGGGTAGGGTGAAATGAAAACAACTGCCTTGATTTGCAACCGAATCAACCCAAATTTGTCCATAGTGCGCTCGCACAATTCGCTGGCACAACGATAAGCCAATTCCGTATCCGTCCTGAGCGGCATCGCGCTGCAATCGGTAATGATCTTCAAAAATACGATCGCGGTTCTCCATCGGAACGCCCGGACCATTATCACAAATACTCACCTGAACTTTTTGCGTCGTGCGGTGCAAAATCGAAATCTGAATCGTTCCTTCGGTTGGGGTGTACTTAATCGCGTTGTCCAGAATATTCACGATTACTTGACGTACCCGTTCTGCATCGGCATACACGATCGGTAAATCTGAAGGAATATCAGCTTCAATCCGCTGCTGTTTGGACTGAATGCGATCGCTTAAACTGAGCATCACATCTTGACACAGTGCGCCTAACTCCAGCTTTTCTGGCTGAATGTGCAGTTCAGAGCTGGTTCCCCTAGCAGCTTGTAAAATGTCCGTGATCATACGATCGATCGTCCGAATCTGAGTTCGTCCGTGTTTGAGCAAGCTCGCCGTCATTTGTGGCGTGAGGCGAGAAGGCTGCCCGTCGGCTTGTTTGTGAGCAATTTCTAACGTTTCGATCGCGATCGAAGCGGCGGTTAACGGATTGCGAAGATCGTGCGCCAGCATGGAAATGATTTGATCTTTGAACTGAAGCTGCGCCTGGAGATTCTCATTTTCGCGTTGCAGGCGGAAGACTTCGTCGCTGAGCTTGATCAGTTCGGTCGAATGCCCGATCGAGGAAACCATCGAAGCATCAGGCGGTTCTGAAGGTTGTGAAGCATTAGCGAGAGATTCTTCGATGGATTTCTGCCAGCGGGGCCACCAGTTCTTGAGTTGAACGATGATATCGCTTCCGGTCAGCGTTTGGCGAGGATCGGGATGGAGTTTGATTAGCGTCGGAGTTGCAATCAGGCGAAAATGTTCAGCGAGATAAGGCTGTTCACCGACATCGATCACTTCGAGTTCAAACGGACATTCAGCGCTGCGATCTTTGAGGAAATCGCGAATTCGGCGAATATGTTCTCGCGATGCTGGACGCTGATCGACGAACAGCAAAATCTGGAGGGGCACTTTAGGGTCAGGAGTTAGGGTAGGGTGTGCCTGCATCATCATGAATTAGCACTCTCGCACTCTTTAGGGATTGAAACACTGCTTAATGCAGTCGCTTCTTTCTTAATGCAGTCGCTTCTCTTTATAGAGTACCGTATCCCCTGCATTCTACAGCGATGCTGCCGGATTCATCGATCGGCTTTTCCCCGTAAGTTCCCGATTTCTTGTAAAGTGATGTAAATAGACTGTAATCATTTTCTAATAATTATAGAAACCCGTGCAAGAAGACTTTCGGTTAATCGTCGATCTGGTTTCAGTGTTAGCGGCAGCGGCGGCGGGTGGACTGCTGGCTGCTTTATTAAAACAACCTGTATTGCTGGGATATTTGGCGGCAGGCGTGATTGTCGGTCCGACTGGACTGGGGTTAATTAAAGAATTGGTGCAAGTCGAAACACTGGCGCAGTTTGGAGTGGCGTTTTTGCTGTTTGCGCTTGGAGTTGAGTTTTCTTTTTCTGAACTGAAGAAAGTCAAAGTCATTAGTCTGGGTGGGGGTGGGCTGCAAATTGCCCTGACGATTTTGGTGACGACGATTGTGGCGATTTCAATGGGTTGGGTATCATCGCCCGCTCAAGGAGTTTTTCTAGGGGCAATTTTGTCGCTGTCATCGACTGCCGTGGTTTTGAAGTGCTTGATGGAGCGCAACGAAACCGGAACTCCGCACGGGCAGGTGATGTTGGGAATTCTGGTCGTTCAGGATTTAGCTTTGGGGTTGATGTTAGCGGTGTTGCCTGCTTTGGATCGTCCTGTGGAAGAAATTGGGTTAGCGATCGGGTGGGCGCTGATTCAAACGGGACTATTTGCATTAGGAGCGGTTGCGGCTGGCATTTGGGTGATCCCGCCCTTGTTGAGATTACTCGCAAAAACTGAGAGCCGCGAATTATTTCTGCTTGGGGTCGTAGCGCTGTGTTTGGGGATCGCACTGCTGACCGAGTATTTGGGATTGTCGATCGAGATGGGAGCCTTTGTTGCAGGCTTGATGATTTCAGAAGCGGAGTATGCCGATCAAACGCTGACTTATGTAGAACCGCTGCGCGATATTTTTGCATCGTTGTTTTTTGCGTCGATCGGGATGCTGATCGATCCCGTGTTTCTCTGGAATAATCTTGAATTGATCCTCGGATTAGTTGCGCTGGTGTTCGTCGGCAAATTTCTAATCATCACGCCGCTAGTTCGGATCTTTCGCTATCCGCTGAAAACTGCGCTGATTGCTGGATTAGGACTCGCCCAGATCGGAGAATTCTCGTTTGTTCTAGCTAGTGAAGGACAAACTTTAGGCATTGTTTCTCGCCGAGTTTACCTGTTGATTTTGGGAACAACGGCGGTGACTTTGGTTCTTACTCCGTTTGTGCTGCGATTGGTTCCAAAGTTATTCGCTTGGGGCGAATCAATCCCGTGGTTGGCAAAATATTTAGACCAATCCGATGAGCCGTTAGCGGTTTCTGAAGATTTACCGATTCAGAATCACGTGATTGTTTGTGGTTACGGTCGGATCGGGCGCAATATTGTGCGACTTTTGCGCGATCGTAATTACCCGGTTCTCGTTATTGATCAATCCGAAGCGCAGATCCAAAAAGTTCGAGAAGCTGGAATTCCCTACATTTACGGTAATGCAGCGAGTTCGTATGTGTTGGAAAAAGCGGGAGTTGCTCAAGCGCAAGGCATGGCGATCGCGCTTCCCGATGCGATGAGTACGCGACTGTGCGTGAAGCGATCGTTAGAAATTGCTCCAGATCTCGACTTAGTTGTAAGAGCAAACAAAGATAAAGACATCGAATTACTCTATCAACTCGGCGCGCGTGAAGTTGTGCAGCCTGAATTTGAAACGAGCTTAGAGTTGTCTGCTCATTTAATGGCAGGCATGGGATTACCGACTCCGGCAGTTCAGCGTGAAGTGCAGCTGATTCGTAACTCTCACTATTTAGAACTGCGTCCTGATCAACCTTCGGAGCAGATCTCGCGCGATTTGAAAGCCGCAGCAAATGAAATGAATAGTCGCTGGTATTCGTTATCCGAAGCATCGCCGCTGTTGGGAATGTCGATCGAAGAAACTGATATTCGTCGTTTAACAGGCGTAACCGTGATGGCAATTCGGCGAGCGGGCGGGATCGAAATCGACTACCCGGATAGTCAAACGACTTTAGAACAGGGCGATCGCTTGCTGATTGTCGGCGAAACTGATGAAATCGCGGCGTTTAATCAATTGGCAAAAGGAGAAGCTGCCGTTCCTTCAACAAATTCCTCCTGTCAATGGCTTCAAGTTCCGTCAGAAAGTCCGCTTGTCGGCAAAACGTTAATAGAACTGGATCTACAGCAGCGGTATAACATTTCCGTTCAGACGATTCGACGCGATGGAAAACTGATTCGATTTCCGCAAGAAAACTCTGACATTCAAGCAGGCGATCGCTTACTGCTGTGTGGTGGATTTCATGCGCTGATTCAAGCTCAAGACTCGATCGCGCCAAAGTCAGAAATTCCGCTAATTAGCGCTAATGGATTAGATCAAGCCATCAGTGGAATCGATTCACCAATCTAAACTTTCGTGAGGTTGGGTTATTTCACCCTCCTGACATCGGTTTCATCTCGTATGCTGAATGTAGATGCTTTAGGAAAAACCATTCATGCAATCCGGTTGGCGAGTTGGGTCACTCTTTGGCATTCCTTTGCTGATTGACCCGTCCTGGTTCATTATTCTTGTGATTGTCACTCTGGGTAATGCGATCGCGTGGCAGCATCGCTATCCCGATTGGGGCGCTCCGGTGGCTTGGGGAACGGGTTTTGCGATGGCGCTTTTGCTGTTTGCCTCGGTGCTGCTGCATGAATTGGGACATAGCCTAGTGGCAAAAGTTCAAGGAATTCGCGTTCAATCCATTACGCTGTTCTTCTTTGGCGGAATTGCCGCGATCGCACAAGAGCCGAAAACTCCAGGTAAAGCTTTTCAAGTTGCGATCGCAGGTCCAGCGGTGAGTTTTAGCATATTTCTCCTGCTGACATTGCTAACCGCGTTTATGCCCAATACGGATATGCCGCTGAATGTTCTGTTTCGAGATCTCGCTGCACTGAATCTCGTGCTGACATTGTTTAACATGATTCCAGGCTTGCCGCTCGACGGCGGACAGGTTTTAAAAGCGATCGTTTGGAAACTCACAGGCAGTCAGATTAAAGGCATTCGGACGGCTGCGAAAGTCGGACGATTCTTAGGCATGTTTGCGATCATTTGGGGATTGGCAGATACATTTGGAGTGACGCAAACTTTGGGACTGCCGCATGGGGGCGGATTGTGGGGCGCGCTGATCGGTTGGTTTGTGGTGCAGAATGCCAGTGCTTACGATCGCGTGACTGAGCTACAAGAAGCGATGCTAAAGGTGAAAGCCGAACACGCAATGACGCGAGAGTTTCGCGTGATTGATGCGGGCATGACGCTGCTGAAATTTGCCGATGATTACTTAATTAACGAGACGCGCGCTCCGATTTACTATGCGGCATCGAACGGACGCTATCGCGGTGTGGTAAATACTGAAGATCTCCAGCAGATTGAGCGGAGTGAGTGGGATAAGAAAACGCTGTTAGAAATTGTGCATCCGCTAACCGAAGTGCCAACTGTGCAGGAATCAACCTCGATCGTCGAAGTCATTCAGCTATTAGAGAATCAGAATTTGGCGCGAGTGACGGTGTTATCTCCGGCTGAAGCCGTTTCAGGAGTGATTGATCGCGGTGATATTGTTAAAGCGATCGCGATTAAGATGAATTTGAGAATCTCGGATGCGGCAATCAAGCAAATTAAGGACGAGGGCGCGTATCCACCGGGATTGCAGCTTGGCGCGATCGCACAGGCGGCGGCAGATTTGCGATGAATGATTGTTCGGGCTGATTGAGCAGGATAGAAGGGTTGGAGATAGCTGAAGCGACAATTTCTCCTTAATCATAATGAAATCATCCCGTCGATTTCTATCCCGAGGCGGGATGGTTTCATTGTGACTGGCTCATCGAACTCACGTCGCTTTACTGTGCTTCAACCGCAGGTAGTTGCTCCGGTGAAATCGTCAGCGCTACAGTACGATCGCTGCGTTTTACAGCTACATCAAGCTTGCCATCGACTCCAGCCTGCTCGACCAACTGCTGAAACGTTTTCACATTCTGAATTGGCTGATCATTCACCGATTGAATCACATCGCCTGCTTTGAGTCCCGCTTTTGCCGCTGGTGTACCGCGACCGACTTGAACGACTAAAATTCCGCGATCGTCCTCAACCTGCATTTTGCTATTAGGCGCACGATTGATAAAATCTTTCACATTCGGATCAAGCGCGACCAGTTGAACCCCAATATATGGATGCGCGACCGTTCCAGTTTCGATTAGTTGTTGCGCGACATTCTGTGCGGTGTTAATCGGAATCGCAAATCCTAAGCCTTGCGTTCCTTGAATGATCGCGGTATTGATTCCAATCACATCACCGTTTGCATTTAATAATGGTCCGCCTGAATTGCCTGGATTGATCGCAGCATCGGTTTGAATAAATCCGACGCGCTTATCTGGAACGCCGATATCCACGCTCGATCGCTCTGTGCCGCTAATGACTCCGACTGTGACGGTTTCTTGCAGTCCGAGCGGGTTTCCAATTGCGATCGCCCATTGTCCCTGGCGTACTTGATCCGAATTTCCGAGCGTTACGACTGGCAGATTATCTGCTTGGACTTGAATCACCGCAACATCGGTCACTGGATCTTTGCCTAAAACTTTACCTTCTAACACTCGCCCATCTTGAAATGTAACCGTTACCGTATCGGCACTATCAACCACATGGGAATTCGTGAGAATCTTTCCATTCTTATTGATCACGAATCCTGATCCCAGTCCTCGCAGCACTCGCGAAGATGGGTTCGCTTGCGGATTGCCTAAAAACGGTCTTAAAGCGCCGGGCAGATCGCCGCCTAGATTGCGAGACACATTCACCTGAACCACTGCCTGCTCAACTTTATCGATCGCGGCTGTAACAAAATTATCGCCTTGTCCAAACGGAGCCGCCGCAGCGGGCATTATCGATGCCAAGCTCAGCGCCAGAATGCTGAAAAATCCTAGAAGTCGTTTGATCATAACTACACTTGAAATTTAACCCACTCCGATCAAGTGCGATCGCACTTCTGTTTACTTCATGCTTGCGAGGGAAATTGAGAACAGATTCGCTAAAATGAAGAAGAGACAACAGAAGTAATATTGCTGAGATGAACACTCAAAACAATTCATTTGAGATTAACAAAACCGAAGAAGAATGGAAAGCTTCACTCACGCCGGATCAGTTTCGAGTGTTGCGGCAACACGGAACCGAGCGCGCGGGTACAAGTCCGCTCGACAAAGAGTACGGCAAAGGGACCTTCGTTTGTTCGGGCTGTAAAACTCCGCTTTTTTCATCGGAAACTAAGTTTAATAGCGGCACAGGTTGGCCCAGCTTTTACGCACCGTTAGAAGATGCGATCGATACGACCGTCGATCGATCTTTATTCATGACGCGCGTTGAAGTTCACTGCGCCAAATGTGGCGGACATTTAGGGCATGTATTTGAAGATGGCCCGCGTCCGACTGGGCAAAGATACTGCATGAACGGAGTTTCTTTAGAGTTCGTTCCAGAATAAGTATTAGAGGGTGAGCGAATTACTCACCCTCTATCTGTAGCTAGATGTATCGATTCTTCTGCGTGTTAGAAAATTGAGCGCTGAATGCCCGATCGATAAATTGAGAAATGTTGAAGCGCTTACAAATTGGCACAAAGATCGGTGCAACATTTGGAATCGGATTAGCGATATTTGCCATTGTCGGAGTTGTTTCTTATCGCGGAACTCGTGAACTGATTGATACTTCAGGCTGGGTCACACACACTTACCAAGTGTTGAGCGAACTCGAAGATATCTTATCGTTGATTAAAGATGCCGAAAATGGACAGCGGGGCTATCTGCTCACGGGTGAAGACTCCTATTTAGAGCCTTACACTTCAGCCGTTACGAGCATTCAGCAGAAACTCGACAGTACGCGCAAGCTTACCGCGGACAATCCAGTTCAGCAGCAGAATTTAGATCGATTGAACGTGCTGATTGATCAACGTCTGCAAATCATGAAGCAGCGAATCGAACTCAGACGAACGCGAGGACTGCAAGCCACACTGCAAGATAATACAGTGCAGCGCGGAATGCCTGTGATGAATGAGATCCGGCAACTGATTGCACAGATGAAGACACGAGAACAGGATTTGCTCGCTCAGCGATCGACAAAAGCCAACAGTGCAGCGCAAAACACGCTCGATAGCATTGCGATCGGAATGCCGCTCGGATTTGTGCTTCTCACAGTCTTAGGATTTCTGCTCAATCGCCACATTTCAAAGCCTCTAACCAGAGTTTCGCTGACGGCTGAAAAGATTGCGGATGGTGATTTAGCTGCACAATTACCTGCGCTCGATCGTCAAGATGAGGTTGGGATTCTGACGCGATCGTTTAACCAAATGGTGGGAAATCTGCGCGATAGTTTGGCAAAGAGCGATCGACAAACGTGGCTACAATCGAACTTAGCAGAATTCACGCATTTGATTCAGGGAGAGCGCAACTTAGAAGCCGTTTCGCGATTGATGCTGTCTCATTTAGCGCCTTTAGTTGGCGCACAGCATGGAGCATTTTACGTGATGGATGCGGAGCAATCGCCGCCTGTATTAAAGCTCTTGAGTAGCTATGCGTATCAAGAGCGCAAACAGCTTTCAAATCAGTTTCATTTGGGCGAAGGATTGGTCGGACAATGTGCGCTCGAAAAACAGCGAATCCTTTTAACCGATGTTCCGCGTGATTATATTCGCATTCGATCGGGACTCGGAGATGCAGGTCCACTCAATGTGATTGTGTTACCCGTGCTGTTTGAGAATGACGTGGTTTCAGTGATCGAACTTGCGTCGTTTCAGGCTTTTACAGAGATTCAGTTAACTTTGCTGGAGCGATTAGCGCAAACGATCGGAGTGGTGCTGAAAGCGATCGCAGCCGATGCTAAAACCCAACAGCTACTCGAAGAGTCTCAAGCACTCGCCGAAGAGTTGCAGAGTCAGCAAGAAGAGCTTTACCGCAGCAACCGACAGCTTCAAGAGCAAGCCCGCGCGCTAGAAGAATCAGAACTACGACTGCAAGAACAACAAGAAGAGTTAAAAGTCTCAAACGAAGAGCTACAGCAACTCAATGAAGAGCTTGAAGAAAAAGCAGAACTCTTAGCGGCACAAAAACGTGAAGTCGAACGCAAAAATGGTGAAATCGATCAAGCGATGCTAGCTCTACAAGAAAAAGCAGAGCAGTTAGAAATTTCGTCAAAATACAAATCAGAATTTCTCGCGAATATGTCGCATGAGTTGAGAACACCGCTCAACAGTTTGCTGATTCTGGCAAAGATTCTCAGCGACAACGGAGATCAGAATTTAACCGATAAACAAGTCGAGTACAGTCGCACGATTTATTCTTCGGGTAATGATTTGCTGACGCTGATCAATGACATTCTCGACCTTGCCAAGATCGAATCAGGCACGATCGCGATCGAGATTGAACCGCTCAATCTCACCGATTTACAGCTAAGTCTTGATCGTACATTCCGCCAGATTGCGACAAGCAAAGGATTGGCATTTTCGATCGATCGCGATCCTCAAACGCCAGAAGTGATTTCAACTGATAGTAAACGGCTTCAGCAGATTCTCAAGAACCTGTTAGCGAATGCGTTCAAATTTACAGAACAAGGCAGCGTTACTGTCCAGATTGGCTCGACTCAGGATCAAAAAGTGTTCTTTGCGGTGCGAGATACTGGAATTGGAATTCCGCCTGAGAAGCAGCAGTTGATTTTTGAAGCATTCCAGCAAGTTGATGGAACAACCAGCCGAAAATATGGCGGTACAGGGTTAGGACTTTCGATCAGTCGAGAATTAGCGTATCGCTTAGGCGGCTCGATTCAGGTAACAAGCGACCTCGATCGCGGTAGTACCTTCACGCTTTATCTGCCTCAAAACTCACCTCAAACTCAAAGTACCGTTATTACCACTTCGGAACCCGCTCCGCTTCCAGCTTTCCGTTCCTTGCCGACTGCAACGCCTACCGCAGAAGTTCCAGACGATCGTACTCTGATTCAACCGGGCGATCGCGTTTTGTTGATCATCGAAGACGATGTAAACTTTGTCAAAATTCTCACCGATATTGCACGGCAGCAAGGCTTTAAAGTGCTTTCAGCATTAAGAAGTCAATCCGGGCTTGCATTAGCTCAACAGTTCAAACCGCGCGCGATTTTGCTCGATCTGCATTTGCCTGATATCGATGGTTGGACAGTCCTCGATCGCTTAAAACATGATCCAGAACTGCGACATATTCCAGTTCACATTTTATCGAGCGACGATCAGCGACAGCGCGGATTGCAACTAGGGGCGATCGCTTATCTACAAAAGCCTGTTTCTTCGGATGACTTAACGCAGTTGTTTGGGAAAATTCAGAGCTTTATCGATCGGCGTGTAAAAAACTTGCTTGTGATCGAAGATGATACTGTACAAGCTAGAAGCATCATTGATTTGATTGGAAACGGTGATGTCAATAGCATTGCTGTTCATACCGCAAAAGATGCACTAGAGATATTACAAGCACAACAAATCGATTGCGTGGTGATGGATCTTGGATTGCCGGATATGAGCGGCTTTGATTTGATTGAACAAATTAAGCAAAACGAAGCTTTATCTAAGATTCCGATCATCATCTACACCGGAAAAGAACTGACGCGACAAGAAGAAACACAACTAAAACGACTTGCAGAGACGATCATTATTAAAGATGTACGATCGCCTGAACGATTGCTCGATGAAACAGCACTATTTCTCCACCGGGTTCAAGCGAACTTACCCCAACCAAAACGCCAAATTCTCGAAGACTTGCACCAAGTCGATTCAGTATTAGCAAACAAAAAAGTTTTGATTGTTGATGATGATGTGCGAAATATCTTTGCATTAACTAGCCTGCTCGAACGTCAGCAAATGGAAGTTCTCTACGCTGAGAATGGGCGCGAAGGCATTGAAACACTGCAAGCGAATCCAGACATTAATGCGGTGCTAATGGATATTATGATGCCAGAGATGGATGGCTACGAAACGACGCGCGCGATTCGACAACAGCAACAGTTCCGATCGCTGCCGATCATCGCTCTGACTGCAAAAGCAATGCAGGGCGATCGAGAAAAATGTATCGAAGCAGGCGCATCCGATTACATCACAAAACCTGTGGATACCGAACAATTGTTGTCGTTGCTGCGCGTTTGGCTTTATCGCTGAGCTTATTAGATGTGGCTGAATCATGGCATGAATTCTCGCCCTCACCCCAACCCTCTCCCAAAATGGGAGAGGAAGCAAGAGTCCGGTTCCCCTTCTCCCACTTTGGGAGAAGGGGTTAGGG
>CAXTDB010000108.1:0-13746 GCA_964242045.1 uncultured Leptolyngbya sp. | reverse complement strand
GGTCAGCATTGCAGTCTTTGGGGCACGATCGCGTTTTTCTAACGACCAAGCTTCCACCGAGTTTAGATGCCGCCCAAACCGATCGATTTATTGATGAATCATTAGAGCGGCTTCAGGTGGATTCGATCGATAGCATCGCGATTCACGGCTTAAATACCTGGGAACATCTCGATTGGGTCAAAGCCGAACAAGGCTGCATGAAAGCAATTCAGAATGCGATCGCCGATCAACGAGTGCGGCACGTTGGATTTTCGACTCATGGTTTGCTCGATTTGATTTTGGCAGCGATCGAGACTGATTTATTTGAATTCGTCAATTTGCATTATTCATTTTTCTTTCAGCGCAACGCAGCCGCGATCGGACTTGCTAATCAGAAAGACATGGGCGTTTTCATTATTTCGCCTGCTGATAAAGCCGGAATGCTGCACACGCCGCCACAAGCCTTGATCGATTTGTGTGCGCCGTTTTCACCGTTAGAGTTGAATTATCGATTCTTGCTGAGCGATCGTCGAATTACAACGCTCAGCGTCGGAGCCGCAAATCCGCAAGAATTGAACTTGGCGTATTCAGCGGGATCTCTGAGCGATGAGGAAACGAGGGCGATCGAGCGACTGAAAACGAGAAGCGCGATCAACCCAAATCAATGCAGCCAATGTTACGCCTGTCTACCTTGTCCCGAATCGATTCATATTCCTGAAGTGTTGCGGTTGCGAAATCTCGCCACGGTATACGATATGACAAACTTCGGAGAATATCGCTATCGAATGTTCGAGAACGCAGGGCACTGGTTTCCAGGAAATAAAGGAAATCGCTGTACAGATTGCGGCGATTGTTTGCCTAGATGTCCAGAACAGTTGGATATACCAAAATTACTGCGGGAAACGCACGATCGATTAAACGGCAAACCCGGACGACGATTGTGGCAGGATTAGCATTTCCCAAACAATTCCTAAAGAAAATGTAGTTAGAGACGAACTCGTTTGTACCCTGGTTTAGAGTGGATCGTCACAAGCAAGTCGAACGACCTTTAGTATTCGGAGCGATCAATTTCATGAAAAAACGCCGTCAAAATCATTGTCGTCCCACCAGTCAGCGTCTCTGTCCGATTTGCTACATTGTGCCGCCCCACATCACCGATCGGATCATCGTCAACGGCAATGAAGTTCAGCGAGAATGGGCGCTGCTAAATCTGCGGATTTCAGAGCAGTTTCGAGGGCGACGCGATGCAGTCGGCGGTATCAGTAACTTGATGGCTCCGGCAAACGAAAAACGCCGCACCCTATATACCGCCACAAATGCGACAAACTTACCGGGTACGATTGTGCGCGGTGAAGGCGCAGCAGCTACAAGCGATGTTGCCGTCAATGAGGCGTACGAGGGATCGGGAGCCACTTACGACTTCTACAAAGAAGTGTTCGATCGCAATTCGGTCGATGGCGCGGGAATGCGTCTAGATTCTACCGTTCACTATGGGCAGAAGTACAATAACGCCTTTTGGAACGGCAACCAGATGGTTTACGGCGATGGCGATGGTGAATTGTTTAATCGGTTTACGATTTCGATCGATGTGATCGGGCACGAACTCACGCACGGTGTCACCCAAAATTCAGCCGCATTGATTTACAAAGGACAGTCAGGAGCGTTAAATGAATCGATGTCAGATGTGTTTGGCAGCTTGATCAAGCAAAAAGTCTTGAATCAAACGGCGGATCAAGCAGATTGGCTGATCGGGCAAGGACTGCTAACCGCAAAAGTCAACGGCAAAGCCTTACGATCGATGAAAGCTCCAGGAACCGCATACGATGATAAAGTTCTCGGCAAAGATCCCCAGCCTGCGGAGATGAAAAACCTTTACACAGGCGTAGCCGATAACGGTGGCGTTCATATCAATTCTGGCGTGCCAAACCGCGCCTTTTATCTCGCTGCAACCGGAATTGGTGGCTATGCCTGGGAGAAACCCGGAAAAATTTGGTACACTGCGCTGACTGAGCGATTGATGCCGTGGGCAAACTTCAAGGGGGCGGCAATAGCGACAATCTCAATTGCGGGTGAGCTATACGGCACCAACAGCAATGAGCAGAAAGCGGTTCAGAACGCTTGGAAAACTGTAGGTGTCATTTAACCGAGCGGGGAGAACATAATGCGTATCACACTTGAGCAAAGCGGTGGATTCGCGGGGCTGTTGATTACAAAAACGATCGATACTCATGATCTCTCCTCGGCTGAAGCCCGACAGCTTGAACAATGGGTGAAAGAATCAAACTTTTTTCAACTGACCTCGATCGTCGAAGCTTCACCGCAGCCCGATCGATTTGGATATACGCTGTCGATCGAGATGGAAGGTCGAACTCATTCGATCGAGGTGAGCGAGACGAATATGCCGGAGAAAGTGCGATCGATCATCGCATGGATGCAATCACGCTAAGAAAAAAGGAGAACAACGATCGTGCTGTTCTCCCTCGTTTCATTTAATGCAATTTAGAGCTTTGTGCCACAGTTCGGACAGAACTTATTGGTCGGAATACTCTCTGTACCGCAACTTGCACAGTTAATGGTTTCCGCTGCTCGTTCTAAAATTTTCCGCTCTGGCAATCCAACCATCTGAGCATTGCTCTTGCCGGACGGAACCATCGGATAGCAGTTTTCATTCTTTTTCACGCGCACATCCATCAGCACAGGACCGGGATGAGCAAGCATTTCAGCGATCGCATCTTTCAACGCTTCGCGCGTTTCAACGATCATTCCTTTAATGCCAAACGCTTCCGCCAACTTAACAAAGTCAGGCGTTCCCACTTGCATGTTGGAATTCGAGTAGCGCTCATCATAAAAGGCTTCTTGCCACTGTCGCACCATGCCTTGCCAACCGTTGTTAATAATCACGGTTTTGACATTAATCCCGTACTGCGCCAAGGTTCCGAGTTCCTGAATGTTCATCTGAATGCTAGAGTCGCCGCTAATACAGATGACTTCTTCATCGGGAACTGCCACTTTCGCACCCATCGCCGCAGGCATTCCAAAGCCCATCGTGCCCAGTCCCGCACTCGAAATCCAGCGGCGCGGGCCATTCTTGAGAAATTGAGCCGACCACATTTGATGTTGACCCACATCGGTCGTGTAGAAAGCGTTCGGTGCTTGCTGTCCGACTTCTAAAATCACTTCTTGCGGCGACAACACACCTGGATACTGAGGCGCAACCAGCGGATAATCTTCGCGCCATCGATCGACTCTCGCCAACCAAGCTTCCGTTTGATTCGGATTTGCCGGATCGCCTTCTTCGCTACTGCGCTCTAGCAAATCAGTTAAAACTTGCTTCACATCTCCGACGATCGGCACATCCGGTAATCGAACCTTTCCAACTTCAGCCGGATCGATATCAATGTGAATTACTTTGGCACGAGACGCGAACTCATCGAGTTTTCCGGTCACGCGATCGTCAAATCGCGCCCCCACTGCAATCAGCAAATCGCACTCGGTCACAGCAAAATTTGCGTAAGCCGTTCCGTGCATTCCCAGCATTCCAACCGAGAGCGGATGATGCTCATCAAACGCGCCGATTCCCATCAGCGTCGTTGTCACAGGCAGCTTGAAGCGTTCTGCCAGTTCTTTAACTTCTCGATGTGCGCCTGCTGCGATCGCACCACCACCAACATACAGCAGCGGACGTTGCGCTTGACGAATCAGCTTTAATGCTTGCCCGATCTGGCGCGGATTTCCTTTCAGCGTCGGTCGATAGCCTGTTAACCGCACCGATCCCGGCTCAACTGGAAGATAGTCAAACTGCTCGACTCCGACATCTTTTGGCACATCGATCAAAACTGGCCCCGGTCGTCCAGTGCTTGCAATGTAGAACGCTTCCGCCACGATGCGCGCCATATCTCGCGGATCACGCACCACGTAGGAATGCTTCACGATCGGTAAAGTAATTCCGTAAATATCGGTTTCTTGAAAAGCATCACTTCCGATCGCAGGTCGCGCAACTTGTCCTGTGACAATCACCATTGGAATCGAATCCATGTGTGCGGTGGCGATTCCGGTGACAAGATTTGTGGCTCCAGGACCCGAAGTCGCAAAGCACACCCCCACTTTTCCAGTCGCGCGGGCATATCCGTCTGCTGCGTGAGCTGCACCCTGTTCATGGCGCACGAGAATGTGCTTGAGGATTCCAGCTTGTTCAGCCCGATAAAGCTCATCGTAAATCGGCAGGATCGCTCCGCCGGGATAGCCGAAAATATGTTGGACACCGTGGCGACTAAGACTATCGATTAAAGCAAAAGCACCCGTCACCTGTTGGACTGCCGATCGTTGCTGCAACTGCACTGGAGTAACCTCTTCAAGTACGCGCGATTGGATAAATTGGAAGATTTTTGTATCGTAGGATGCAAGCGATAAGAATATAGTGTAGAACTGATCCCTTTTCGTGTCGAGAGAATCCGCTGCGGATCTTTTCAAGATGCCCGCGATACCAGGCATTTGAGCCTCAAGACTGCGATCGCTGCGTCAGCATATCTTGACATTCCTTTAACTTCTGTAACGAAGCAGAAAAATCATAGTCAATTGAGCAATTTTTACGCCTAGACCCAAGACTGAATCCTATCTTGAGTACATCATTTAATCTAGCTCGTAAGCCTCTATTAATTCAGAGATAAAGGTTGCAGCCATAACCACGCGATTCGAGGGTTCAACAACTCCTTGGACAGATTCGGGAGACTGCCAAAGCGTGAGGTGATTAACAGCGGGATCGGCATAAAAATGCGTTGCATTTCCTCCAAGCGCGATCGAACTCCAATGCGTGAAGTAATCGTGGCTGACTCGGTGAATCGGAAAGTCCCCGAACAAAGGCACACCCCAACCATCGATCGCGATCAGCGCCACAATCCGAATCCCTTGACGATGCCAAATTCTTGCCGCTGCGATCGCACCCACCACTCCCGCACTAAAGGCAATAATGAAAACCGAATCGCGAGGAGCAAAGAAATCTAGAAGATGTTGCGGTGAGTAAACAGGTTCTTGATCGGCTGGAAAAACCAAAAATAGATCTGACGATCGCTGCAATCCCGCGATAAATCCTGCTGTTAGCGCTGGCGGGTGCATTCCTGGACAAATTAAGATTTCCATCGCTCAGTAACAATATCTCAAAAGCTGCTCCGTCCCCTGGTAGGGGATGTTAGCCTAGATCTTGACGAAACTGATACATTCTATAAAAGCAAGGGGTTTTACATAGTGGTCGCGACTCCAGAAAAGCTCGAACACACTCACCATCACCACGCATCTTCAAACTCAGAACGAGTGGCTGTCTTATTGATGGGATATGGCGAGGTCGAAAGCTACGATGATTTCGCAAATTACAACGAACAAGCTTTAAACCTGCTCACCGCCAAATTTGCGCCTGTTCCAACGTGGGTTTATCCACCCTTGGCAAAACTTCTAGCAATTTTCGATTTGCACGAATGGGGACATCAGCACGGACAATTTATTTCTCCACACAATGCGATCTTTGAGCAACAGCGCGCAGGGGTCGAAGCCGCATTACAAGAAAAATGGGGCGATCGCGTTCAAGTCTTCAAAGCGTTCAACTTCTGCAAACCGTTTCTACCGGATCAAGTCTTAGCAGAAATCAAAGACCAAGGATTCACTAAAATCCTGATTTATCCGTTATTGGTGGTTGATTCCATTTTCACCAGCGGAATTGCCGTTGAGCAAGTCAACAAAGCGCTAGCAAGCTCAGTTAATGAAGGCGAACACTGGCTGAAAGGAACGCGCTATATTCCTTCATTTTTCGATCGACCGGAATACATCGATCTAATGGCGCAGTTAGTCGAAACACAGATTCAATCTGATCTGGCTGAAACCTATCTTCCTTCTCAGATCGGCGTTGTTTTAATGAATCACGGCTGCCCGCACAAAGCAAAAGGATTCACTTCTGGAATCACAGAAAGCCAAGCGCTTTACGACAAAGTTCGCGATCGCTTAATCGATCGTTATCCCTTAATCTCGGTCGGCTGGCTGAATCATCAAACACCGCTGATTGAATGGACGCAACCCAACGCAGATTTAGCTGCGAAGAATCTGATCGAACTCGGCGCAAAAGCAATCGTGTTTATGCCGATCGGCTTTGCAACTGAAAACCATGAGACGTTATTGGATGTCGAACACATTATCGAGAAGCTGCATCGCAAGCATGCAGACGTGAAATATGTGCGGATGCCTTGCGTGAATGATCATCCCCAATTTCTGAAAATGGTTGCAGCATGGGCAGAGCCTCAAATCGAATCGCTCTTATCAGAACAAGCGTTAGCAGTTGTTCCCACGCATGGTGAGATTCACCATCATCATGATCACGGACATCACCACCACGGGCATCACCACCATTAATCGGTGAACGCAAGAGGGGAGGATCTGCGCTCCTCTCTTGCTTGGTTAAAATTTTTGGCTCGGTTAGAAATTTTGATTGTGCGATTGGGCTATAGAAAGAGATCGGGAGAGACCTTAAAGCGATCGGCAAGCGCTTTGGCTTGTGTCTTGCTGATCGCTCTCTTACCATTAACAACTTCGCTGACAACACCACTTGAGCCAAGTAGCCCAACTAAATCCGCCTGGCGAACCCCACTCGACTCCATAATATGTTGTAAAACCTCATGAGGTGTTGCTTCTGGCATCGGATAATGCTCAGATTCATAAACCTCTATCAGCGTTACAAGCAGTTGATAGAGCTTCTGCTCCTCTAGCGTTCGACCTTCTTTAAAGTGAAGCTGCTCTGTTACGGCAAGAATGCGCTCATATTCCGGCTCGGAATCAATGACTTGTGGTAATGCTGCTGTCAGCAATTGGCTGTATTTAGCTTGATCAAAAGTGAGGATCATTTTTCCACTTATCTTTGTCGTATTCAGCGTGAGTTAAAAGGTACTTATAGAAAATTGTTCTGGTTTCGTAGTCAATTCCAACAATCAATCGATAGGCATTACCTTTGATATTAAAGATGGTGAAATTACCAACGGCTTCAGCGTCTCGATAGATGAGTCGAACATCCTCCAAAGATTGCCAGTTCGCCTTCTTGACGGTGGCATACCACTGCTCGACTTGAGAACTAATATCAGGATACTGACCTGCATCAGAGCGCAAATTGCGAATATGAATTAAGTGCATTATTGCTATAAAAATTTTTCATAAAAATTAAATATTGTTTTTCATGCTCTCATTTTGAGAGGAACCTGTCAACTTTGTCAACTACAGTAGGTTCCCAGTAGATGGCGCACGCTCAGAAGAAAGATTTTGATTGTGCGATCGCGTGAATCGCGTTAGAATATCAAAGCTTAGTTACGGGATGTAGCGCAGCTTGGTAGCGCGCCTGCTTTGGGAGCAGGATGCCGCAGGTTCGAATCCTGTCATCCCGATTGATAAAGAGCTAGAGTGCGATCGCAGCAGTTTCTCAACAAGAAACGCCGGATTGTTTCAACCCGGCGACTTGATAGATCGATGGGAAGCTGGATTTCAGATCTTAGGGATCGCTCTGCAAAACTTGGGGATGAAGCAATCCAACCATTTGTTGAATTCCGCGATGAATGCGACGGGTGACAGTCATTGGACTCACGCCAATCTGCTCAGCCACTTCTTTACGCGATAAATCATGCAAAAATACATATTCGATCGCTTGTCGCGTTTTATCTTCAAGCTGGTTGAGTGCCCGCTGCAGCTGTTGGCGGTCTTCCTCAAGCACTTGTAGCGCTTGATATCGCGCATCTGGCAGCGTATCACCCAGCGTCATCGGCGAATCTAACTGCTGGCAAACTGTTGCATCTAAGCTCAGCGGTAAGCGATTCTTCGCAGCTAATTTGCTTTCGCGCCATTCATTAACAGACACCTTCAGCACATCTGCGATTTCTTCGTCGCTAGGTTGACGACCGAAGGCTTCCATTAACTGCTCGCGTACTCGCTGCCCTTCTTTGTTTAACTGCTGCCAGCGACGCGGGATTTTAACCGTTCCTGCTCGATCGCGCAGGAAGTGAAGCATTTCACCGCGAATGTACGGAACGGCGAACGAGCTAAAAGCACAGCCTTGATTGGGATTGAATCGCTCGATTGCTCGAATCAGTCCTAAGTATCCAATTTGTTCGAGGTCTTCGTAAGGTTCTGCACATTGATGACTCACCCGATGGGCGATTTTACGAACCAAACCAGCATTCATTTGTACTAATTGGTTGCGAAGTCTCACCGAAGGATTTTGGTGATACGAAACCAGGAGTTCCATCCCGCGAGAGCGTAAAGAAGATTGAGTTGCCATCATCTACCACAAGGTGAAAGTTCACATCAGCGTTAAGCCTATTTTCTGTACAGAGGCTTTCTAAAACCATCGTCGTTCTACGGTACTAATCGAATTTGTGCGGGTGTAAATTCGGCAGAAATACGCAAATTTTAGGTCTTTGTATAGAGGGCATTTAAGCCAGTTTTAGGCTGTGATCGAGGTCATATTTTTGATGTGACTGTACTCTGTCTAAAGTGTGATTCATATCGCCTCTTTTGGCAGAGGGAAATCAATATCACTCACTTTATTTTGATTAATATATCTTCGCTGGAATGTAGAAGGAATCAGACATATGGCAACTAAAAACGAAAAAGATACGCACAAAGAAGAGCATTCTTCTGAAGCCGAAAAGGAGCAAAAAACTGCAAAAAAATCAGATTCAACTGCGGCTGAATCTGAAGCAAATAACACTCCTGATATTGAATCTTTGACCGAAATTCTACACAGCGATATCACTGAGATTGAATCTGATGCAGCGATCGATTCGATCGACGAATGGGTGGATTTTCTCAAGGGTCACAAGGAAGACAACATCAAAGAATTGTCAGCATCTCTGAAAGAGTTGAAAAAGCTGCTGAAGGGTAAAAAGACTGAAGCAAGTGCAATTGTGGAAGCGCTCTCCAAACTGGGCGAGCAAACGAATGCGATCGGAGATGAAGCTGGACGCGGCGTGAAGGGTCCGGTGCATACCTTGGGCAAGGCGCTGATTACGTTTAGCCACAAAATCGAGCGCGCTGCTGCAAAGTCTGAGAAGGACGCTTAGTCGGCTGGGATTGATTTAACCTGTGGGATGGTCGCCTCGACCGTCCGCAACATCTTTGTCGGGCAAGATAGCCGATCCACAAGTCACTCTGGAAAAGGGCGATCCGAATTCGGATCGCCCTTTTCTGTTTGAAAAATTAAGGTTCATTCTCTAGAAGTTTTTTGACTTCAAGTAGTTCCAATCGATGCTGTTCGCTGACTTCGGGATATGACAAGTGGAGCGATTTGAGTTTGTTTACAATAATGTCAGAAACCACTAAACGAGTGAACCATTTACGATCGGCTGGCACAATGTACCAAGGCGCATGTTCTGTACTGGTATTACTGAACATCTCTTCGTAAGCCTGCATATACTCATCCCAATGTTGGCGCTCTTTCGCATCCGAGGCTGAGAATTTCCAGTTCTTTTCGGGCTGATCAATTCGATCGAGAAATCGCTTTTTTTGCTGATCTTTTGAAACGTTCAGAAAGAATTTCAAAACGATAATTCCGTTATCGACTAAGTACTTTTCAAAGTGATTGATCTGCTTAAATCTTTTTTCCCAGATGTCTTTACCCTGCGGTTCTTTGGGCAGCTTTTGTTTCGCTAATAATTCTGAATGGACGCGCACGACAAGAACTTCTTCGTAATAAGAGCGATTGAAAATTCCGATGCGTCCGCGTTCGGGTAAAGCTTTGTTCGATCGCCATAAATAATCGTGATCCAAGTCCTCAGAAGAGGGAGCCTTAAAGCTGTAAACTTGACAGCCTTGCGGATTCACACCCGACATCACGTGCTTGATTGTGCTGTCTTTTCCAGCCGCATCCATCGCTTGAAAAATCACGAGCAAAGCATAAGAATCTTGAGCATAAAGAATGTCTTGATACTTCGCAAGTTTTTGCACCCCTTCTTGGAGTTCTTCCTGAGCCGCAACCTTATCCTTTAAGCCATTTGTGTAACCTGGGTCATAATTTTTCAGCTTAATTTTCTGATTCGGTGGCACTATAAATTGGTCGAGTTTCATTTGAATTCTCATGGAGGCTATTTCAATTATGATCAGCCTGCCGGAGTCGAGGACACAACCGCAACGTTCTTTAAAAAATTTAGCGGACGCAATCGTTTTAGGGTTTCGAGTTGCTCTGAGTTTCTGACTAAAAGCGCACCCGCAAATGCGAGAGAATTCACAGCGATCGCAGAATATTCGGCTTGCGATCGTGGCACAATCATCATCCATTCGCGGGTTGCCAAGAAATTATACGGAGCCGATTGGATCGTTTGATCAGAACGAATTCCCACAGCTTCCAACAATTCCAAATAGCGGTCTAAAAGCTGCTCTGCGGTCTGAATACGATCGAGCTTTGTAAACGCATGAACAAAGGGAAATTCGGGAATTACGGTGATACGATTCGGGGAATTTACAGAGCGAATGAGCGGATCGATCGGTAAGCGAATCCCTTCAACGAACGGAAACGGAACCAGTTGTAAATGCTTGTGGCGCTGACTTGCACCCGCAACCTGTCCTGCATTGTAAAACGCTAATCCATCAATTTCTGATAAGCACGCCCCCATTGCTGTGAAGTCGTTCAGCGTCAATAAAGCTTCTTGTTCTTCAAACGCACGAGTGATGATTAGAAGATGGTGATCCGCGACGTTGAATTTATTCAGTAAACAAACGTGAGTTTCAGAAACATCAACAACAAATAAATCGCGATCGTAGGGCAGAAACGGATCAATCTCTTTTCCGGTCGCAATTTCTTCTTGCTTTTGTTTCAGGTCGGATGCTTGCTTGCGAATGAGATTTGTAACCGTGCGAACGAGAAATTGAGCACCCGCCTGCTCGATCAATTCGTAGCTGGTTGGAATCGAAAGTAGCGCGCCGCAGGACAGTGCATGTTGCGTTTGCTCGATCGTGCGGTGCCACAAGATTCCGGGGTTTTCTAATAGCGGGAGCTGCTCAGACATAGTAAGGCGCGAGGGTCAACACTCTTACTATTTCATATCTTCGTATCGAGTGCGATGTGCTTTCAGTTGTGCAACGTAATCGGGATCGAGTTTTGCAAGTTGCCATTTTTCGTAAAAGATCTTAGCGGATTCGGCTTTGATCGGATCTTCCTCTCGTGGTAGTACGGCTCTATCAGTTCCGTATTTGCGACCCGATTTGTGGTTGGCGTAACGGCGCGATCGCGTATATCCCATCTGCAAAAATTTGCGCGCCATGTCCATGCCAACAAAGTCACCTTCCGCTTTGTATTCTTGAAAAAGTTGATAAATTTTGTCCGCAGAAATGCGCGCGATTTCTGGTGTTTTGAATCTCCAATGTGGCAGAATTTCGCTTTTGTAAGGCTCTACCAATAAAACACCTTGTTCACCTTTGCCAACGCGATAAAGTTCCGGGTGTTCTCTAAAACTGATTTGAGTGAAATCGATCGAGTAATCAAACGCCATCTTGAGAAACTTAAATCTATTTTTATCCAAGCAGGCGGAGATTGGTCTGTCATACACCGCGAGAGCGATATCTAATCAGTAAAAGAATGAGAACGATCGCGCTTCCGATTGCGGTCATTGCAACCTCTATTTGAGAATAGAGTTGAGCGAATTGACGCACCGCGATCGCCAGAAATGCCCACACGATCACGCCCGTAAATGCTGCATCTCGATATCGAATCACGATCACGGCTGTGATCACTACGGCGATTAAAATCATCAACATTGTCCAAATGCTTGCATCAATTCCCCACCCATTCCAGCGAGACGCATAGAGAGCAGACGCAACATTCACGATCGATGCAACACTAATCCAACCGAGGTAAATACTAATAGGAACCTGAGCTAACCACCTTTCTTCACGCGCAACGCGATCTTTGCCAAATCTAGACCAGACATACGCAGCAATGAGATTAAACAGAATCCCGAACATGAAAACAACAGATAACCAGAATTGCTGCAACTGAAACAGATAAACCCAGACAATCTGGAAAACAGATGCCCAAATAATCGGAGCGCGTAGCTTGAGTAAGTGAGGGTTATAACGCTGGGGCGGCAAGACTTGGTAGATTCCAAACCCAATCAGCCCAAGATAAATCACGCCCCAAATTGCGAAAGCATAGTTTGCTGGCGTAATCAGCACTCCGCCTAGAATCGTGTTCGAGATCGCGCCAATACTCAAGCCTCTCAGCGGAAAGAGATTGGAAACTGCATTAATTATGATCGCAGCTAGAATCGAAACGATCGTTGCAATCTGAAGAACTACCGCAAATGGAGAATTTCGCTCAGAGTTTTGCATATGACCTCTTGGAATTCGCTCTTATACGGTAGCGAGATTATAGTCCTCGATCGTCTAAGATTTCTCGTTCGGTTCGATCCATTTCCAAAGCGGATGAGTCCGACCTTGAGCGCGAATCTTTAGCACAGCTATTTCGAGTCGGCGCTGTTCGTCGATCGGTAAACCAAACAAAATATTTCGGCTCTGCCAAATCAATACGCTCAGAGTCATGCCGATACAAAGTCCGAGTCCGATCGTTGGCAGCCAATTCGAGGCGAGTCCATATCGCAGTGCTGCCCAAGTGAAATAATCCCACATCAGCGAAATGGGATAGCGCAGTCCCCACAGGCTCAAAACCCCGATCGTTGACCATAACCCGATCACCACAAGCCATCGCCCAATTACCGTGGCGCGATGTAGCCGTTGAACTGAGGCTTGAAATTTTGGGTCAAGTTCAAATGAGTCAGAATCAGGAGGTGTCATATCCGCTTCAACCTAATCATTTGCGGCTTTTGCGGTTACAGGAGCAAATGCCCGTCCCCGCTTTTCGCGCCACAGTGCTAACAGTGTACTCGCGATAAAGATACTCGAATAAGCTCCCATCGTAAAACCGATAATCAATGCTAGAGCAAAGTTTTTCAGCGTCTCACCGCCAAAGAAGAACAAAGCAAATAGCGTTAATAGCACCGTTAATGTCGTATTGATCGATCGCGTTAAAGTTTGATTCACCGCATCGTCTACGATTTCGTTGATGTGCTGACCGGGGTGGAGTTGAATCGTTTCGCGGACGCGATCGTAAATTACCACCGTATCATTCACTGAGAAACCGACGATCGTTAATAGCGCCACGACGAATAAACTATCGACTTCGGTTTTTAACGGAGAGAGTCCGAGAATCGCGAAGGCTCCAACCGTGATTAGCGCATCGTGAAACAGCGCAATGATCGCGAAAATTGCATAATCCAACTCGAAGCGAATTGTTAAATATGCAGCAATCAGGGCAAACGACACCACAAGCGCAAGGAGACCGGACGTGAAAAGCTGTTTACCGATCGTCGGACCGACTGTATCAATCTGCGTCTTCTTGACATCAAACGCGCCGATTTTTGATTCTAGTTCGGATTGCAGTTTAGTGCGCTGATCGACATTCAGCGTAATCGTCCGAATCAGGATAGCTCGCTGGTCTTGTCCGACAAGCTGAAGGCTGCCATCGGCAAGATTCTCAGACTTAAGGACTTCGCGAACAGTATCGAGATTGATCGGTTTGTCGCAGTTTCCAGGTTTGCTGCAATCGAGTTCAAACTGAAGCCGAGTTCCGCCTTTGAAGTCAAGTCCTGGACGCAGCGGCGCTCCGACCTGCGTTTGCAGAATCAGCATCGCCACAAGTCCAATCACAATCAGGATCGAAGAAAGCGTCCACCACAATCCACGCTGACCAATGAC
>CAXTDB010000107.1:0-13769 GCA_964242045.1 uncultured Leptolyngbya sp. | reverse complement strand
TTCGCGCTCTTGTCGATCGACTAACGCAAACATGATTCCTTCTGCCTTGGTGTAGGTATCCCAGCGACCAGATTCTTTCCACAACTCCGACGGCTGCAACTGAGGCAATAAGCATTCTTGCGCGCCCGCTGCATTCATTTCCTCGCGCACGATCTGCGAAATCTTTTGCAACACGCGCCACATCAAAGGCAAATAGGCATAGATGCCGCTACCGATCCGCCGAATATAACCCGCCCGCACCAAAAGTTTATGGCTAGGAATTTCTGCCTCTGCGGGATCTTCGCGCAAAGTCACCAGTAGCATTTGAGATAGCCGCATCGATCGTGCCCTTCGTTTCAAAAAACCAAACTCTATTCTAGAGGGTTTAGTTGAATAAGGAATGAGCGAATTTCGCCCGACAGGACGCATAACCCGCAAATCATTTAGCGTTGCCGTACCCAGAAATTGCAGGAACGGCTGGTTCATCGATCGATAAATCCAACGCGGTTAAAAGCTGTTCTTTCCAATGCTGAAAGGCTAAGTCTGTTCGTCTACGAGGGCGAGGGAGATCGAGCGTCAGCGTTTGGTGAATTCTGCCCGGATTGCCTCGCATCACGATAATACGATCGCTCAACACCAAGGCTTCCTCGATGTCGTGTGTGACTAAAATCATCGTAGGCTGTGTGTATTGCCAAATCTTCAGCAAATGATCTTGCAGCTTCATCCGAATAAAAGCATCGAGCGCGCTAAACGGTTCATCAAGCAATAGAATCGAAGGCTCTGTCACTAAAGCACGCGCGATCGCAACTCGTTGTGCCATGCCGCCAGAGAGTTGACGCGGAAGCGCATCGGCGAACTCAGTTAAATCTACTCGATCGAGCATCACTTGCGTTAACTGTTCTTTCTTGGATCGAGCAATCGCTATTAAACCAAACTGAACATTCTCGCGCACAGTCAGCCAAGGCATTAAGCGCGGTTCTTGAAAGATAATCCCAACTTCAGGATGCGGAGCCAAAACGGGTTCGTTATCAATCAAAACAGAGCCAGAAGTTGGAAAATCTAGACCTGAGAGAATGCGAAGTAACGTACTTTTACCACAACCGCTTGTGCCGACAAAGCTAATGATCTCACCTGCCTTCACTTGCAGCGTGAGATTGTCGATCGCAATAAATCCATTGCTAAATTGCTTGCTGGCATTCTCGATTCGCAGCATAATCTCCTCACAAGGTAGAACGATAAGAATCTTGCCAATGCAACAGTCGCTTAAACGCGATCGCAAGCACTGCGTCTGTTAACTTACCCAAAATCGCGAACAGCAAAATGCTTGCCAAAATGATAGTTGGACGACCTGTCGTTTGACCATCTACTAGCAAAAATCCTAATCCCTGGCTTGATCCCATAATTTCTGCTGCAACCACAAACATCCAGCCCAGCCCTAAGCCACTCCGCAGCCCTACCGTATAAGCAGGCAGAGTTGCAGGCAGAAACACCCGTCGAATCAGTTGAAACGCATTCAAGCGATAGGCTTTGCCGACTTCAACGAGTTTACGATCGACACTTTGAATCCCGCTCATCAAGTTGAGATAAACCGGAAAGAACACCCCCAAAGCAATCAGCGCAATTTTAGATGGTTCAGCGATACCCATCCAGAGAATGAACAATGGAACCCAAGCCAGAGAAGGAATGTTCCGAAGCGATTGAAACAGCGGATCAAAAAAGTCGTGAATGATGCGCGAGTATCCGGTTAATGCGCCGAAAAGTGTCGCGATCGCGCTACCAATGATGAAACCGAGTACGACCCGATAGAGGGTAATTCCAATGTGCTGAAACAATTCGCCGCTTGAGAGCAGATCGACGATCGTGATCAGAACTGCGGAAGGGGCAGGAAGAAGATTAGGCGGGAAGATGCCGATTTGACAGAGAAATTCCCACCCAATCAGGAGAACCACCGGAACCACCCAGCCTCGAAGCCAACTGACTGAAATTCGTTGATCTGGCTTTGAAAGACGCATTATCATGTCGATCGATGGAGTATATTTAGAGCTTCGTGTCAATTATCTCGACTCGCTGCGTTCACCAAGCTCAAAGGGACGATTTTCGAGCGTTTTGGTCATTGCTCCAGCCCGCCCCAGAATGAAATTCTGGGCTAACAGAACAAAGTCCACTAAAGGGGACTATGGACTAGATTGAGCGTCTTCAGTCCTGTTCACAGGACTTCGCACTGCTAGCCCCGAATTTCATTCCGGGATGGGTCGCAATGTTAACAGATATCCCTGAACTTACAGTCACGATCGACGAGCCAAACGCTGTACAAACTGCGGATCAATCAATTCGCTCACGGTTTGGGCAACATCAACAGATTCTTTGATTACACCGCTTCGTTTCAGCACATCTCCAGCCGCTGTCATTACTTCCTGTTGAGCCGCACCAATGCTAGAGTTTGAGAGATCGGTACGCTCTAATTGTTTTGCTGCAACCGCATCGCTTAAATTAGAAGCTTTAATCAAGATCTGCTTTAGCTCATTCGGATTTTGCAATGCCCACTGTCTTGCTTTTTCGTAGCTTTGTAGTACCCGTGAAACATGCTCAGGGTACTGCTTTGCGAACTCTTCTCGCACATTGAGAATGCCGTAACTATTGAATCGAGGCTCCCGGAAGAATAAGCGCGATCGCTGTTCTACTTCTGTTTTTGCCATCTGCGGATCAAGTCCTGCCCAAGCATCGACATCACCTTTTTCAAGGGCTGCTCGACCATCGGCGTGTTGGAGTTGTACGAGTTCAATCTCTTTCTCGCTTAAACCTGCTTGATTGAGCGATCGTAGAAGAAAGATGTACGGATCAGTCCCGCGTGTGGCGGCAACTTTCTTACCTTTGAGGTCAGCAACCGTTTGGATAGTAGAGTTTGATCGCGTCACTAAAGCCGTCCATTCTGGTTTGGAGTAAACATACACAGACTTGATCGGATTCCCGTTCGCTTTTCCAATCAAAGCAGCCGCGCCCGCTGTCGAGCCGAAATCAATGCTGCGGCTGTTGAGAAATTCTAATGCTTTGTTGCTTCCCTGACTCAAAACCCACTCGACTTTGATGTGATCGGGTTTAAGTTCCTCTTCTAGCCAGCCTTTGTCTTTGAGAACAAGGCTCACCGGATTGTAGTAAGCATAGTCTACTCGAATGGTTTCAGGAGCTTTTGCGGCGGTTTGATTTGTGCAACTGTTGAGAACGGAAAAGCAGAAAATCACAGCCAGCCCAAGCAACCAAACCGGAAAGATTCTGAAAGAGATGCGTTTAATGATCATCATGAATATTGGGTAACGGTGGGTAGCTCATTGTTTAAAACCCAGTTGCCGATATCGCGGAACTTGTAATCGATGGGATCATGTAGGGTGAAGGTTCTCAAATCTCGCCAATAGCGATCGAAGCCAAACCGAGTTGCAGTCGATCGACTTCCCATCAATTCAAAGATGCGATTGGTAATGTCGAGTCCGACACGAGTTGCGGTCACTTTTGTTGCAAAAACTGAGACGGCAACGGCTCCTCGTTCTTCGGCGGTGAGGTTAATTTCTTTGTCCCAAGCAGATTGAGCCGCGATCGAGGTTTGATCGGCTAGTGCGATCGCGGCTTGTAGTTGTGCCCAAAGTTCACCGTAGCGATGCAGAATGTAAGGATCTTGCGTGGCAGCATCAACGCCTGAAGTGATCCACGATCGGGTTTGAGTTCGAGTATAGTTCTGAGCCGCAGTTAAAGCACCTTCTGCAATGCCCAGATAGACATAAGCTTTGGATAATTGAGCTACAATTCCCAAAAAGGTTGAAAACGCATGAGCTGGAAAATCGGGATAGCCTAGAATCTCTTCGGGTTCCACCAGCACTTGATTAAAGGAGATGCTACCACTCGCAGTTCTGCGCTGTCCGATGTTATCCCAATCATTGTTAAAGACGATGCCTTCTCGATGTTTGGGCAACACAATCAGATAAACCGCATCGATATCTTCCCGAATCGCCGAGAATACCATTTGATCCGCAACAGGAACCCCAGTTCCAAAGCCTTTAACTCCATTCAAGCGAAACTTTTCGCCTTCGGGAGCAATCTTCAATCGTGTATCTCGCATGTTGATCGAATTGCCCCAGAACCATTGATTGTGTACAGTGCCACGGTAATAGTATTCTTTCTGAGCGGCAGTTCCGGCAACGTGAGCCAGAGTAGTTAGTCCGAGATGATTGGAATAGAGTTGCCCGATCGAGCCATCTGCATGAGAGAGCAATTGAGTCACTTTCATCGCGGTCAGCAAATCGACTTCTGCACCACCATAGGCTTGGGGAATGTTGATTGTTAGCAATCCTTCTTGTCGCAATTGCGACACTTCATCAGTTGGCAATCCAGATCGTGCATCGCGATCGACTGCATTTTCGATCAATTCCTCAGCGAGTCGAGTTGCAATCGATCGATAGTCTTTCACCTGGGTTCGTGGTTCAAGCAATACCATGAAACTTATCCTCTAAGCTGATAGAGACTAAATGGAAATAAAAGTAGCAGATGAACTAGGAGCTAGCCCACCTGCTACGTGCAAGTGGAGGTATCAAGGCAAAATTGGACTCAATCAATCTCTTGATCACGACGCAACAGCAACTTGTGGAAGCTGAGTTTTTACGCCCATTGCGTCAGCCGTGTTTACTTTTTCGCTCAATCGATCGTAGGGTCGCCGTAAGCTTTGAGTTTCAATTTCCCAAATGTAGCCGTGAATGACAACATCATCAGGAATCAAAGGCGAACGACGCAGCAATTCCACTTGTTGAATCGTGGCTGCGTCAACATCGCTAAACGTCTTAATCCAACTTGAAAACACACCTTTTGGCAGCTTCAAATCGGGTAAAGCAGGATCAACATCGACTCGATCGACATCAATCCCTTTGTCTTGAAGAACTGCTGTGAGAAAATCTCCGGTAGCGGTCATCATGCCGCATTCCGTGTGGTTAATCACGATGATTTCGGTGGTGCCGAAGAACTGTGTCGTTAGCATTGCCGATCGAATCGCATCATCTGTGACTAATCCACCTGCATTCCGAAAAATATGGGCATCTCCCTCGCCAAGTCCTAGTGCCTTCTCAACAGGCAACCGTTCATCCATGCAAGCTAAGACCCACAAGCGTTTATTGTTTGGAATTCCCAGTTGCCTCCGGAGTGCCCAATTCTTCTGTTCATCAATCTGCTGATCAACTTGTTGGTGGATTGTCATTGCTTTTTTCCTAGTTTGAGTACATCGAAAAAGCCTTGCTTGTGGTCTACTGAAGTTGTAGTGCCTCAAGTCTGGTCTTTAAATCTATAGCCAGGGATGACGAGGCTTAACACCATTGAGAAAGTAGTTTTCGACTGTGTAGTTCTTCTACCGCGCCGGATCAGGTGTGAGCGCGAGCATTGCGCCAATGGCGATCGTTGGTGCTAAATTGACGCAGATTTAAACCTCGATCAGTTCCCTCGCTAAACGACGCGATTCGAGTTGGCGAACTAGCGGAATCACATTACGACCAAAGGCAGGCAGATCATCGCTGTAGTGTAGAAATCCTCCTAGAATCAGATCCACGCCTGCTTCATGGAACTGTTGAATTCTTTCAGCAACTTGCTCTTTCGTACCAATCAAACCGGAACGGAAGCCGTCGTTATACTGCACCAAGTCTTCAAAATTGGAATTTGCCCACATCCTAACTTTTTCGCGAGTTGAAGAACCTGCGTGTTTTACAGCTTCACCAAATCCTTTCACGGCTTCGTGATCTGCCTGAGCAATAATTTCGCGCAGAACATCATGGGCTTCTTCTTCGGTATCTCGCACCAAAATAAAAGCATTCAAGCCAAACTTTGGTAAAGTACTACGTCCTTCCTGTTCTGATAGGGCAGTGATTTCTTGAACCTGTTCGCGCACACCGTCGATCGTATTGCCGTTCATGAAATACCAGTCAGACACGCGGCTTGCCATTCGTCGCGCCGCTTTCGAGTTACCACCCTGAAAGATTTCGGGATGGGGCGATTGATTAATCGGTTTGGGCTTCACCCAGCCCCCGTTGATCCGATAGAAGTCTCCTTTGAAATGGAATTCATCTTCCGTCCACATCCCCTTCAACACCCGAATAAATTCCTCCGATCGACGATAGCGTTCATCGTGATCCAACCAATGTTCACCATAAATCGTGAATTCACCTTTGAACCAGCCGCTCACGACATTAAGCGCAAAACGACCTTTAGAAATGAAGTCGATCGTTGCTCCCATTTTGGCAACGACACCGGGATGCCACAGTCCCGGATGTACTGCTGCAATCAGCTTGATTCTCTGAGTTACGGAAGCGAGGGCTGCAACTGTGGTAATTGCTTCTAATTGGTACTCAGCACCATAACTGGCAATAAATCGAGCTTGTGCTAAAGCATAGTCAAATCCAACTTCTTCAGCCGTTTGTGCCAGCTTTGCATTGTAATCAAACGTCCAATCCGTGTTTTGGTGAATTTTGCTCACAACTAAGCCACCGCTAACGTTTGGCACCCAGTACGCAAACTTCATGTCAACCATGATGAATCCTCTCTGAAGGTTAATGAGTCGCTGTTCTACAAGCGGGATGACACAGAAAAGGCTAGATTACTGTGCGTGAGCTAGTTCCTTAGAAGCGGGTTGATTGTTTGTGATGGCTTGAACAAAGTCACGTAGAGAATGTTTAAGCCGCTGATCGATTTCTGCGTCAAGCTGAACACTGCCGTTTTCTTGCCGTTGGATCTGCTTATCCACAGCATAAACGCCCCCTAGCAAATGACGCGCGCCCAATTCGGTCAGTACTGGTTTCAAGGCATAGTCGATCGCTAGTAAATGCGCGATCGTCCCTCCAGTGGCGATCGGCAAAATCACTTTGCCATAGAGCGCTTTTTGAGGCAGCAAATCCAAAAAGGCTTTTAGCACACCTGTGTATGCTGCTTTGTAGATAGGAGTAGCAATGATGATTCCATCTGCGTTTTCGATCTGAGTTTTCACAGGTTCGAGTGCTGGACTGTCGTAGCGCCCAAAGACTAGATCCTCTGGCGGAAAATCGCGAACGGAAATGATATCAACCTGAAAGTCCTCTTGCTGAAGCAAAGAAGCTGCATACTCAATGATCCCAAGCGTTCTAGAAGGATGGGACGGACTCCCAGAAATTGCGAGAATCGTTGTCATAGAATCAAACCTCTTGTATGGAAATAGCGGTCAACTGCTGAATCAATTGAATCAATCTACAGTGGCAGTCTGTTGTTTCGGAAACTTCTCGTTTGCCACAATCTCTCCAAACGGGCTGAACATCACTTGCTGATGGGATTGAGTGGCATGACTTAAAGGCAGCTTCGGAAACAGCAACTCTGCGACGCGGTAAGCTTCTTCTAGGTGCGGATAGCCCGACAAAATGAAAGTATCAATTCCTAGATTTGCATACTCCAGCATTCGAGCCGCGATCGTATTCGCATCACCCACAAGCGCTGTTCCTGCGCCTCCACGTACTAAGCCCACACCCGCCCAGAGATTCGGACTAATTTCTAAAGCTTCACGACTGCCATTATGTAACTGAGTCATGCGCTGCTGTCCTTCAGAATCCATTCGGGCGTAAGCTTTTTGAGCCGTTGCGATCGCATCTTCATCAACATACCGAATCAGTTGATTTGCCGCCTCCCAAGCTTCGCTTTCAGTCTCTCGCACAATCACGTGCAGCCGAATTCCAAACTTTAGCGATCGTCCTTGTTGCTCTGCGAGTTGCCGTACTGATTTGATTTTTTCAGCAACCTGCTCTGGTGGCTCACCCCAAGTTAGATAGGTATCGATATGCCTTGCAGCAATTTCTTTCGCGATCGGTGAAGATCCACCGAACCAAAGTGGCGGATAAGGTTTCTGAACGGTCGGAAACAAAAGCTTTCCGCCCCGAACTTCTAAATAATCACCTTTCTGAGTAATCTCGTTTCCTTGTATGATTTCGCGCCAAATGGTTAGAAATTCATCGGTTAGGTGATAGCGATCGTCATGACTTAAATGCAGTCCATCCCCCGCTAACTCAACCGGATCGCCGCCTGTTACGACATTAATTAGTAGCCGACCGTTTGATAAGCGATCAAAAGTTGCTGCCATTCGAGCCGCAACCCCCGGAGAAACAAGACCCGGACGCACGGCAACGAGAAACCGCATCTGTTGAGTCAGCGGCATCAACGTAGAAGCGACAATCGACCTGTGGGTAATAGCGCCCCAGAGTAGCCTAAATGATCAACCGCTTGAGCAATTTGTTTGAGATAGCTGTAATCTGTCGATCGTCCGCCGATCGAGGTTCCCAGATATCGCCCGTCTCCATGGGTTGGAATAAACCAAAGAACTTGCATGAATGCTTCTCCCGATTGCTTATCTAAGCGTTGAAACTTCGTAATTCTGAGGCTGAGCGGCTCGGTCTGATTGCATTACTCGTCCTAAAACTTGCTCAGCCAAGTGAATAAATGCCGGACTATTGCGATCGCGAGGACGAGGAAGAGAAATCGGTAGGTCGATCGCAATTTCACCTGCTTCGAGCAAAATCACACGATCAGCAAGGGCGATCGCTTCATCCACATCATGTGTCACGAGCAAAGCTGTAAATTGCTGGTCTTGCCAAAGTTGTTCGATTAATTGCTGCATTTCTCGTCGAGTTAAAGCATCCAATGCGCTCAGCGGTTCATCTAAGAGTAATAAACGAGGATTACTCACTAATGCTCTCGCTAATGCAACTCGCTGCTTCTGTCCACCCGAAAGCACGAGCGGAAAATCCTGCGATCGCTCCTCTAATCCAACCTGCTGCAATGCCCAAATTGCCTTATCTCTCCAGCGCGATCGAACACCTAATCCAACATTTTGCAAGACTCGTTTCCAAGGCAAGAGGCGCGCATCTTGAAACATCACTCGCGCTTCTGAATTCAGCGATCGTAAAGGCTCACCGTTGATCAAAATTCTGCCGTTTGTCGATCGCTCTAATCCCGCAATCAGTCGCAGTAAAGTACTTTTGCCGCATCCGCTCCGACCGATGATCGCCACGAATTGTCCGGCTGCAACTTCTAAATCTAAGCCGCGCAACACCGGATGCTGACCGTAAGTTTGACTCAATTGCCGCAGTTGTAATGCTGCTCCAATATTTGCTGATGTCATAGTTCTAATTCACAGTTTGATAACTTGGATGCCACTGAAGCAATGTCGTTTCTAAAGCCTTCGCAATCATGTCTGCAATCTTTCCAAGCAAGGAATACATCAAGATACTGAACACCACAACATCGGTTCGCATAAACTCTCTTGCATTCATTGCCATATAGCCAATTCCAGAATCAGACGCGATCGTTTCTGCCACAATCAGCGTTAACCACATGAAGCCGAGCGCATACCTTAAACCGACTAAAATCGATGGCAATGCTCCCGGTAAAACTATTTGCCAGAACAACTCGGCGGGGCGCAATCCGTACACTTTGCCCATTTCGATCAAGCCTCGATCGACGGTGCGAATTCCGTGAAAGGTATTGAGATAGATAGGAAAAAAGACACCGATCGAGACTAAAAACAGCTTCGCTTCTTCACCGATGCCAAACCACAAAATTACTAGGGGAATCATCGCTAAGTGCGGAATGTTTCGCAGCATTTGTACGGTTGTATCGAGTAGTTTCTCTGCGATCGACAGCGATCCCGTGAGCAATCCTAATCCGAAGCCGATCAAACCGCCGATCGCTAATCCTGAAAATGCCCGAACCGTACTCACCCAAACATTGCGAAACAACTCACCCGTACTCGCTAATTGAATCGCAGCCTGTACCACCGCTGTTGGAGCCGGAAGTACACGGACAGATAGAATTCCCGCTTGAGATAAACCTTGCCAGAGAACGATTAGCGCGATCGGGACTGCCCACGGAATCCACTGATTTAGCCGAAATGCTTTCTGCATCGCCTTTATCCTTATTGCTGAACGTTTGCAACTTCTTGAACCTTCACGGGCTTTGGCAGCAGACCCAATTGCAGAAACGTATCGGCAACCTGCTGCTGATACGTCACGACATCCGGTTTGATTGCTTGAACCCCCGACGGACGACGCTCTAGAACTTCCTCTAGCACAGGCGCATCAATCCCAAGCTGCGGTGAGAGTTGTGCAGCCGCTTCTTTGATATTGTTCTTTGCCCAAACATCTGCTTTTTCAATTTCTTCGACGATCGCTTTCACTCGATCGGGATGCTGCTCAGCAAACGGTTTTGCCGCTAGATAAAACTCTCGATTTGCAACTAAGCCTTCTCCATCTCGAATGACTCGTGCTTGTGTTGCCTGTTTTGCCGCTGTAAAGAACGGGTCCCAAACCGCCCAAGCATCGGCTGTTCCTTGTTCAAACGCCGCTCTTGCATCCGCAGGCGGCAAAAAGACAGGCTTGATCTCTTCGTATTTCACGCCCGCTTCTTTGAGCGCTTGCACCAGAAAGAAGTGAACATTCGACCCTTTGTTTAATACAACCTTTTTTCCTTTGAGATCTTTTACGGATTGAATCGGAGAATCTCGCCGAACTAAGATGCCTTCTGCTTTGGGATTGGGCGTTTGATTTGCAACATAAACCAGCGGTGCGCCTGCGGCTTGAGCAAAAATCGGTGGCGCTTCCCCAGTATGTCCAAAGTCAATGCTGCCTGCATTTAACGCTTCGAGGAGCTGAGGTCCTGCTGGAAACTGTGTCCACTGCACTGAAATGCCTTGCTGCTTTAAGCGTTCTTCTAGATTGCCTTTTCCCTTCAAAATATTGAGCGTGCCGAATTTCTGATAGCCAATCCGAACGACTTTGGATTCATTGGTCTGAGTTGCAGCGGCGTTGTTTGAGGTGGCGGTTGGTGCTGTTGCACTTGTACCCGTTGAACAACCGCCAAAAGCAACACTAATCCCAAAGCTGAGGGTGCATAACACAGCAAAAGATCGGGTGAAGCAGGACTTCTGCCATCGTTGCGCCTGCCTTCTATTTTTCACGATCGAAGCTTTTTTCCATAAAGCAAACACAATTTTTCTCCTGCTTACTACGGTAATTCGATCAAGTTACCGAATTATTTAAGTCAGATTAGCAGCATGACACAGCAATTTCAACTAAAAAAGTGCGTTTGTTACAAAATCTAGAAATTTGAATCTTCGGTTTTGCAGGCGAAAATCGAGTTTGAATGTATCGATCGTGACTTCTTTTCTTGGAATTCTTATGCAATGATTTTTTAACTACAAAAACTTGAGCAATCTACCGTAGATTAAATCCATTTCAGGCTTTACTCCTCTGCGGTATTGATTGGTGTGAGGAATTTAATCATGAATAAAGCGACTCGGAGCCTACTTTGGGCATCGTCGATCGTGTTCGGCGTGAGTTTTTGGTCGGTGGCAAATGCAGCAGAAATTGAAACGGTTGAACAAGTCACTTCTGTTTCTCAATTGTCCGATGTTAGACCGACCGATTGGGCATTCCAAGCCTTGCAATCGTTAGTCGAGCGCTATGGCTGTATTGCAGGCTACCCAGACCGCACGTATCGCGGCAATCGTGCCCTAACGCGATATGAATTTGCAGCAGGACTGAATGCTTGTCTTAATCGAGTAAATGAACTAATTGCAGCATCAACATCGGATTTAGTAAGAAAGGAAGATTTAGCGACACTGCAACAACTTCAAACGCAATTTGCAGCAGAACTAGCAGCCTTACGGAGTCGCGTCGATTCACTTGAAGCTCGATCGACAATTTTAGAAAAGCAGCAGTTTTCCACCACAGCAAAACTAACCGGGGAAGCAATCTTTAGTGTTGCAGGCGTTGTCGGTGGCGATCGCGCTTTAAACTCGGATCAACAACGAGTGATTGATGCCACGCCGCCTGGTGCAGCACGAGAAGCCGCTAGAACTGCGGCGTTTGGAACAGCGGGTAGAGCCGTTCGAGAAAATACGATTTTTAGCGATCGCGTCCGGCTTGATCTCAACACCAGCTTTACAGGCAAAGATCGATTACTCGCGCGACTCGAAGCAAATAACACAACTCCATTCAATGCACCGATTACCGGAACTAATCAGACTCGGCTTGTGTTCGATAACACAGTCAGCCTAGACAACAGCATACAGATTGGAAAATTGTTTTATCGCTTTCCACTCAGCGATCGGTTAAACATTACGATCGATGCGATCGGCGGTGAGTTCTTTGAAAACGTCTTTACCTTCAATCCCATCCTTACCCCCGGCCCGACTGGAACGATATCACGCTTTGGTCGCTTTTCACCGATTTATCGATCGAGCAATACAGGCTCCGGAACCAACACAGGCGCAGGAATCACAGCCGTTTACAAATTGAGCGATGCCCTCACCGTTTCTGCGGGCTATTTATCTAGACGACCCAACGACGCGACGAGCGGACGCGGATTGTTTGAGGGTAGCTATAGTGCTTTAGCGCAGTTGGACTTTCAGCCCAGCAAAGCATTCTCAATCGGGTTAACTTACGCTCACTCATACTTTAGTGGTGCAAACGGGGATGTCGTCGTCTCAGGCGCGTACGGCAGCACGTTTGCAAATCAGCCTTTTGGGGCGATTTCGACTTCTAGCAACTACTATGGGCTTCAGGCAACCTACCGCGTCAATCCGAAGTTTACGATTTCAGCTTGGGGATTGTACACGCAAGCGATCGCCGAAACGATCGCAGGAACCACAGTCAATCGAGGAGACAAAGCAGACATCTGGAGCTGGGCAGTCACACTCGCATTTCCGGATTTAGGCGGCAAAGGAAACTTAGCGGGCATTGTCTTCGGACAACCTCCCAAGGTCACGCGCAATGATTTTGGTTCGACTACGCCAACGGCGACCACAGCCCGTCGCGAAGATACTGATACCTCGTTTCACCTCGAAGGACTCTACCGATTTCAGATCAATGACAAGCTTTCAATCACACCGGGTTTGATTGTGATCTTCAATCCAGAAAACAATCGAAACAATGACACACTCTATGTTGGAGTGATTCGGACTACATTCCGATTCTGATCTGGCGTTCAAGGACACCACTAACGTGGCTTAATTAAATAGAGAGTGAGCGAATAAAGCAGCTTGAGTGCGATCGCGTAAATGCAATCGACTCAGAATATTTGTAACGTAGTTTTTCACAGTGTTCTCAGAAAGGAATAAAGCCTCGGCAATCTCTCGGTTGTTTGCACCAGACGCAATCAATCGCAGTACGTCTAATTCTCTGGCGGTGAGTTGTGCGAGTTCTGGCGGCGGTTCTGGAGCGGCAACAGGCGCAACCGACATTAACGCTTTTTCAAACAATCCAGGGCCGAGTTGAGTGTGTCCTTTGTGAACGGCTCGAATCGCTAATGCTAGTTCATCGGGTTCTGTATCTTTGAGCAAATAACCTTTTGCACCGAGGCGCATTGCTCGTGAAACATAGTCATCATCATCAAAAGTCGTTAGAACTAAAACTTTAATGTTGGGAAACTGCTGCACGATCGCGCTTGTTGCGGCGACTCCATCCATCACAGGCATTCGGATATCCATTAGAACGAGATCCGGCTGTAAAGCGGCAACTTGTTCGATCGCGCGCTGTCCATTTTCCGCTTCGCCAATCACCTGCATATCGGCATTCGACTCCAGCATACTTCTGAGTCCTTGCCGAATGATGTGCTGATCATCCACGAGTAAGATCGAAATCATAGTCTGTGTTGCGATAAAGGAAGAGAAACTGAAACGCAGCAGCCCGCTCCAGGTGAGCTTTCGATCGCAAACTGACCACCCAGCGCGCTCGCGCGTTCTCGCATTCCTT
>CAXTDB010000106.1:13322-13879 GCA_964242045.1 uncultured Leptolyngbya sp. | reverse complement strand
TACCAACGAGGAAGTCACCAGCGAACCGTGCATCGCAGAGAAGAGCGATCCACCAAACACGCCTGCAACGCCCAGCATATGGAACGGGTGCATCAGAATGTTGTGTTCTGCTTGGAATACGATCATGAAGTTGAACGTACCGGAGATACCAAGCGGCATCCCATCCGAGAACGATCCTTGACCCAAGGGATAGATCAAGAACACTGCGGTTGCAGCAGACACCGGAGCGCTGTAAGCAACACAGATCCAAGGACGCATTCCTAAGCGGTAAGAGAGTTCCCACTGACGACCGAGGTAAGCAAATACGCCGATCAGGAAGTGGAACACAACCAGTTGGTAAGGACCACCGTTGTACAACCACTCATCGAGTGAAGCTGCTTCCCAAATCGGGTAGAAGTGAAGACCGATCGCGTTCGAGGACGGCACAACTGCACCAGAAATGATGTTGTTGCCGTAGAGCAATGAACCTGCGACGGGTTCGCGGATGCCATCGATATCCACAGGAGGAGCAGCGATGAAGGCGATGATGTAGCAGATGGTTGCGGAGAGCAAGGTCG
>CAXTDB010000106.1:0-13312 GCA_964242045.1 uncultured Leptolyngbya sp. | reverse complement strand
GATCATCAACACACCGAACCAGCCAACATAGACTCGGTTATCGGTTGAAGTGACCCAGTTACAGAAGCGCTCCCACACATTGCCGCTTTCGCGTCTTTGTAATGTTGTGGTCATGGTTTGATAATTGCTAGAAACAACAAAAAGAATAAGAAGTAGGTAAACTTCGGAGTCCGTTATTTACCTGTTCTCATCTTATGGACATCTATCTTTATTTTTCTAGTGTCTAAACATGAAATTTTATGTCTGTGTACGACGTATTTTGACAGTTTTTCTTAACAAAAGTCTGTACTGGAAACGCGATCGCATTCAACACAATTAAGAAATATAAAGAAAAGAATTACACTTATGAAGAAGCGGTGTTCTTGAGCTTTAACCAAGCTTTTTCGCTAAATTTCTTAACAAAGTACGTTCAAATTAATTCATAAAGTTACGGTTACACAAAGCCAAACGAATTATTAAGTTTATTTAGAGAGTTTCTCAATGTAAATGAGAGTTTAGGCAACTTGATCGCTAGACACAAACTCGGTTCGCAGATGCAAACTATTCCTGCATTTAATGTGCAATCACACCTACACACTCGACTTGCAGTTCCGTAGACATGGCGTAAGGGAATTGCCGATGAGATAAAGTTCATGGGAAAGTCTCTTCGCTCCGTTGCCGACCCACTCGGAAATTGATTTTCGGGCGTAATGCAGGCAAACCCGTTTCAACGGGTTTAGGATAAATGCCAACCAGATTTGAGTCCATTTCAACGAACTTGCCTCGATTAGCCCGAACTTCAGGGCTAATCGCAACGCACCAAGGGGATTTTATTAGTTGACAAGTCCCCAACCGAAACCGCGATCGAGACTTAGCTTTTTCCAAAGGACATCAAGCCAAATCACATGCTCATGAAATACAACCTTGACTGCTCTTGAGTACGGTTAAGTTTCCGGTTTCCATTGGCTTTTCCTCGTTCAAGTTGCTATCCAGGCACAGCACCGAGTTGTTGCAGTAAATCCAACCAGTTCACTGCATTACGGGTTTCTAATAGCTTCCCATTGGCAACTCGATAAAGGCTAATGCCTGTTAGCGTGACAGTCTTACCGGATGCAGGAACACCCATGAAATCACCAGTATGGGTAAGCGTTCCTGTCCAGCGCACAGTTACGCGATCGTCAATTGCTAAGAGATCGTCGATCGTGAAGTGAGCGTTGCTGAAGTATGCTGCACCGCCTCGGAAATCTGCTTTTGCGCCCTCGATACCGCGTCCGGGCGGATTGTGTCCGTAATCTATGTAATCTGGAGAGATGATTTCATCCAGAACGGCTTCTTGTCCTTGGTTAAACACCTCTTCGTAATATCGCTGGACAACTGCTTTATTTTCTTCTACCGACATCTTCGCTAGTTCCAATCAAATGAACAAACAAAATGATCGAGATGAAGTTGAAGGAATTCATCTATCGATTGGCAGGGCTGAAACTTCAGTCGTAGAGCGAGACTTCTCTATCGCTACATTTCTTGCATCAAGCGGAGATAATTTTGCTGAAGTTGCACATGGTTTTGGGCAAGGCGTTCTGAAACATCCTTTTCGACATCGCTCATTTGTTGCCAAAACGCAGCTGATCGACGTGCCGCTAACACTTCTGCCCAGATTCCATCGATCAGCGCTTTTGTGGCTTCGTCTTGAACGATCGAATCTCGAAGCTGCGTGAATTGCGCGATCGCTTCTTGGTGCTCCGTAATCTCGCGCGCAAGTTCTAAACAGTGTTGCAGTTGTGAATTCTGAGCCGATGTAAGCGGAGTCATACCTTTACCTGAGTTGAGTGTTGCTCAAGTATAGAATGATCAATTTTCTGAAAATAGCTTCTCAAAGTAGATGATCGGAATTTGAAAGGTAGAAATTCGGCTTGCTTTGGATTCGCGTGTATAGTGATTAGAAGCTTTCTGTTGGATGGTGTGCTTATGCGTTTGAGATTTTCTGCTCCGTTGAATGTCCGGTCTTGGCAAATCTTATTTCTGCTCGGCTTGAGTCTTGCGATCGTATCCGGTTCTGTCCAGAGCGATCGCGCAACTGCTGCAACTCCGGACACTGCGCCCGCAGAATTGAAACAAGCGATCACACAACTCGATGCCGCCGCGAATCGCAGAAATGCTCAAGAGGTGCTTCAATTTTATAGTCCAAACTTTACGCATTCAGATGGGCTGAATCGTCAGAGTTTAGAGCAGTCTCTCATGCAACTGTGGAAACAATATCCGACGCTGACCTATAAAACAGAGTTGCAATCGTGGCAGCCGAGCAGCAATGGATTTCAAGCAGAAACAGTGACGCGAATTACGGGCAGTCAGACGCAGAATGGGCAACAGATCAAGCTTGATGCAACTTTACGATCGCGCCAACAGTTCCAAAATCAGAAAATTGTGCGGCAAGATATTCTCACTGAGAAAAACCTGGTTACTACCGGAGATAAACCGCCTTCGGTGAATGTGAGTTTGCCGGAACAGGTGCGAACCGGACAAGAATTTAGTTTTGATGCGATCGTGCAAGAGCCGCTCGAAAATGATTTGTTGCTCGGTGCTGTGGTGCAAGAGCCTGTGAATTCAAACAGTTATCTCAAACCTGCAACCGCAGATTTAGATTTATTGAATTCCGGCGGGCTGTTCAAAGTTGGCAAAGCGCCGAATACTGCTGGATCTCAGTGGGTGTCAGCGGTATTAGTTCGGCATGGAGGGATGACGATGGTGACACAGCGAATGAATGTGGTTGCAGCAGGTTCCACTACTCCGGTGCGCTAAGCGGTTGTTTGAGGCGTAGTCACCGATCGCATTGCTCTGCCCGGAATTGATTTCCGGGCGGGATTGCAACGAGAGCGAAAAGCCTTTTTATACTTTTCAAATCCCCTCCAAGCTATCTCCGACTTTTAGAACTTTTCCCGCTTCAGAAGGAGCGATTCGAGTGTTTACTGCCATTCGATAGTAGTGATTGAATCGCGCTTTCGCTGCCCAATCGGGAAATTCTTTTTCGCGCTGTGCATTAAATATCTTCTGAAATTGGGGATAAACTTCACCCGAAATTGCATCACGGGTTGGAACAACGCAGCGCTGACAAGGATTGATTCCTTGAATTTCGACTTCGCCGAGATGAAACACGATCGGCGTTTCATCCGCTGAGTAAAGCTGTTCTTCCCAAAAAGCGGGAACGTCAGTGATTTCTAGATTCGTGCGGAGGCGCGATCGCATTTCTTCGCGCTCCATTCCCGGAAACCAAGAAGCCGCTTGTTCTAACGTGGCAATACTAACGATCGTTGGACCTGGCGAAACCGGATCATCTGGAAATCCTGTGGTCAGATTTTGCTGCAAAAACACTCGGAAGCCAAAATAATCGCTCAGCCAACCTTCGATGCCGCTGCGACCGTGATCGAGGTGAAAGCTCACGGGACGATCGTCTTGAATCGAGAGCGTGACAATTCGCGCTTTGAGATCGAACTGCGATCGAATTTGGTGAATCTTTGCCGTTCGTTTGCCGTTCACCCATTTCCCAGATTGATCGATTATGCAGAATTCCCGATCGTGTTCCAGCGCGCCACCAGGCAGAATCTTTGCTTGATTGACCAAAATGCCATCTAGAGATTTAATCGGGTAAATCAGAATGTGTTCGAGTTTTGCCATAAATCACACTGCGTAACCTAATTGATTTTGCGCGACTGCATGATCCAAAAAATTCACTAGCCACTCTTTCACTTGATACGTCGCTCGACAATCATCTTCGTTGTAAACCAGGATTGATTCTAAATAACTGCGATCGCCTGTGGCTAACCATTGCGCGTACCAATAAATCGACTGCGCTCCGTTTGCACTAGAATCACGCCAGTCAAACCCAACCCAGCGCGCAATATGCTTGAGCGCATAACTTTCCACAGGAAGCGTTACCGTTTGTGTCACACAATCATGCAGATCAATAAATCTCGCTAACAACGGCTGAATCAATTCGTTTGGAGTTTCAAACAACTTTCCAAGTCGTTCAACGGTCTGCACTTCATACGGGCAAAAATGAAAAATGGGCGCACTCGGATACGCCCACAGTAAGTCGATTAGTTTTTGCCAGGCGGTTGATTCTTCTCCGGGTGTTTCTGCCAGTAAGGGATGAAAGATTTCAGTTTGATTGATTCGATCGACGACTAATACTCCATGGAGATAAACTAGATTCAAACTCGGCTCGGCTTCAATATCAAAGTAAAGCTCGATCGCGGCTGTTGGAATGATCGGTATTCGGAACGGGCGTTTTCCCACAGTATGAGCCGCGAGACTTTCACCTAAAAGCGCTACATTTTGCAACGTCGATCGTGCTTGTCTTACAATCTTGTGTGCCGTTTCACTGCCAAAACCGGGAAGCGGTTCGAGACGGGTTGGAGGCGTTTCGGCGAGGGCTTCGAGCGTGATCAGATTCAGTGCTTGCAGTTGAACATAGCGCGATTGAGTCACCCCCGGAAGCAAAGAAAGATGCTGTTCAGATTTAGCGATCGCATAACAATGACTAAACCAATGACACAAACTACAGCGACTTCGAGAAATGAACACTTCTGGTTCTTGTTGATGCAACAGGGTTGCAATGCAATTTGCCAGAATCGCTTCCATGCGCGGAATCGTTTCCCACAAGTCCACCGCAAACGCGCCTCTTTCTTTCAAAATCAGCCAAGCTTCTTCCGCCCAAGCTCCCTGAACGGCGGCTAACACTTTAACAAAGTAAGCCACGATGATTTGATACTCTTGCTTCGGGCGCTTGCTTAATTTGATTTCGCTCGGAACATAAATCCAATCGCCGAAAATTGATTCGCCCGGTTGTTTCACCAGTAAATCGGGATTTGCAACGAGCGTAACGCCTGCTTCTTCTGCTAATAAAACGGGTTGATAAATCCGATCGACTCCCGCCCGCATCAGTTCTAAAGTCTCTTCGGCTCCTCTACGCCAGTCGCCGGATTTGTACTTTGGCGCTCGATGATCCTGAGTGGAAAGTACTTGTCGCCGATTTTCTGCGCTATCTTGTATCAGCTTTAGCAGGTAATCGTTTGGGGGATCTTTTTGTTCCGCATCCCCGTATCGATCGAGAAAAGCTCGACGGCTACAGCGTTGATAGTTTAGCAGCAGATCAGCAGTAATAAACATGCCTCTAACTTAGCAAAAAGTAGGCGGACTGCGGCATCAATTCGAGGTATTGATTATGTCTAATTCTAAAGTGAAAGTTGTGTCTGACTTAAAAATGATAAACAAAGTTTTCGTCACATTAACAAGCCGAGATTAACAAAAGCCTAAATGTAAATTAAGTGACAGTTTTATAAACGGCGCGAATCGTCGCCCTTTTGCTATTTTGAGGAAGCAATCGATCGCGTTTCTCTATGATTTCTCAGATTGAACAGATTTCTCGGATTGAACAGCACCGCAGCGAATTTCCTTATCTCAAAAGCAAAGCTTATTTTAACTACGGTGGACAAGGCATGATGCCACGATCGGCGATCGCATCTCTACACGAGGCACACGATCGCTTTCAAGCGTTAGGTCCGTTTTCGAGTGCGGCGAATGCTTGGATTGTCGAAGAGGGACAGTTAACCCGAAGCGCGATCGCTAAAGAATTAGGCACAACCGCTGATACGATTACGCTGACTGAGGATGTTTCGGTCGGCTGTAATATTGCACTGTGGGGAATCGATTGGAAAGCAGGCGATCATATTTTGATCAGCGATTGCGAACATCAAGGAATTGTGGCAGCAGTTCGTGAACTTCAGCGACGATTTGATTTAGAAGTATCTATCTGTCCCTTATTGGATACATTAAATTCGGGTGATCCGAGTGCGATCGTAAAACAATTTCTACAGCCGAATACCCGTCTATTTGTGGTGAGTCACATTCTTTGGAACACCGGGCAGGTTTTACCACTAAAAGAAATGGTTGAGGTTTGCCATGCGCGATCGGTGCAGGTTCTAGTCGATGCAGCCCAATCCGTCGGAGTATTGCCGCTGAATTTGACAGAATTGCAAGCTGATTTTTATGCGTTTACAGGTCATAAATGGTGGTGTGGTGCAGCAGGAGTCGGTGGATTGTATGTGCGTCCTGAAGCGCGAGAAAGTTTGAGTCCGACCTTTATTGGATGGCGTAGTATCGTCACCGATGCGACTGGAAATCCCGATCGCTTTCAGGCTGACGGGCGACGGTATGAGATTGCAACCTCCGCAATTCCGTTGTACACAGCGTTGCGATCGGCGATCGAGTTTCACGCGCCGTTTGCTCAGGATCGTTATCGAATGATTTGCGATCGGAGTGCTTACCTATGGCAAAGATTAGCTAAGTTACCGGATTTGAAATGTTTGAAGCAAACTGCTCCAGAAGCGGGGTTAGTCTCATTTCAATTGGGCAGTGGAAAGCATTCTCAGTTAGTTCAATTTCTAGAAGAACAAAGCATCTTTTTACGAGTGATTTTAAATCCGAATTGCATTCGTGCTTGCGTTCACTATTTCACAACTGAGAATGAGATTGACTTGCTCATCGATACGATCGAGAAATTTAACTCCTAGCGAGACTTCACTTTGGCTCTAAGTTGCGCGATCGTCGCTGAAATTCCTTGATAAGCCTGCGAATTCAACTGACCGTTTTCCCGCATTAATCGCATCGTCGATTCATAAGCCGCGATCGCTCGTGGAAGATCTCCGATGCGTTCATACGCGATCGCTTGCACCGTATAAGACTCACTCAGTTTCGGATTCAGTTGAATCGCTTCGGTGGTATCCTCGATGGCTTTTTGCGGATTGTCTAATCCCAACCAAACATAAGCGCGATCGGCATACGCGATCGCGTATTTTGGATTGATCTGGATTGCTGCTGTACAGTCCTTTAGTGCCGCTCGATAGTCATTCATTCCTAACCGCACAAAGCAGCGCAAATCATAAGTCGTAGCAGAGCGGGGATCAAGCTCGATCGAGCGATTCAGATCTTCGATTGCATTCGGTAACTTTTGCAAACCCAGATAGCTACGTCCGCGTTCTCGGTAAGCGACGGCATCTTTTGGTTGCAGCAAAATGCCGCTGGTGAAATCTGCGACCGAAGCTTGATAGTTTCCTAAACGGCTATAGGTCATGCCGCGATTAAACAGTAGACCTGGAGACTGCGGAGACAGCGAGATCGCTTCGGTTAAATCTACGATCGCACCTGTTAGATCATTCCACTGCAACCGCATTTGAGCGCGCGAATCTAACGCATCGGTACGATCGGGATCAAGCCGAATCACCGCATCAAAATCTCGCAGCGCGCCTGCTCGATCGCCCAGTTCTGCCCGCATTTGGGCACGACTGCGATACGCAATCATTAGATTTGGATCAAGCTCGATCGCTTTGGTTAAATCATTTAGTGCTGCTTGGGTTTGGTCTTGTTCAAGCTGGGTTGCACTCCGCAAAAAATACTCTTCTGCGGTTTGAGGTGTGCCTAATCGGGGACGAGTTCCAGTCAGTGTAGAGCGATCGACACTAACGCGCATCGGAGTCAAATCGGGCGATCGCTTGATCAAGTCCAAAACGAAGTTTGTAGAAATTCCCGATAGAAACCCAGGTTCTCCGGTCTGTCCAAAGATTGCCACCACTCGTCCACTCGCATCAAGAATTGGGCTACCACTCAACCACTTGCATCGAGAATCGGGCTACCGCTCATTCCCGGAGCCGCAACCATCGCAAAATTTAGTGTATATCCTTCACTGTGCGGATCTTTGATGCGCGAAGAGAAAAAGCCTTTATGAAACGCAACAGGTTCTTTTCCGAATTCAGTATTGGGTTTACCCGGATAACCATTAATCCAAATCAAATCGTGATTGATTAACTGATTCGAGTCGCCCAAAGTTGCAACCGGATAGTTGATAGGCGATCGAAACAAGACGATCGCAACATCGGGAATCTTGTCGGATTGTTCAAAAGTATAGACATCACTCACTCGATAACGTTGTCCATCTGTCATCCGAATCTGAAATCGGAAGGTACGATCGCACTTTCCCTGAAGATCCAATGAACAAACGACATGGCGATTGGTTAATACCGCATAGGTATCTCCTCGTTTCGCAATCACGACACCCGAACCGGATTGGCTTTCAGTCTGTCCATATCCCAAGATTTGAACAGTGATCGACTGAGCGGTTTGCTGAATTTCTGGCTGAGAGAGAACGGCTTTGGCGATCGCGGTAGAGGCGTGACTAATGGCGATTGTAATTCCTGCTAAGAATCCGACGGTAAAACGGAAGCGAGACATCTGGGAACCCCCGCTGAGCTTATTTGAAGCGTGTTTAAAAACCTCGATGTCAAAATTCTATAAGACGCGCCGTTTCCACCCGGATAGCTTAAGCTTGTTTTCTGATCGTCTCTGTCGCTCGCAACTCATGCCTCAACCGATTCTCTATCTTGCGATTACCAATCACGGATTCGGTCATGCCACCCGTGCAGCCTCGATCGCGGCTGAAATCCAACGGCTCGATCCTGAGATTGTGCTAATTCTCGTAACGACAGCTCCGCGATCGCTGCTTGAGGCATACATTCCCGGAGATTTTATTCATCGTCCGCGCGCGATCGATGTCGGTATTATTCAAAGCGATAGTTTGACAATGGATAAGCCTGCAACGCTAGAAAAGCTGCGCCAAATCAAACAGCAACAGCGATCGATTATCGCCAGCGAAGTGAATTTTATCCGCCAAAATCGCGTGGGATTGGTGTTAGGCGACATTCCCCCGTTAGCCGCACCGATCGCATCCGCCGCAGGAATTCCAGGCTGGATGATGAGTAACTTCGGCTGGGACTTTATTTATCGAGATTGGGGCGGCGAGTTTATCGAAATTGCAGACTGGATTGGAGACTGTTTTGCACAATGCGATCGCTTGTTCAGAATGCCGTTTCACGAACCGATGAGCGCGTTTCCAACGATTACCGATGTCGGGCTAACAGGCGTTGATCCCCGATTCGATGCAGCGGAAATTTTGCACAAGTTTGAGCTAACCGAAACGCCGAAAGAAAAAATTATTCTCGCAACCTTTGGTGGATTGGGACTCGATCGCATTCCTTACGAAAACGTGACGCGCTTTCCTGACTATAAATTTCTCTGTTTCGATCTGAATGCGCCGGAGTTTCCGAATTTGATTCGAGTCGACGATCGCTTTTATCGCCCGATCGATTTAATGCCCGTCTGCGGTCGCTTGTTAACAAAACCTGGTTACAGTACCTTTTCCGAAGCTTGCCGCTACGACATTCCGATCACCACACTCACTCGCGAAGGCTTTGCCGAGTCTCCAATTCTGCTCGAAGGCGTTCAGAACTATGCAACGCACCAAATTTGGTCAACTGATGAATTCTTTAACGGCGATTGGAGCGGGATCAGCCAGCCGATGAAACCGCCGCGCAAATCTGAGAAATTAGCAAAGGATGGGAATTTGACGATCGCGCAATCGATCGTGGAATATCTACGATCGATGTAGCTCTCCAAGCCTTGAATAAAGCAGTATCCATCCCCGTTCCACAAATGAGCGGGGATGGATAGCAAACAAACTAAGTCCAGTACAAAACCTTGCCTTGCGGGAATCGCTTCGCTAACTCACGCTCAAAGAACTGACGCAACTCGCGCATGATCTTCGCATCATACACATACTTCATCCCACCAAACTTATTGCGCTTCACTACGCGCGAAGCTTCATCCATGTCTAACTTGGTATTCGGATACCAATTCATCAAGACTTCCTTCGATCCGGGCGTAAAGCGGTGTGAGATTAGCTCGAATGTCAAATCACAATCGAAATCGATCAGAGCAGACATACGATCGAGTAACTGCGTGTAATGCTCTTGCCAATTGTCGATCGGCATAATCGGCGCAATCACAATTCCCAACGGATAACCGCCTTCTAACCCAAGTCGGCGTAGTGCTTGCAGCCGCTCCTCTACCGAAGAAGTCCCGCCTTCTAAGCGCTGACTCACAGGAGCCGCATTCACACTCACCCGACAACGGGTATGTCCATTGTGCGGCAGATCTAATAAGCCTTCGACATTGCTAAACTTCGACACCCAACGCAGATAACCATCTTCGCGTGTACCAAAGTAGCGAATACACTCTGCTAAGCTTCCGGTGAGATGCTCGATGCCCAATGGATCGGTATAGCAACTGACTTCATAGCTCGTCTCGCTTCCTGGACGCTCGTATCGTCCTAAGTTCTCAAGGATCTCCGGTAGATTCGCATACACACGAATCACAGGAGGACCCGACAAACTCCCTGCAAGATAACAATACTGGCAATGTCCAGGACAGCCTTCTGCAATGTGAAACTGCCAATCCGCAGAAGGAGGAATCGGACTCAGCTTAAACTGACTCGGAGGAGCCGTGACTACGGCTAAGGTGCGCTTAGAAATGCTGTACGTCTCGCGCTCATCCTCACCGCGTAATCCAGTCAGCCGATTGCGCGGCAATTCTTCGATCGGTAAATTCAAGCCCTGAACGCGCGCCTTAATCTGCTGTCCCCACGGCTCGTCCAGTGCAGCGGGTGTAAACAAAACGCGATCGGGCATCCACAATTTAGATTCTCGGACTTCACGAACTGGAGCAGTAACTACCATGCGTCTCAATCGTTGTCTTACTCTTTTATTATGGCAACGATCAGAATGGCTGAACCACTGAACGATGGCGGGTTCTACACCATTTTAATTAGGCGGTTCCACACTTGTTTAAGCGCGTGACCAACGGCAATTTTTTCAGCGATCGAGGTTTCTTTCTTCTCAAACAACGGTGCAATTTGTTTTGCTTCTGTCAAATCGAATCCAAAGCTGATCAGTTGATGCGTGTAGGATTGCTCATAAAGCGGGTTTCGTCCCTGCATCAACAGTTCTAAATACTCGGCATCTGTCATTTCCAAGTCAACAACGATCGGCTGAGAAGTCTGCACAGTGTTTTTCTCCAAAATGCTTCAAAACAGCATATCAGGTTGCGGAGAAATTTAATTGAAAAATCATCTATCTTTGGGGCGACTTACCAGGCTCTTAGTAGAGTTTGTAATTCTGCAAAGTCGAGATAGTCCTGCGTGAATGCTTTTTCGAGTAGTTCGATCGGAATGTAGGCATCGTACTTATTAAAGGTCAACGCCTCATCCGGTTTAATTAGCTCTGAAACACTGATGGTACGATCGTGTAACGCCTGAATTTCTGTGTACAAACTTTCAAGCTTGCATTTCCCTAATCGCGCAATCAGAAAATACGGCGATCGCGCTTTAATACTTTTCAAACCCAAGGCATCTTTGGCATAAAAACGCAGAAATCGCTCTAATGTACGAAATGCGATCGTGCCCATCCAAGGAAAAATACAGCAAACTTCTTCATCAATTAACTGAATCGGATTGTGCAATAATCCCGTAGATTTTGCTAATTCTCTCGCGTCTTGTAAGCGTTGTTTTGCGCCAGGTTGTAGATAAGGGTAAAGCGTTGTTTCTTGCAATACCTTTTTCATTCGCTGTAGTACTTTAGAATGAATCTCACCTATATTACCGCGCCATGAGCTTGATGTTACTGATTTCTTGCTGAGTTCAACTGCGATCGTCTTTTTCTTCGCATTCACTTCGATGACTTCCCAAGTTTTTCCCGCCAGCGAAAAGCGATCGCCCTCCATCGGTGGAACGATAATACTTCCGATCGCTTTTCCGTTGTGCTTGACTAAATACTCCTCGGTGTCGGGGAAAATCGCGTAAAACTTGAAATTGTTAATCAGTTTTTCCGCTGCAATTCCAATAATTAAACCGCCTTCGGGTGTGCGTTCTAAGTGATCAATCTCAATTAAATGACGCAGAAACAATCGGAAATCATCCTGCGTGATCGATCGAAACGGCGGTAACTTCAGAACATTTTGAGCGATCGCGCTTGGTGATAGTTCGCCCAGAGATGCCAAAATACTCATCGTTTGGTGATAAAGCAAACTAAATGGATAGCGCATCATTCGAGCAGGTTCGATCCATTGTTCTTCTAAATAAAGTTGGATGATTGCAATCGATTGAAGTAACTGCCACGGAATTTGTTCAGGTAACACCTCTTCACCTGTTGGCTTGTCTTCGGCACAGATAAACCGCATTTCTGCTGTATCTCCTCGCCGCCCCGATCGTCCTAATCGTTGCAGAAAGCTCGCAACTGATGACGGAGCTTCTAATTGCAAAACGCGATCGAGATGTCCTAAATCAATTCCCATTTCAAACGTCACGGTCGCCGCTGTCACCGCCATTTTTTCTGGATCGCGCATGGCTGCTTCTGCTGTTTCTCGCAACGCTGCCGAAATGCTACCGTGATGGACATGATAGACATCTGGTGCGCCTTTCGCCTGAGCAATCTCTCTCAACGCCGCGATCGCTTCTTCGGTCGCCGTTCGCCCATTCGCAAAAATCAAACTCTTTCGTCCCTCAGTTTGCCGAAACAAATACAAATGGTAAGGATTGAAAACTCGATCGCGCGCGTCTCCTTTGGCGCGCACAACTAAGCCCGGATCGTAAAAATGCTCGATCGACAATTGGATCTTTCGTGCGGCTCCTGAAAGATTCGGGGTAATGACAGATCGAGAAGTGTCCGCTTGTAACCATGTTTCTGCTAGAGAGTAATCACCCAGCGTTGCAGACAATCCAATCCGGCGAGGTTGGTTCCCTGTCAGCTTTGCAAGCCGCGACAGTTGGCACAAAATCTGACATCCGCGATCGCTGCCAATAAATGCGTGAACTTCATCGATAATCACAAACCGCAAGTCGCCAAAGATACGATCGATATCTGCGCTTTTATTGATCAGCAAACTTTCTAATGATTCGGGTGTAATTTGCAGAATACCTTGCGGGTGTGTTAGGAGCTTTTTTTTTCGACTTTGCGCCACATCTCCATGCCATGCCCAAACCGGGAGATCCGCACCCTGTAAGAGATCAGTTAATCGATCGAACTGATCATTAATCAAAGCTTTGATTGGACTGATGTAGATTGCCCCCACACTGCAAGAAGGCTTTTCGTGCAGCAAGGTTAACACCGGAAGAAATGCTGCCTCAGTCTTCCCAGATGCAGTCCCCGCAGCGATTAGCAAGTGATCATCCGTGTCAAACAGAATTCGACAGGCTTCCGCTTGAATCGGGCGTAAATCCGTCCAGCCTTGTTTATAAATATACTCTTGGATAAACGGCGCTAGTCGGTAATACGGACTCTGCATTCTCGCTCCTTAACCTGTGATCGAATTGACTGTATCGCCTACTCTAGTAGGGAATTTCGCCTTTTGAACATCAATCTTCTAGCAATCTGCCCGCGACCTGTGCCAGTTGAGA
>CAXTDB010000105.1:0-14035 GCA_964242045.1 uncultured Leptolyngbya sp. | reverse complement strand
GTTTACAGTAAAACCCCGATTTCCCATGTGGCAATATCTCAATCAGCCACTTTTCCATCTTGCCTACCCGTTGATTTTGAACCCGCGCCGCTATTGGTTTCACTACCGCGTTGAACTGCTAGAACGCTGTTTGATGCAAGGCTGCGAGTCGCAAGAACACCGCGACTAATTTTGGAACGATAAGAAAACATTTTTTTGACGATCGCGCTTCCGGTCACTTGTTCTAACGCCCTCCTGACCGAGACTGAAACAGCACGATCGTCTTTTGGTGTATTGACTTCAATTAAGAACTCACAGCCTGCTTAACGACCTTCTTCTGAATAAATGGATGCTCAATGTATTGGTAAGTTGCTCCAGAAATTAGAATGGCGAGAACACCACACACGCCAGAAATTCCCCAGAATAGCAGCGACGACATTGTTTGAAAGGGAATAACCAAATTCACAATCCGAAAGATAACGTAGATGACGATACTATGCAAAAGATAGATATCGAAACTTACAATTCCTAGATAGCGAAACGGCGCTGAAATCAACAACCCAAACAAATTATTACCGTATAAGACAATCACAAAAGCAACACAAACTAGAAGAACACTGATTTTATCCGGCAAAAATCTTGCTCCTCCAAGCAGCAAACTAATCAGAGCAATGCCTGAGAAAACAGAATGACACAGATAGTTTTCTAAACGAATCTTCTGAAATAGATGAGCAACTGCCATTCCACACAAAAATGCTGAGAGTTCTGTAGTTGGCACACTCGGCACAAACCGACTGATTCCCAGCACACCGACGCAAAGCAACACAAATCGCAAAGGCGTTGCTAAGTAAGCGAACAAGGGAAAGAAAAGGTAGAAATTGACTTCATAAGCAAGCGTCCAAGCCACTCCAGCACTAATCATCCATGTCGTGTTGCCAATCACATCAGGAAACTGCTGAACGCCGTGAATTAGCGGAAAAGGCAGGATTTGACAGGTCATCCACTGAAAAACCGCCACCAAGGTTTCCAGCGGTGGATTGGAAAACGAGAAGCCGAACTGTGCGATCGCAATCACAAAAGTTACGAACACCGAAAACCAATACAGCGGAAAGATTCTCAGAAAGCGATTGGTATAAAACGCTTTGAGATTAAGCTGAGGCGATGCGATCGCTTTTGACCAAAAGAGAAAGCCTGTAATCATGAAGAAGCACCAGACTGCGGCATCACCCAGAAACTTATAAGACCCAGATTCCCAGCCTCCGCCTCGCAGCACAGTGTAGTTACAAGCAGCATGAGTAAAAAAGACGCTTAATGCTAGCAATCCTCTCAACCCGTCTAGGGTTTGATACTTGGCTTGAGTTGAGAGTTGCACCGCTTGTTGATAAAACTCGGACTTGAGAAGCACCAACCGGGCAACTAAGAAAAAGATCGGAAAAAGAACAATGTAAGGTAAAAATTCAAGAACTTGCATGACTCGGTGTTTCTCGTCTGTATTTGCCGAAAGTTTTTAGTCGCGATCGCGAGACTCGCACCCAGACTAGATTTCGCACCCCTTTAATTTGCAGAGAAAGTAGCACTTCGCGCCACTATCTTCTTAAAGCCAGCTTTTATACCATTGACAGAGCGACATAAAAAGTTCTAGCTGTTTGTTTAAATTCTCATCTATGAAAGATTTAATCCGTTCACGATGGTGATAAATTCATCAGTCCTTTACGCACAATATATTTATTCCATCAGTTTCTTCTGAACGGTACTGCACGTTTGACGCTTCGCTTGAGCACTTGACCGTAAAGTTTTGACTAAGCCGTGATTAATACGATCGCGACTCTAAATTGAACGGGTTTCACTCACCATCGATCGCCGTTTTGCCAAAAATCCCTGCACTGCCTGAACTCCTGCCCAGATTAAGAGTCCTCCAAGTAGACCTGCCGCTGCGTTTAACCAAGGATTCGCAATCTCCGCAACATTTCTCACGACATGAATAAAAATCGAACAAGTAAATGTAATAAGTTGCAGCCGCTAAAATTTGCAGCGGAGACTTGATCATCTGGGGAATCGACACCATTGGCAACCAAAGCAGCAGCGATCCACCGATTAGCATCCACCCCACGTAGGTATAGTTCGAGCTTGCTAAAATCGGCACGATCGCCCAAAGCACGATCGTTGTAATCACTTTCTGCTGTTCCACTTGAGCAAACTGAATCGTCCAGCCTAGTGCAAAAATCCAGAACAGCATGTGTGGAAGACGATCGTACAGATCAGCAGTGTCCCAAATCGAAGCGATTCCAACTTTCGCAAGCATGCCGATCAGCACGGTCGCTAGTCCAAATTCCCAAGATGATGCAGCGGCAAATTTGCGAATCGGTTTTACAACAAACAATAGTGAGAATCCCAGAATCACCTGAACTAACAGATTGATAAACCAAACTGGGAAAATTGAGGCGACATCTGGATTAACAAAGTTACTAAATAGTAATAAGACGCTGATATTTAGATCGCGTTTCCAGAGTTGAAATGCGATCGCAATGATCAAATACGGTGTCACGAGGTTTCTCAACAGTGAAAAGATTGGTTGAATCAAGCGACCCAGAAACAATGCTTCGGATTGGAATCTTGCTAGATTTGCACCCGCAATCATTAGCAGCAAAAATGCACCACCCGCTAAATTCATCAAATAAGCATGATCCGCAACGACAATCGCGATCGCTCTCAAAATAATATTGGTTTCGATCAAACTGTAGCGGCTGTGTTGGGGAGGAAGCTGCTCTAAATCTGCGATCGATAAATGTTCCCAGCCCTGCGGCAGATAGCCTAAATGCCGTTCAAGTTCCATCGAGAGTTGCACATAAGAAAGCGAGTCTCCACTCAGCGAAATAAAGGTGTCTTCGGGTTGAACTTGACGTAGATTAAGAATGCGACAAAAATCAGCCGCGATACTTTTCTCGACGCTTGCAGCATGCTTCGCGTTTGCAGAATTCGAGCGAGGTTCAGATTGCTCTAAATCCTGGCGGGTATACCACTCGGTAAGCTGACGACGCTGAATTTTGCCTGTTGCAGTTTTGGGCAGTTGATCAATTTCAACCACGGCGATCGAGTTTCCCGCATTCACTCCAAAGGTTTGAGTAACCTGTGACACTGCTTCTCGTAGCTCGGATTTGTCGATCGTGACTTCGGGAGTAACTGCAACCAAGAAACCATCACCCCGTAGCGGATCAGGCTTGCGACAAACTGCAATTTCTGTGCTGTACCCAATTTTGCTAAATAGCTTGGTTTCGATCGCTTCGGGATGAACTTTGAGACCCCCACAGTTAATCACGTCATCGGCTCTACCTTTATAGTACAGTCGGTCGCTTTCTACGCTACCTAAATCTTTGGTGATCAGCCAGCCTTCTTCATCTCGAATCGGTACTTCTTTGCCATCGATCAAATAAGCGGTGGCTACATGATTCCCGCAAATCGCGATTTGTCCTTCTTCGGTTAGTTTGATCTCGACGCTACCGATCGCGCGTCCCACCGATTCGAGTGCATCTCCTTCGGTTTGATGAACTTCGAGTAATGTTGATCGAGATGCTTCAGTCAATCCATAGTGCTGCACGATTCGAGCTTCAGGAAACAATGTTTTGAGCGCTTCTTTTTCGTAACGACTCATATACTGACTGCCGATTTCAATCCACCGAACCCGTCGCCCTGCATTGCCGATTAGCTCGGTGTTCGACAACAAAACGCGCCACAAGCTCGGAACCGCAGAGATTGCGTTAATTTCTCCTTTTCTCAGCATTGCGCCAATTTCTGCTGGATTGAAGCCCGATTCGGGAATGAAATATCTCCCACTTGTGGACGCGATCGCGCGACATCGACCAAAGCCGAATGAATGATAAACCGGAACACCAATGTATTCGCTGATCGTGTCATCGACCTGCATCAATTGATTGAGCCGCATGATGACATCCGATAAGTTCTGATGGCTGAGAAGAACACCTTTTGACTGTCCCTCGGTTCCAGACGTGAAGGAGACGATCGCAGTTGCAGAACTGGTCGAGCCTTGAAATGTTCGCTTCATCCACGCACCGCTGCTTGATGGAGATAGGACTCGATCGACGTTCGCTGCGTTGATGCGATCGTAGTCTTCTCCGTGTTTTAGCGGTACAGCAACTTCTCCTGCTTCTAGACAGTCGAACATCGCTTCTACATATCCTGTGGAATTCACGGATACGATACCAACTCGCGTATCTGCCTTTTTGCGAATCTTCTCGACCGTCATTTGCACGTCTCCAAGCCAATTCTGTGGGCTTAGCTTAGCTAATTTTCCAACGTAGAAAAGAAGACTGAATTGCGTCTTTGTCGTATCAAAATATTACTAATATTTTCGTCTACGTAATTCTTCTTGCAGTAAAACAGGACTCTAGCCATTTTGTAAGTTGAGTCTCTGTAATCTCTCGGATCTGCAAGTTGTGCTGGAAGTCCTATGAGAACTAGGGATAATGCGATCGATAGCTTCTCGGCTGTTTGCTGGGAATACGCAAATATCAAAAGGATTCCATGAGCAAAACTAAGGTAAAGCGCACAATTCTAATAGTTTTTGATTGTAAAATTCTTTAGAGAAGCTTAACAGAACAGTCGTTTGATGTTTTTCCCGCACGACTCGGTACTCCAGCTACTTAAATTCGCGCTCCAGCAACTCGCATTTACTGCTTTTCTAAAGTTGCAATTGAGATAGAGTAAGCACAAATTCTTCACGTTGATCGCGAATTCTGGAAATTTAGAGAGGAAGAATGTGATCGATGTGAGAACCTTTAATTTCGATCGTGACTTCACACTTAGTATTAGCGCAGCGACCTAGATCAACTACTTTATACTGACTCAAAAGAGATTCCCTCATATATCTCAGCCATTTTAATCTCGGCTTCGATCGTGCCAAATTTCAGAGTTTTTCCGATCGATTCATAGCTGCGATAAATCCAGAATCCTTCATCTGTTTTCGTATATTGCTGCACGTCTACAAAGTACTGGCTGACCAAGATGTATTCTCGTAGCTCAGGAATCGATCGATAGTACCTAAATTTGTCGGTCATATCGTAGTCTTGCGTTGATTTCGAGAGAACTTCGACAATTAGTTTAGGATTTACGATCGTGTCGGTTCTATTTTGATAGAGAACAGGTTCACCTTCAATCACCATCACGTCAGGATAGACGAACTTCTGATACTGCGGAATCCATAATCGAACATCGCTGCTAAAGGGTTCATGATTCTTACCGCGTAGTGCCGCTAGTAAGGAAGCGCAGATTCGACTAATGATCCGATTGTGGTTTAGCGATCCGCCTGTCATTGCAGTGATCTCTCCACCATGATATTCACTTTTAAACTCAGCTTTTTCTTCTAAAGCTAAGTACTCTTCGGGTGTGTAGCGCTTTGAAACTTCAGTGGTTTGCATCACAATTTCTCACAATCTACTGTTTATAAAATAGCAAGCGAGATGCGAACCTTTCAGGAAGCAAAGCTACCGTTCACATCTCGCTACCTCACCGATCGATATCCTACGCGCTGAAGTACTTGGCGGTCGGATGATACACCACAAATGCAGTCGTCGATTGTTCTGGATAAAGCTGTTCACTTTCATCCATCGACATTCCAATCTGCTTGGTGTCGAGTAGCTCTAATTGTTTGAACTGATCGGACACATTCGGGCAAGCGGGATAGCCGAAACTATAACGCGACCCTTGATAACGCTGCGCTAACATATCGCGAATGTTATCCGGTTCGAGATCGCCGTAGCCTAATTCGCGGCGAATTCGAGCATGTGACCACTCTGCCAGCGCTTCCGCCATTTGTACCGCCATGCCGTGGAAGTAGAGATATTCGGTGTAGTTGTTGGCCTTGAAAAGTTCTTGTGCAACTTCGGTCGCAATATGCCCCATTGTGACCGCTTGCATCGGTAGGACATCGAACTGATTATCGGAAATTGGGCGGAAGAAGTCGGCAATGCACAAACGGCGGAGCGACTTCTGACGCGGAAATGTCCAGGTTACAACTGGGGTGGCAGTTTCAGGAGTTAAGCCTTTTTCAATCACAGCGGGATCGTAAACGTGAAGGGAATTCCCTTCAGCAACACAAGGGAAATAGCCGTAAACCAGTTGAGGATGTAGAAGATTCTCGGTGCGAATGCGCTGTTTCCAGCGATCGAGAACTGGATAAACTTTTTCCGCCAAAAACGCATCGTATTGTTCTCGCGATTGATCTTTCGGCTTGCGGAACTGCCATTGTCCAACAATCAACGCTTGAAAATCCAAATGCCAGAAGAGTTCTTCAAGCGACAGATCTTCGGGGTTGAGAATCTTCGTTCCCCAGAAGGGCGGCGTTGGGCGGGGAATGTCGATCGCAACAGATATCGATCGCGCCAAATCGATCACTTCCGGTTCGTTTGATTTCTTTTCCGGTTCGCCATTGAGTTCGCGTTCGGCATCTTCGATCGCTTTTCGCCCTTTCTGATTAAACTGGGCGTAATCTCCTTGGAAGCCTTCAGTATTGCTCCACTGCCCATCAGATTTAGCAGGCATGAATCGATCCATAAACGTCAGATCCGCGAACGCATCCCGTCCGTAGATCACTTGACCGTTATAAACGTTTTGGCAATCTTCGTAGACAAATTTCGGAGTCAGTGCTGCGCCACCGAGAATCACAGGAACACTGATTCCTTTCGCGTTAAAGACTTCCAAGTTTTCTTTCATGAACGCAGTAGATTTTACTAGCAATCCACTCATGGCAATACAATCGGGTTGATGTTGAATGTAAGCATCAACGATGGCATCAATAGGCTGTTTAATGCCTAAGTTAATCACTTTGTAACCGTTATTGGTCAAAATGATGTCAACGAGATTTTTACCAATATCGTGAACATCACCTTTCACGGTTGCGATCAAGAATTTACCTTTACCGCTGTCATCACTTTTCTTCTCCATGAATGGTTCGAGAAACGCTACAGCAGATTTCATCGTTTCCGCAGACTGCAACACGAAGGGTAATTGCATTTGACCTGAGCCGAACAATTCACCAACAACTTTCATCCCATCCAGCAAGAAAGTATTAATGATATGCAGCGGCTCATAGTTTTCTAATGCAAGCTTCAGCGCATCTTCTAATCCAATGCGTTCACCATCGATAATGTGTTGCTTCAGGCGTTCTTCGATCGGTAAATCTGCCAAGGTATTATTCGATCGAGCATCTTTCGCGCTTACGCCTTCAAACAGTTGAGTCAGCTTGGTCAACGGATCATAAGTGCAAATATCGCCTTCAAATCCGCGTCGATCGTAAATCAGATCGAGACAGACTTTTTGATGCTCAGGATCAATTTTCGCGATCGGTAAAATCTTCGCAGCGGATACGATCGCGCCGTCCATTCCCGCGATCGTCGCTTCGTGCAGAAACATCGAATTCAACGTGATTCGAGCCGCTGGACTCAGACCAAACGAGACATTCGAGACACCCAACATAAAGTGAACGCCCGGAAGCGTTTCGCGGATCATCCGAATCGAATCGATCGTCGCTTTCGCGTTCTCGCGATCTTCTTCAATCCCGGTTGAGATCGGCAAGGCTAACGTATCGAAAAAGAGTTCGTGTGGCGGAATTCCATATTCCAAAGCGTCTCGATACGCACGTTGAGCAATCTGAAATTTCTTTTCAGCGGTGCGCGCCATGCCTTCTTCGTCGATCGTGCCAATCACAACGCCTGCACCATATTCTTTCGCAAGCTCTAACACTTTGAAAAAGCGCTCATCCCCATCTTCATAGTTAGTCGAATTGAGAATGCACTTACCGCCTGCAACTTTCAGCCCTGCTTCCATCTTTGTCCACTCGGTTGAATCAAGCATCAAAGGTAGAGTGACATTCGTGACGAGCCGCGACACAATCTCTTTCATGTCGGATTCGCCGTTGCGCCCGACATAATCGACGTTGACATCGAGAACGTGCGCGCCTTCTTTGACTTGGGATTTTGCGATCGCAATCAGTCCATCCCAATCGTCCGCATTCAACAAGTCTCGAACCTTTTTCGATCCACTCGCGTTCAATCTTTCGCCCACAATCAAGAAAGAATTATCTTGTTCGTACGGCTGCGCTGTGTAAATCGATGCGGCTGATGGCGTGTACCCTAATGTTGGTCTCGGTGTTTCAGATTGATAGACTTGACCATTCATCCAGGCACGTTCATCGATGCGAACTTTCCGCGCTTTCGGTGTCATCGTTGCCGCTGCTTCGGCTAATGCTTTAATGTGTGCTGGACGAGTTCCACAACATCCACCAATCACCTGAACGCCCCAATCTTCGATGAACTTGTGCAGCGCCATTTGAAGTTCAACCGGAGTCAATTTATAGTGAGCATGACCACCGATATTCTCTGGTAAGCCTGCGTTAGGAATGCAAGAAACCACAAACGGTGCATTCTCGGTTAGATACTTGATATGCTCTGCCATGCGATCGGGACCTGTCGCACAGTTCAAACCGAGAATGTCGATCGGATACGGCTCCAAAATTGCCAACACACCGCTAATATCTGTTCCGACGAGCATTGTGCCCTGAACTTCCATCGTCACCGAAACCATTAATGGACGACGCTCTCCTTTTTTGGCAAACACCGCTTCTACTGCATTCAACGCTGCTTTGATTTGCAAAACATCTTGGCAAGTTTCAATGATGAATAAATCTACGCCACCGTCGAACAATCCTTCTGCCTGAACGGTAAACGCCTCTTTTAATTCATCGTAGCTAATATGTCCGAGCGTTGGAAGCTTTGTTCCAGGACCCATTGATCCGGCGACAAATCTCGGTTTCTCAGGAGTCGAAAATTCCGCCGCGCATTGTTTTGCAAGTTCTGCGGCTTTCTTGCTTAAGTCATACGCCAAATCTTGCAGTCCGTATTCTGCCAAGACAAGCGGACTGCTGCCAAAGGTGTCGGTTTCGATTACGTCCGCGCCCGCTGCAAGAAAATCGCGGTGAACTTTCGCGATCGCTTCCGGTTTCGTCTGAACTAAGTATTCATTACAGCCCTCGTACTCGGCTCCACCAAAGTCTTCAGCCGTTAAGTCTTGCGACTGAATATTTGTTCCCATCGCACCATCGAAGACAAGAACGGGACGCTCAGAACTATGGAGACGGGTCAGGAAGGCGTTATTCATAACAGAAACTTCAGCAATGAAAGGACAAATTTGAGTAAAAACCCTGAGTTCTTTTTAAGTTTTATGACGAATAGGGGGGCTACGAAAAGCCGCTACGATGACACTTCATCATAGCTACATAATTTTACTCTGTTAGAAAGGCGGTGACTTGTTGAATCGGTCTCCAACTCATCGTAGCGAATCGTGAAACCGAAAATAGGGTAGAACCAAAGCTCTACCCTGCTTTTCAAGTTCGATCCAATCTTTATTCTTTCAGATGAAATACAGTCTGTGCCGCCGATTTAATTGTATCGCCCGCGTCTGATAGTGCCTGAGATAACGATCGCTGAGACTGCAAAATCACTCGTGCAGCATTGCGCCCCGGTAATCCTGAAATCGAGCCGCCTGGATGCGTTCCCGCTCCGGTGAGATATAGATTCTCGATCGGCGTTTTGTAGTTCGCCAGTTCCGGCAATGGGCGGAAGAACATCATTTGATCGAACGTCATATCAAGATGGTAGTAATTCCCTTTCGAGACTCCGATGCGGCGTTCTAGTTCGGGCGGACTCTCAAGGTGACGGGCAATCACTGAAGACTTCACGTTCGGCGCATAGTCTGCAAGCTTATCCATTACGCGATCGGCAACTTGATTTTTGAGTTCTTCTGTCCAGCCTGTTCCGTTGATTCCGGTTCCTTCTGCACCCGCAATCTGATAAGGCACAAAGTACTCAATCCATAACGTATGCTGACCTTCTGGAGCCAGTGATGGATCAAGCACACTAGGAACCACGATATACATGGATGGATCATCGATCGGGATTCTGCCAATGTTCGGTTCTGTATGAGCAAGCTCGACTTGGGTAACAGAATCCGCAATCAAAACCGATCCCATTAGATATTCATCTTGGTGATTGTGATTGACAAAGCGAGGAACTTCTGACAGCGCGCAGTCAATCTTGAGAATCGCTTCGTTGTGGTTGGTGATTCGACGGGCAACACGATCGCGTAAATGTTCATCCGCAGCATCGACCTCACTCGGCTCAACCAACTGTAAAAACAGCCGTTGAGCATCTAAGCTAGAAACGACACCTAGCTTTGCTCGATATTCTTGACCATTTGCCGTCCGAACCCCAACTGCTCGATTGTCATCGATCAGCACTTTTTTGACAGGTCGATCGGTAAGAATTTCTCCGCCCAAGTCTTTGACGCATCGAACCAGTGCTTCAGTCAATGCACCCGTTCCACCTCTAGGGCGCGCCATGCCTGGATTGTGCCGCATCGACATCATAATCGAACCGACCGCCATATTCTTCTGCGAAGGTGGCGTACTCAGTTCAGCAGCGAGACGAGCTAACGGCGCTTTGAGAAATTCTGAATCAAAGTACTCATCGATAATATCGATCGGGCTTGAAAACATCGTGCGAATCAAATCGAGCGTTTGATCCGGCGATCCCATCAGCGAAAACATATCTTTTATCTTCGCGATATCGTAGTTCCCTGCCATATCGACGATCGACTTCGGCGGAGCATTAAACATCGGGGTGAGCATTCCGATTACTCGCTGCCAAAAGTCGTTAAATTCCGCATACTTCTGAGCATCTCGCGGGCTGTAGCGAGCAATTTCGGCGCAGGTTTTTTCAATCGATCGATGAGCTAGAAAGTACTTTCCGTCTGGATGCGGACAAAATACGACCGGATCACAGAATAGATACTCTAGTCCGTATTTCTCTAGTTCTAGTTCTGCAACGACTGAACCGAGATGAATGAAAATGTGATTAATCGCACAAGGGCTAAACTTAAAGCCAGGAGCCTCATCGGGCATGAGTTCTTCAGTTGTTGCGGCTCCACCCGGAATCGGGTTTTTTTCTAGCAGTAACACCTTGTAGCCTGCTTTTAGTAAATAAGCAGCACAGACTAAACTATTGTGTCCCGCACCAATCAAAATGAAATCGTAGCTGTTCATATCGCTTCCAGAAATCGCCCTCTGGATCACGATAGACAAAATGGTAACAAACTGTTTCATCCTTAAGTTAGGCATTCTTCTCGTATGCGAGTTCGCCCAGAATGTAAGTCGCTTGGATTGCGCGATCGTCACCCATGATCATCAAGCTGAATAATCGATCGCTTAATGCTTCCAAAGTGGTCGGGGTTTCGGCTGAATTTCGCAACGCCATGATCGGAGTCGATCGCGGATCAATCACAATAAAATCTGCTTCTTTACCAACCTCAAAATTTCCAATCTTGTCGTCTAAGCAAAGCGCTCTAGCTCCTCCTAATGTTGCTAAGAACATTGCTTGAAACGGAGAAAGCTTTTGTTGTCGAAGTTGTGCAACTTTGTAAGCATCACTCGCTGTTTGGAACATTGAAAAACTGGTTCCACCACCGACATCCGTTGCAAGTCCAACTTTCATTTGAGCCGAAGTCGCACGTTCTAGATTAAACAGTCCGCTGCCAAGAAACGTATTAGAAGTGGGACAAAACGCGATCGCAGATTTCGCTTCAGCTAATCGCTCGAATTCACTTTCAGTTAACTGCACACAGTGAGCAAAAATCGATCTCTCTCCGACTAAGCCAAATCGATCATAAGCATCAACGTAACCTTTACTATCAGGAAATAGCTCTTTCACCCAAGCCACCTCATTCACATTCTCAGAGAGATGGGTGTGTAGATAAGTGTCTGGAAATTCTTCTAAAAGCTTGCCCGCATAAGCTAATTGTTCTGCGGTTGAAGTGGGAGCAAATCGAGGAGTCACAGCATAAAGCGATCGACCTTTTTTATGCCACTTCTCAATCAAGGCTTTGCTTTCGTCATACGAGGATTTTGCAGTGTCCCTGAGAAAGTCTGGCGCATTGCGATCCATCATGACTTTGCCTGCGATCATTCGCATGTTTCTGCGATCGCTTTCTTCAAACAAAGCCTCGACCGATTCTGGAAACACAGCCGCCAGCACCAGCGCCGTTGTAGTTCCGTTGCGTAATAGTTGATCAATAAAAATCGGGGCGATTTGATCGCAGTAAGCTTTATCTCGGAACTTTCGTTCAACGGGAAAAGTGAACTTCTCTAACCATTGCAGCAATTGTTCTCCGTAGGCTGCAATCATTTCGGTTTGAGGGAAATGAATGTGCAGATCAATGAATCCGGGGAGAATTAATTGATCAAGATAGGATGCGATCGCAATTTCCGCATACTTTTCTTTTAGTTGCTCATACTTGCCGAGTTCTTTAACCGTTCCGTTTTCAATGACCAATAAGCCATCTGGAATGTATCGCACACTCTCGGACTCAGGAACATAGAACGGATCAGCAACAAAATCTAAAATTGCACTGCGAATCGCTTTAAGACACATTGAAGAATCAGGGGGTTAAAACTCTGCAAGCTTGATTCTAATCTTCGGAATGCAGGAGGAAACAAATCTCCATCCTGCATTCTTGCTACTGATGAAATCTGACTGCCATGAAAACGAAGCGGGCAATGAAGATTCCGGCAATCATCCAGGTTCCTTTCGGAACTTCATTTGCTTTTCCTTGAAATGCCTTGACGATCGGGTAAGCCACGAAGCCAAATGCTAAACCTTCTGCGATCGAGTACGTCAACGGAATCATAAAGATCGTGAGAAACGCTGGAATCACTTCCCCCATATCGTCCCAAGGAATCTCTTTAATTTCCGCCAGCATCATTGCTCCCACAATGACTAAAGTTGGCGTAGTTGCAAAAGCTGGAATCGCTTGAATTAAAGGAATAAAAAAGAGCGCAACCACAAACAGGGTGCCAATCACGATCGCCGTAAATCCCGTTCGTCCTCCTTCGGCAACACCCGCCACAGATTCTACATAAGCTGTAACGCTCGATGTGCCAAAAAGTGGTCCCACGGTTGTGCCGATCGCGTCTGCCATCAGAGCTTGGTTAGCTCTAGGTAATTGCCCATCTGGACCAATGTATCCTGCCCGCATTCCAACGCCTGTTAAAGTTCCGATCGTGTCAAAAATATCGACAAACAGAAACACAAACAGAACCGCAACCCAATCGATAAAGTTCTGTGCGTTGAGATTTGCCAATCCCCCGATCGCTTGTCCAAACAGATCTTTTGGCAGGGTCGGCAAGGCAAACAGTCCGGTCGGTGCAGGCGAAACGCCCAAGATCCAAGCCAGTACCGCTGTGATCAAGATACCAAACAGCAATGCGCCTTTGACTCGTCGCACCACTAAGCCTGCGGTAATCAATAGCCCGATCGTAGCTAACAAAGTATTTGGATGCCCAAAGCTTCCGAAGCCTGTTTTTGTTGCTGCATTCGCCACAATCAAGCCAGCGCCACCTTTTGCGACATCGCCCGACAAGCCAATATACGCAATAAACAATCCAATCCCGCCTGCTGTTGCATGCTTAATCGTTGTTGGAATAGCTTGAATCAACAATCGCCGCACATCGGTAAAGGTCAGCGCAATGAAAATTAGTCCTTGAATAAACACACAAGACAACGCCAATCGCCAATCAATTTTTAGTCCCAGTACTACTGAGAACGCAAAGAAGGCATTCGTTCCCATACCAGGGGCAAGCCCGAATGGATAATTTGCAAAGATCGCCATGCAAAATGTGGCGACTGCTGATGCAATCACAGTCGCCACCGCTAACTGAGAAAATAAATCTCCAGGTTTTTCCAGAAAAACTGCATTTGAAAGAATGATCGGATTCACAACGAGGATGTAACCCATTGTCATGAATGTCGTCACACCTGCTAAAATCTCGGTCTTAAAGTTCGTGCGGTAGAAATTGAACTTGAAATAGTCAGCAAGTTTCGCTTGCCAACCTGTGTAGACTTGCGGCGTATCTAATCCTAGTTTGCTCATGGAACGTACCAAAAATAAGAGTGTATTAAGCAGTAAACGATCGACCTAATCCCAAAGCAGATAG
>CAXTDB010000104.1:3183-14134 GCA_964242045.1 uncultured Leptolyngbya sp. | reverse complement strand
GGTAAAGTTTCACCCGCTTGCCAAATCGTTCCATATTTCGCACCTGCAACAAAGGGTGAATAAATGGGATTACGATCGTATTTCATTCCCGCTAACACCGACCGACGTGAAGGCAACGCAACTCCTTGATTTGCCCAAGCTTTCATGCCAGATTCATTCGTGAGAAATTGAATCAATTTCCAAGCAGCAGCTTTCTGTTTGGATTGCCGATTCATCACATACGCAACGGTGTAAAGCATTGTGCCTTGTCGAGCATTAATTTTCGGAACTTCAGCCGTTTGAAATTTCAGTTTCGGAAAGGTTTCTTTGAGATAGGGAATCGCCCATGCGCCATCGAGCGTCATTGCAACTCGTCCCTGTCCAAAGGCTTCAGTGTTTGAGTTTGCACCAACATCGGACGCTTGCGCCGCAGTGCGATCGCGTCGATATTGATCAATCACAAGCTGCAATCCTTCAAGCCCATTCGGACTGGCAAACGCAGCGTAATTATTTTGATCGACAAGCTTTCCACCGAAGGCTTTAATCATAAAAGTTTGGCGGGGTAGCTCTGGAACAACGCCCATTCCATAGCGTTCGATTTTGCCGTTTTTCTCGATCGTTAATTTCTTCGCCGCTTTCCTTAATTCATCCCACGTCTTCGGCGGTTGAGCAATTCCCGCATTCTTTAAGGCAGTTGAGTTGTAGAATAGTGCCAATGTTGAGAAGTCTTTCGGAATTCCATAAACATTCCCATTTTGCTTAAATGCGCCCAATAAATTCGGCTCAAAATCATTGAGTTTGAATCCTGGTTTGATGTAAGAATTCAGCGGCTCTAACACACCAGATTTGATTAAAGTTGGCGCTTCAAATGCTTCTAAATAAAACACATCGGGCGCGACTTCCCCGATCAAACGAGTTCTAATCACATCCATATACTGGCTATTAATTACTTCTCGTTTTACTTTGATTGTCGGATTTTTTGCTTCAAATTCTCGAATCACTTGATCGAGTAATTTGCCTTCATTTGGATTGCTTTGCCAACCGCTGAGCGTAATTTCGACTTGATTGGTAGAACTCGATCGACAACCAACTGTAAAGAACAGTAAACCGATCGCGATCGAACTTGAGATCAACTTTCTCATACACTAATCAGAGATTCGTAATTATCTCATCCTAATCATGTCGCTGCGGTTTTCACCTTTGCTGAAATTTGTTTTTACGATCGCGCTCTGTCTCGCTCTCTTCGGCTGTCAGCCTGCTCAATCCTCGGACGTGATTCGTTTAACTCTGTGGCAAGGGGTGAATCCGCCGCCCAATCGGGATGTTTTGCAGAAATTAGTCGATCACTTCAATCAGAAAAATCCCAACATTCAAGTCGAATCGCTTTATGTCGGACAAGGCGATCAGCAAATGCCGAAAATTCTCGCGGCAGTGGTCGGAAATGCTGCACCAGATTTGTTGTGGTATGCACCGATGATCACAGGGCAACTAGTAGAACTGGATGGACTGCGATCGCTCGATGATTTTCTCGCGACTTCAACCGTTAAATCCGAACTCGATCCGGCATTGCTCAACACAATGCAATACGAAGGTAAAACCTGGTCGGTTCCTTTTGGTACAAATAATGTCGGAATTTATTATCGTCCGAGTTTGTTTGCATCAGCAGGCGTGAAAGAACTTCCGCGAACTTGGACAGAACTTCGGCAAGTGGCGAAACAACTGACGCGCGATACTAACGGAGATGGAAAAGCAGATCAGCATGGAATGCTTTTACCCTTGGGCAAAGGAGAATGGACAGTCTTTACTTGGCTACCTTTTATGTTTAGCGGTGGTGGGAGCTTTAACAGTCAGAAAGCAATACCAAAGCAAGTCATCGACGCGATAAGGCAGCGATTCCCAAACGCAGACACTGGAGATATTCAGATAGTCACAAATTCATTTAATTTAAGTATTGTGAATCAAGGCTCGATCGCGGCTTTACAGTTCTGGCGCGATTTGATGAAAGATGGTTCTGCAATTCTCTCTCAACCAGAGCGCGGCTATGAACTCGATGGATTTCTAGCTGGCAGAGTTGCGATGCAGCTTTCAGGACCTTGGACACTCGGACAATTGCAAGCAACCAAAGTTGATTTCGGAGTATTGCCGATTCCGAAAGGAACACAACCAGGAACCGCGATCGGCGGTGAGAACTTATTTCTATTCAAATCGAATCCAGAGCGGGAACGTGCAGCATTCAAGTTTGCTGAATTCGTAATGAGTGAGGAATTTCAGACCGAATGGGCGATCGGGACGGGCTATCTACCGACGAATTTGAAATCGCGAGAAAGTCAGGCTTACAAAGAATTTCGAGCGAAACAGCCTGCGGTTGATGTGTTTCTGGGTCAAGCGAAATTTGGTCGATCGCGTCCGATCTTCCCTGGCTATAACCGGATTTCGGATAATTTGGGACGAGCGATCGAGTCGGTATTGCTCGATCGAAGTACACCAGAAGAAGCGCTAAAAGCCTCACAGCAGCGGCTTGCCTTGATTTTTAAGTGAATTCTCAATCTAAAAAGTATTGAGTACGCAAAATGTCTGAACTGTCAAAGAGATCATCACACTCTCCGTCTAGGCTAGAAGAAGTCTAGTCAAAGTAGCAACTTCGTATTTCGGTGTGTTCAACTGATAATTGACGCTGATACCTCCGACTCCTGGATCATCTGTCTGTTGAGCAGAAGCCTCAACTGAGGAATCTAGGCTGAGTGGAAGCTGTAGAACTTGTCTAGCTATTGCAACTATACTTATTGCTAATACCTCTATAAATTTACAGACAATGAAATTTGGGACTTTTAAGAAGATAAGCCTGTCTAAGTCGAACTGCTACTTTCAGACAGTGCAGCATTACATTGAAACTACCTGTAAATTCAACAATCTAGGTGAGAAAGTCTTATTTCCTAATTTGGTTTTATTTACAGAAACCAGAGAACATTTTTTGGCTGAATTTTTTGGCATGAATGAAAAGTTTCACGCGCTAGATGAGAAGACCCATAAAGAAAAATCGGTAGTTAATTACCTGTCTCAAGATAAGTTGATTAGTGAAGGAGAAAAGGAAAGATTTATTTTAGAAGGCGGTATCAATGGTGGAGTAAGTGGGATTTTCATTAGAAGAGAGTTAGATTATGAAATACTGAGAAAAAGATTTCCTTTTCACCAAAAGCTTTGGAGTGAAACCGCTCAATTTGTCCTACAAGGCGGAAACGGTTATTATTTTGATTTTAGGGATACCTTTAAACATTGCTACTTAAATAACTGCACACTAGGAAATAGATTTGAAAATATCCATCGCATTAAACACATACTGTTTATGCTTATTGTTAATAAAAACTTAGATAAAGGTGAGTATCAGTCTTGGCTGGACACTACGCTTTCCTTATCCTTATCTAATAGATTTCAAGCACCTCTAAGTACAAGCTTTGAAGAAACTCTAGATAGTCTAAATTCTTTATTTGGCATCCAGGTTGTTGATAGTCAAAGGAAAAAAATGAGCCTTTTAACCAGTCAGTTTGCTAACTTCTTCTTAATTCCTGGAGTTGCAGAAACATCAATCGGCGAGTTTTTGAGAAAAAACGCCGCTCTTGTGAGATCTGCATTTTCTTGCAAATCATTTATCTATCAACGTCAACTGCCTTGGATTGAAGGTAATCCAGATGTAAATGAGAGGATGATAATACCAGATTTGATGCTTGAAAGAGAAGATGGATGTTTTGATATTTGTGATTTGAAGCTAACTAAGCATGAGCGTAGTAGCATCACAAAAGGGCCCCGGCGGAGGCGAAGATTTATTGATTATGTTTATGAGGGAATTAGTCAGTTGGCTAACTATGAAGACTATTTCAAATATGAGGCAAATGCAGAGTTAGCGAGTTCTAAATTTGGCATAAAAATATCAAATCCGAGATTATTTCTAATAGTTGGAAGCTACGAAAATGCAATTGATAAAGAGATTCAAGAAGCTGCGAGGAGCCTGCCAGATAACTTTTATATTCTTGACTACGACACGGTAAATTCGCTTGCATTTAACGGCGATGGCTAAACTTAGCACCCTAGTCACTGTATGTCTGCCGCTACAGGTGACTCGGAGTGGATGGGCACAATTGACATCTGAATCAGACAAGCTAATACTCAAGCTAAAATTAGCAGATAAAGCGAAATGAGTTTAACCCTATGACAATTCGACAACCTCGCCATAGCAAAGAAGAGTTCGCACGACGCGGCGATGAAATTTATGAATCTCAAGTGCGTGCTGCTTTGCAGATGCCACCAGGGTCGCAAGTTGAGAAAGACAACCAGGGCAAGATCATTGCAATCGACATCGAAACCGGAGCCTTCGAGCTTGCCGATGATACAATGACAGCAACTCGACGACTCTATGAGCGATTACCCGATGCTCAACCTTGGGTCGTTCGGATTGGCTATCGTGCAGTGCATCGCTTTGGCGCACGCAGCCTAAAAGATGCTTTATGATGCAGGGCTACGTGAATGAAAATGATGAAGCTATGATCTCCGTCGTCGTTAAAAACGGTGCAAAGCTTAAATCTGTTAATGCTGTGATTGATACAGGGTTTACAGGCTTTTTGAGCCTTCCAATCACAATCATTACTGAACTCGGCTTGTCTTGGAGCTACCGCGATCGCGCTACGTTGGGAGATGGTAGTGAAACGCTGTTTGATATCTACGAGGCAAGTGTGATCTGGGACGGACAATTTTGCGAGATTGAGATCAACTCAGCCAACACGGAGCCGCTACTTGGGATGCGTCTGTTGCGCGGATATCGGTTGCAGGTAGACGCTATCGAAGGTGGGTTGGTGACGATCGCAGCATTGTCAGATGTGAATCAGTATCCTAGAGTCCTAAAACCAAGGTGATCCTATGAGTGATGAGTTCTGGAATCAGGTCAAGTCAAAGTATCGGCTTGGAGAACTGATTCACGGCAGAGTTGAACATCACGCGCCCTTTGGAATCTTCGTAGATTTAGGCGATGATAGGGTGAGAGGCATGATTCAGATTACTGATTTTGTGGATAGTCGAGATATGTCGCCGGAAATGTATCCGGCTATCGGTTCCCCGATTGGGGCTACCGTTGTAGGGGATACTGAGGACGATCGCAATCAGGTTTGGCTAAGTGTGAAGCTGAGTGTGTTGCAAAAAGCCTTGGTTCATCTCAAAGTTCCAGCGACAAGCGAACGGTCGTGACCAGCGGCAGAACAACCGGATTTCAGATAATTTGGGACGAGCGATCGAGTCGGTATTGCTCGATCGAGCCACCCCGAAGAAGCGCTGAAAGCCTCACAGCAGCGGCTTGACCTAATTTTTAAGTAAGTTCTCAATTATTGCATTAGAGAGTATTGAGGGCGATCGCTAAGAACTTCGTCTGGGCTGAAGAAGGGCTATATCGTCGGTCAGTGATAATTTCAGACCCCGATTCTGTTGTTGAGCGACTGTCACACGATCGACTATGAACCTAGCAGGTTGAAGCCAGGTAAAACGTCTGCACCAGAAAGAGAAACTGGATAAGGGAGAGTCTCTACGGGTTGATTAGGTCGGTAGATTTCAACTTGGCAATCTTGGGAATTGATTAGCCATCCGAGACGTAAACCGCTTTGAAGATATTCCTGCATTTTCTCTTGCAGTGGAGTGAGTCGATCTGTGCGAGAACGCAGTTCAATCACAAAGTCGGGGCAGAGGGGTGGAAATTTCTCTCGTTCCAGTTGAGTCAGTGCTTCCCATCGATCGCGTTTTACCCAAGCAACATCGGGAGAACGCGCTGCTTGTATGTTGAGGATGAACTGAATTACAGTTCAAGAAACCAGGTGAATTTGAGCGCTGCTGAGACCGATTGAGTCTGATGCGAAGATTAGATCCCTGGTTTTCTCGCTGCAAGTTCGCTCTTAGGTTGGACAGTATCAAAGGACAGTTCAATGAACTTAAACCTGCATTCACAAGGATAACCAAGAACCTGTAGCCCAATCCGCGCAACCGTAATTCGGGAGAAAGCCTTGAGATGACTCAATCTTATTTAGGCATCGACATGAGCAAAGGCAAGTTCCACGTCGCCTTGCAGCTTCAAAGCAAGCCAGAGAACAAGCCGAAACTGAAAGTGTTCAAGAACGACATGAGTGGGTTTGAGCAGTTGCAACAGTGGTTGAAGCAGCAAGGAGCAGGTCTAGTTCACGCCTGTCTAGAAGCGACTAGCACCTATGGCGAAGCGGTTGCGGAATTTCTGCACGCTCAAGGGCATCGTGTCAGTATCGTGAATCCGGCTCGAATTAAAGGATTTGCCATGAGCGAATTATCGCGCACCAAAACCGATAAAGCGGATGCCCAATTAATCTTGCGATTTTGCATCGCGCTACGCCCAGAACCGTGGCAACCGCCCGCTCCTGAAGTCAAGCAACTCCAAATGTTACTGCGGCGAATGGAAGCATTGCAACAAATGGTGGTGCAAGAGCGAAATCGATTAGAAACGGCAACATCAGAGTTACAGAAATCGATTCAAGCGTACATTGACTACTTGGAACAAGATGTTGAAGTGCTCAAGCAACAGATTAAAGACCACTTTGACCAGCATCCAGGACTGAAACAACAGCGCGACTTGTTAGTGTCAATTCCGGGAATTGGCGAACACACAGCAGCTATTTTGCTTTCCGAAATTGTGCATTGGAGCCTATTTGAATCGCCGCGTCAATTAGCTGCTTATGCAGGCGTGACTCCGAGGGAACGTTCGAGTGGGTCTTCGGTGCGCGGTAAACCTTGCCTCTCGCGGGTGGGTAATGCTCGACTCCGCAAAGCGTTATACCTGCCCGCGATGTCTGCAAGACGCTTTAATCCACTGATTGCTGCGTTCTGCGAACGATTACTGGCAAAAGGCAAGCCGAAGAAGCAGGTGATTGGGGCGGCGATGCGAAAGTTGCTGCATTTAGCTTATGGTGTCCTCAAGTCGGGTTGTCCCTTTGACCCTAATTTTGTAATCATGCAGGCTTGACATTCAACACAGTATCTTCACAGATACCGCAAGGGTCGCCGCCGCTTGGTAATTTAAATTACGGTGGAGGAGCTAAAGACAAGTCCGAGTTGGGTCTGCTCATCCCAAACGCCAAGCTCGCTTCCTGATTGCCACTTTCGCCGCCAATCGGGGTCATGATAATGAGTTCTCCTTTGGGCGATCGTTCCATTGCAACATCGCGGTTCGCCATGCACAGTTGATAGAACCGCTCGTGGGTGAGTTGCATAATCGGTGATAAATCAAGAACGGTTGCCATATTTTTTACCGCTAAGTCGGGTCGTTAGACAGACACAATCGAACTGTGGCTCATTACATTATCTCTATAGCTATGTTGTTTGACAAAATTGCCTCATCGATCGCACAACGGTTAAATCCGTCCCAGTTCGCCGCATCTCCAGCCATTGATTCAACTGCTCAGCACTCACCGTTGGAAACGCTCGACTCGTCAGCGCATCCACATAGCTGCCATTTTCTAAATGCCGAATCTTGACAAGACTGTTCTGATAAAGCCAAATTTCCAGTACGCCCATTGCTTGATAGATACTTAACTTACTATCCGATCGATTCGCAATATCAACCTCCAATGCCAAATCTGGCGGCAAGTCATTAGAAATCGGCCCTCCTGAACCCTGTCCTGCCTCAGCATTCTGAATATAAAAGCAGCTATCTGGCTCAATTCCCCTGCTCAAATCGGCTCGGTTCATCGTCATCGAACCCAAGTCATTAAACTCAAAGCCAAACTCTTCTGCTAGCGTCAACGCGATCGCGGCTAACACTCGATTCACAGATTCGTGCGGCTGACCGGGCATCCTAATTTCTAATACTCCATCCTCATACGCCACACGAGTCGAACGATCCTCTCCCAACTCCTGCAACAGTGCCAGATAACTCTCCCACGTTACCCCACTAATGCGAATCGCACTGTTTGGAGTCAGTTCAATTTGATTAATCGGAGTTGCGATCGTGATGCTCATAACCCTTCCTGCGATCGGCTTTGTTGAATACGCACCTTCATTGTACGCATCAATTTTCAGCCGACTGGGATTATCTTTGCTCGAATAGGTCGATTGGCAAATGCCCAAAGGTTTCGTTCACACCGTCATCGTAGGCAGATTGGCAGGAAATCAAAACGCCCCGATGCTCTCCGGTGTAGGGTTCCATGTGCGATCGACCAGTCAGCGGATTGAACTTAATGTAAATCACTCCCGGAATCGATCGCGTCTCTGGGACTTCATACTCTAATACTTTGAGATAGCTCGAAAGCGCCTGAATCCCTTCCTCAGCCGTTTCCGCACAGATTCCCAGAATTTGATAGTCAGATAAATCTGCCACGGTTAAAACCGCCGCTCGAATCGCCGCATAATCGAGCGGTGCGGAAGTTTGATCCGTACAGATAAATTGCCGCAAAATAGTTTCAGCTTCAGAGCGCGTCATGAATTTCGATTTGAGGTCTACGATCGAACAAGTTTACCGCTTAAAGTAGTAGTACAAACCTTCTATTAAACGTATGACTGCCGATCCTGTTGTTTCAAATGTGTTAGAACTGCGCGAAAAGCTGCTGCAATCGTTGCGGAGTACATTACGTCCGGGACAACGAGAGATTGCAGATTGGCAAGAAGGGCGATTGGCAGTGTCGGCGGTTCCGGGGGCAGGAAAATCGACCGGGATGGCAGTCGCGGCCGCGACTGCCATCGCACGATACCAACTTCATAGCCGCCGTCAGTTGGTTGTTGTCACATTTACGCGATCGGCAGCCGCAAATATTAAATCCAAGATTCGCGAATATCTGAAAAAACTGAGCTTACCGCAAGGTGGCTTTGTAGTTCATACCTTGCATGGATTGGCATGGTCGATCGCCAGAAGTGCCCCAGAGCGATCGGGCTTTAATCCCGATTCCATTTTAATTACACCAACGCAAGGAAGCCGATTGATTCGCACCAGCGTCGAACAATGGTTGGGACTGAATCCAAACTTGTATCAAGGCTTGTTAGAAGGGCAACAATTCGATGGAGAAGAAACGGAACGACTGCGGAGACAATCCGTTTTGCGAACAGAAATATTACCTGCTTTAGCTGAAACGGTGATTCGAGAAGCAAAAAGTTCGGGATTGCTACCCGAAGATTTGCGAAATCAAATCGCATCAGATGAGTATTCGATTTTGTCGATCGCAGCAGGACTCTACGAACAATATCAACTACAATTGCAAAACCGAAATTTTATCGATTACGACGAAATGGTTTTAGGTGCGCTGCGAGTGTTGGAACATCCAGCGATTCGCGCTCGTTGGCAGTCACAAGTGTTCGCAGTGTTTGAAGATGAAGCACAGGATTCTAGCCCACTACAAACGAAGCTATTAGAACTATTAGCGACTGATTCAGAACAATCGGACAATCAAAACCTAGTGCGTGTGGGCGATCCAAATCAAGCCATCAATTCCACATTCACACCTGCTGATCCGGTGTTCTTTCGAGAATTTTGTCAGACTTGTTCGATCGAGCATCGCTTAGCCGAAATGAATCAAGCGGGTCGGAGCAGTCGAATCATTCTCGAAGCCGCAAACTTTGTGCTGAACTGGGTCAATCGAACTTACGGTAAAGATGAAATTGCACCATTCCGATCGCAGATGATTCACCCGGTTTCTGCTAATGATCCGCAAGCGGATGCAAATCCCAATCCAGAAGGATTAGGCTTTGAAATTCACATGCCCGAAGATGTGCACCAAACCGTCGAATGGATTGGCAAAAGAGCGATCGCATTGTTCACAAGCTATCCAGAGCGATCGGCAGCAGTGTTAGTTCGCACCAATGAGCAAGGGCGATTTGTTGCGCGAGAATTAGCGCGATGGTTTGATGATCAAATCGCTGTGTTTGAAGTGGGAATGCGCGATCGACAATCTCACATTCCTGCTGAGATGTTGTCACTGCTGCAATTTCTTGATCGACCGCATTCCCCGGATAATCTTAAAGCTGCGTTATCTGTATTTGTCGATCGACGTATCATTCCCAATCAAGACCTGAATGCGCTGATTACGTTCCCGGAACAGTTCCTTTATCCTGCTCCGCTCGATCCGCCACAAGTTCCGCAAGTACAACAAGCCAGCCGTTTTTGTACGAGCCTACTGAGAGCCAGATTAGAACTACCGCTCTATCAACTCATCTCATTCTTGGCATACACCTTGAACTATGAGCAAACCGAGCTTGCAACCGCCGATAAGCTCGCAGAGCGGATTATGCAGCAAACAAAAGAGAACTCTCTGACTGCAATGTTAGAAGTACTCAATGAGATTGTTAGTTCCGAGCGATTTGAACCTGTTGAGGCTGAAGATGACGATCGCTATGTTCGCCCTAGCCAAATCACCATCATTACAATGCACAAAGCGAAAGGACTCGACTGGGACTATGTTTTCATTCCTTTTCTGCACGAGAACATGATTCCAGGATCGCTCTATGTTCCGCCTGCAATCAAGTTTCTCGGCGATTTCACCTTATCAGAAGTGGCGCGGGCGCAGATTAGATCGATCGTGCATCGAGAACCAATTCCGAACACTGAGGAAGCTTGGCAACGCGCAGAATATTTGAAAACCGCAGAAGAGTATCGATTGTTGTATGTGGCAATGACACGCGCAAAGCGATTGTTATGGATGTCTGCTGCAAAACAAGCCCCGTTTAGCTGGAACAAGCCGGAAAATTTAGACGATCGTAAATCTTGCCCAGTGATTCCCGCTTTGAAGCAACAGTTCCCGCTCTCTGTGATCGGCGAAGCCGATGAGGATGATGTAGAGTTTTAGTCGGACAACCAACCGAATAACTCTCCAACTGTTAGCTGAATTTTGCTTGCGAACGACGGTACAGGCAGAATGTCTTCGGAAACATCAAAAAGTCGGATGGTGCGATCGGAAAAATAAACAAATACAACTTCTTCTTCAGGATC
>CAXTDB010000104.1:0-3173 GCA_964242045.1 uncultured Leptolyngbya sp. | reverse complement strand
TTGAGTTTGATGATCAATACAGTGCAGGATATTTTTGATCACTTTCGTTGGGCTTTGATCGGGAGAAAGGATCTCGATCGTCCAATCTGGTGCAAGTTTGAAAGCATTCGCAACCTTGCCATCTTTATCGCGAGGAATTCGAGCCGAAGTAAATACAGCCACATCTGGAACAATCGATCGACCATTAAATGTACAGCGCAACTCTGGAAAGGCACGACCAATTTGCTCAGCTTTCAACACCGTATTAATCGCGGGCGTTAAGTCTCCTTGAATAACGCTATGTTTTCCCTGTGGCATCGGTTTTTGGATAATTTGACCATCGACATACTCGCTTGCAGGTTTCGTTTCTGGCAGTTTCAGAAACTCTTCAAGCGTGATCGGTTTTGCTGGAGTCTGAACCATAAGCACCACCAAAGAATCAGAACTCTACACTAGCATGTGCGATCGCATCTCTTCCAGCTAGGCAGACTAAAACCCGCCCACCTAGCTAGAGCGCGATTTAGTTCAAAATGCCGTCTTTTTTCGCCATTGTGGTCATTAGATCAACCACTCGATTCGAGTAGCCCCATTCGTTGTCGTACCAAGACACGATCTTAAAGAAGTTTGAATTCAGTTCGATGCCTGCACCTGCATCGAAAATGCTCGATCGACGATCGCCCTGGAAATCTGTCGAAACCACTTCTTCATCGGTATAGCCCAAAACACCTTTGAGCGTTGTTTCTGAAGCTTCTTTCATCGCGGCGCAAATTTCTTTGTAGCTCGTTGATTTCTCAGTTTTGAACGTGAGATCTACGACAGACACATCAGGAGTTGGTACACGAAACGCCATTCCGGTGAGCTTTCCTTTCAGTTCTGGTAGGACTAACGTGACGGCTTTAGCGGCTCCAGTAGCAGCAGGAATGATATTCTGAGCGGCTCCACGTCCACCGCGCCAGTCTTTTTTGCTTGGGCCATCGACGGTAGGCTGAGTCGCGGTCATAGCGTGAACAGTCGTCATCAAGCCTTCCGCTAAGCCGAAATGATCGTTTAAGACTTTCGCGACCGGAGCGAGACAGTTTGTGGTGCAGCTTGCGTTAGAAACGATCGTATGTTTTTCGGGATCATACGAATCGTGATTGACACCCATGAGTAAGGTTTTGACGCGATCGGGATCTTTGGTCGGTGCAGAAATGATCACGCGCTTTGCACCCGCTTTGATGTGATTCGAGGCGCTTTCAAAATCGGTAAATAATCCAGTCGATTCGACAATGTAATCGGCTCCGAGATTGCCCCAGGGCAAGTCCGCTGGATTCCGCATGGCAAAACAAGGAACGAACTTACCATTAATCACAATGCCATCGGGTTTTGCTTCGATCGTGCCGGGGTGTGTACCATGCGTCGAATCGTACTTGAGCAGATACGCCAAATTGTCGGGCGGAACGAGGTCATTGATGCCGACAATTTCGATGTTGGAATCGTCGAGCGCCGCGCGAAACACCAGGCGACCAATCCGCCCGAAACCATTGATCCCTATTTTCACAGTAGCCATTGGAAGAACTCCAAAGAAGAACGAAGAGTAAAGTGTGGGAGGAGAGTCACACTTCAAAATTTTGGTGTTCAATCACGGTATCGCATTTATTGAATTAACTCGATAGACGTAATCTTTTGATCACGGTTGAGGCGATTTGTTAGCGAATGCTCACTTTGACGATCGCATTAATTCCAATCGTTTTGATCCAACTTTTTTCAGCATTTCGCGGTATATCAGTAAGAGAACAATTTTGGAGCAGAAGAATCATGTCGCGCGCCAAACCTTATCAACCTTCATTGCTGCGATTTTTACACGGGCTGAATGCGCTGTTCGTAATTGCTGCGTTGGTTAGCGGGTTTTGGGTGTACGACACTTTTGATGGACGCTTCGGAAAGATTCCACTACCAAGAATCAATCCGATTATTGATATTCACGGCACGATCGGACTAACGTTTTTTCTATTTGCACCATTATTTGTTATTTACAGTCTTTGGCTTGGTCGGAAAAAATTGATTCAAAAAGGCTTGATTTCACAATTATCCAAAGTCAGTGAACCGATTAGGTGGATTAGTTTACAGCGGTTGACGAATACAACAATGCTAGGCGCGATCGTATTTGCTGCAATCACTGGAAAATTAATGGATGAAACTTGGCTTCCTCAAGGCGAATTGCATCATTTAGCGTACTCTTTGCATTTAGCGGCATGGGCAACAATGATTATATGTCTAGCGCTGCATTTACTAACGAGTGCAAAAGTAGGAGGAATGCCGCTTTTATTATCGATGAGCGATTATAAAGTTCGATCGGACGATCATCCAAAATTGTGGATTAAACAACTCCGCGATCGAGTTTAATAGCTTAGACTGCGATTTATCCCATAGGCATCGATCCATGAGCTTTACGATCCAGAATGTTTTGATTCCAGACGATGAAGGTTACAGAACCGTTGATGTGCAGATCCAGGACGATCGCATTGTTGCTATTGCACCGAATCTAGAAGTGATTGGAACTGCGATCGATGGCACAAACCAGCTTTTACTCCCTGGATTTGTTAATGCTCATACCCATTCTTCTGAAATGTGGCAGCGTGGCATTATTCCGCCTGTGCCGCTTGAACTATGGATTGCAGAGCTTTATGAGTTTACGCCGCTTGATCCAGAGCAAGCTTATCTGAGCGCGGTTGGAACTGCGATCGAAACATTGCTGACGGGTGGAACAACGGTTGTCGATCATTTAGTGTTAATTCCAGGAAAGGAAATTGAAACGATCCAGGCAGCCGATCGCGCTTATCGAGATGTCGGAATTCGAGCATTTATCGCGCCGCTGATTCAGGATGAGGCGTTGAGTGCAGGCATTCCGACCGGAGGCGATGAAGTAAATCATGGTGACTATGTACGATCGACCAAAGCAACGTTAGATCTCGTTCAAGAAGCGATCGATCAGTTTCATCGTCCAGATCAAGGCATTGAAATCATGGTCGCGCCAACGGGGATTCAGCTTTGTTCTGATGCGCTGTTTGAGGGATGTATTGAACTCAGCGATCGATACAATCTCGATCGACATGCTCACTTACTGGAAACCAAAGCACAAAAGCTACTCGCTGAAGAGAAGTATGGCTGTAGTGCAGTGCAGCATCTCAAAGACATTGGATGGCTCAGTGAAA
>CAXTDB010000103.1:920-14136 GCA_964242045.1 uncultured Leptolyngbya sp. | reverse complement strand
TAATGCTTCGTCATGGAACAAGAACCTGAATCACTTGTACTATTGTAGTGCAGAACGGCTACGATTTCAAGCGATCGCTAAGCGGCAATCGCAGCGGTTTGAGAACTGCGATCGTGATCTTTTCGATCCCAATACGCGAGCCGCTTGGCAATCTCGGTATCGCCAAATAATTTGATCTCATACGGAAACTGAGTCAAAACCTGGCTTTTTTGCACCGAGAAGCGCAAACCAGAACTGGCAAGCGATTGAGCGAATTTCTGAGCCTGATTGAACTTCTCAAAGCCGAGATAACAGACATTCTGCGATCGAGAATATCGCTGAAACGGAGTCCGTACGCTCAAAACTCTGGTCGAAAGATACTGCCCAACCCGTCCATCGCCCATCGAGAAAAACCGACCGACCGGAACGACATCTTTCATAGATAAGGAGGAATTCGTTACTTCTCTATTGTAGTGAAGACCAACTACAACTTGGAACAGATTTTGGCGCGATCACCGTCCCTAAATAGATCGGTTCTCGTTGAGATGGTATATCTATACTATATTATTCGATTTCCGTGAAATTGACCAATCTGTTTGAAGAAACGTTAAGCTTTTCACGGGAGTCCAGAAAATCGATGTAAAGCACGTAAAAAGCTTTACACATCGCCTTGACTTCTCTCAGTACCCATCTGAGATTGAGGATTAATTTGTCTCTTAGAGCGATTCGGATCGGCTGAGAAACTTAGCCCGATCGCTGGATCGATCTTGAAGATGCAAGTTAACGTGATGAAGGGATTTTCATATCCCGCACTTGATGTCTCTTGTAGGAAACAGTTACATGACTGCAACACCCGTCCGTTTGAAGTACGAAGTCAAAGACCTTGCGCTCGCACCTGCTGGTAAACAGCGGATCGAATGGGCTGGGCGGGAAATGCCAGTGTTGAAGCAAATCCGCGATCGTTTCGCTCAAGAAAAACCGTTTGAAGGCATTCGACTCGTTGCGTGCTGCCACGTCACGACCGAGACTGCAAATCTCGCGATCGCCCTCAAAGCAGGCGGAGCCGATGCGATTCTGATTGCTAGCAACCCGCTTTCCACCCAAGACGATGTAGCTGCAAGCTTAGTTGCAGACTACGAAATTCCCGTTTTCGCGATCAAAGGCGAAGACAATGAAATGTACCATAAGCACGTGCAAATCGCGCTCGATCATCGTCCCAACCTGATTATTGATGATGGTTGTGATGTAGTTGCGACTTTGGTTCAACAACGCAAACACCAGCTTGAAGACTTGATCGGAACCACCGAAGAAACCACCACTGGAGTTGTTCGCCTCGAAGCGATGATGAGAGATGGTGCGCTGTCCTTCCCAGCCGTCAACGTCAACGATGCGGAAACCAAGCACTTCTTCGACAACCGCTACGGAACCGGACAATCGACCCTAGACGGCATCATTCGCGCCACTAACATTCTGTTAGCAGGTAAAACGATCGTCGTTGCAGGATACGGCTGGTGCGGTAAAGGTACGGCAGGTCGCGCACGAGGAATGGGCGCAAACGTGATCGTCACCGAAATCAATCCAGTTGCAGCGATCGAGGCTGTGATGGATGGTTTCCAAGTGATGCCAATGGATCAAGCTGCTGCGAAGGGTGATATCTTCATCACCGTCACAGGCAACAAGCATGTGATTCGTGGGGAACACTTCGACGCGATGAAAGATGGCGCGATCGTCTGTAACTCTGGTCACTTCGACATCGAAATCGATCTCGAAGCCCTGAAAGAACGGTCATCCGGTGTGAAAACTGTTCGCAACTTCACCGAAGAATACTCGCTCAAATCCGGTAAATCGGTGGTCGTGTTGGGTGAAGGTCGCTTAGTGAACTTGGCAGCCGCTGAAGGACACCCAAGCGCGGTAATGGATATGAGCTTTGCGAACCAAGCGTTAGCCGCAGAATATCTGGTGAAAAACAAAGGCAAATTGGAACCCGGTGTTTATCCGGTTCCGACCGAATTGGATCAAGAAATCGCACGTTTGAAACTGCAAGCGATGGGTTTCTCGATCGATAGCCTTACCGCCGCTCAAACCGAGTACATCAATTCCTGGACTTCTGGAACCTGATCGGTTCTGGTCGTCTGATCTACATTCTAGGTAGGTAGTGCAAAGCTACCTACCTTTTTTGCGCGTTAATCTTCATAAATGCTGCCAAATCCACCGCCGCCAGGGGTTTTGATCGCGAAAACATCACCCGGACGCATCGCAACTTCTGCTTTGCTGCCGAGCGGTTCGATTGTTCCGTCCTGTCGCTCGATCGAATTTTGCCCGATCGCTCCTGGTTCGCCACCTGCTAATCCAAACGGTGCAACAATGCGATGACCTGACAGAATTGCTGCCGTCATTGCTTCACGGAATTGAATCCGACGAACCACCCCGTTGCCGCCTCGATGTTTTCCGATGCCGCCACTGTTAGAACGAATCGAAAACGCTTGAACGAACACCGGAAACCGCCACTCTAATACCTCTGGGTCAGTTAAGCGAGAGTTAGTCATGTGCGTTTGAACCGCATCTGTTCCATTAAAGGTTGCACTAGCTCCAGAACCGCCGCAAATCGTTTCATAGTATTGATGCTGCTCGTTGCCAAAGGTAAAGTTATTCATTGTGCCTTGCGCGGCAGCCATCACACCAAGCGCCCCATAGAGCGCATTCGCGATCGCTTGCGAAGTTTCTACATTGCCCGCAACCACTGCTGCTGGATAACGCGGATTGAGCAAACAGCCTTCTGGAACAATGATTTCGAGCGGTTTGAGACAGCCTGCATTCAGGGGAATATCATCTTCAACCAGCGTCCGAAACACATAGAGAACAACAGCTTTGCAAATCGCTAAGGGTGCATTCAGGTTGGTAGATTGCTGCGGTGATGTACCTGTGAAATCAATGCAGGCAGAACGAGCTTGTCGATCGATCGTAATGTTGACGCAAATCTCGCTGCCATCATCCATCGGATACTGAAAACGACCTGCTTTCAAAACATCAATCACTCGTCGCACCGATTCTTCTGCATTCGCTTGCACATGCTGCATATAGCTTTGTACGGTTGCAAGTCCATACTGTTCAACCATGCGATCGAGTTCCTGCACGCCTCGCTCATTCGCAGCAATTTGCGCTTGAAGATCCGCTAGATTCTGCACCGGATTACGAGCGGGGTATTCGCCTGTAGTCAACCGTTTTAGTAGTTCTGCCTCTTGAAAGCGTCCTCGATCGACAATCTGTACGTTGTCTAGCAAAATGCCTTCTTGGTCGATCGTGGTGCTATAGGGTGGCATCGAACCTGGAGTAATTCCGCCAATGTCGGCATGATGACCACGTGAAGCAACATAAAACATTGGAGTCGCAGAGTCAGAAACAAACACCGGAGTAATCACAGTGATATCGGGTAGATGTGTTCCGCCATTGTAGGGATTGTTTGAGGCGTAAGCATCTCCAGGTTTTAGCGTCTTGCCTTTAGCCCGAATTAAACTACTCACACTTTCGCTCATCGAGCCTAGATGAACCGGAATATGGGGAGCATTTGCAACTAGCTGACCCTGTTGATCAAAAATCGCGCAGGAGAAATCGAGCCGTTCTTTGATGTTGACTGAGTAGCTCGTATTTTGTAGAGTAATGCCCATCTCTTCAGCGATCGCGCGTACCAAATTGTTGAAGATCTCTAACAGAACCGGATCAGGAGTCGCAGAAGCAGCAGAATCTTCGGTTGATGCTTTCACTTCATCTGTTTTGCTCAAAATCAGGTAGTTTTGCTGCGTGAGTTCTGCACACCATCCTGGTTCAATCACATTCGTTCCGGTGGGTTCTAGAATCAAGGCGGCTCCGGTAATGCGATCGCCGGGTCTGAGATCCTGGCGGCGATAAATCGGAGTTTTGTGCCACTTGCCCTTGGTGTAGATCTGAACTGTGGTAATCGCGCTTAGCGGTATCGTTCTACCAATTGCTAGCAAAGGTTCAGTGATCGGTGCTGCATGTCCGATCGCTTCAACCGAAACCGCTTCTACAATCAAGCTTTTACCAGGCATCGTAAAACCGTAGCGCTGGTGGTAAACTTTCTCGAACTGCGATCGCATCGCTTCTAAGCGATCGAAGTCTACGGTTAAAGCTGAATCAGTACCTTCATAGCGTAAACGAGCTTTCAGCAGAACTTCAGTTCGATCGTGAGTGCCCCCTTGAGCAATGATTTCTGCCCGACTTTCTGAACTTAGTGCAATGAGTGTTTGTTCTAAAACGGCAATTAGCTCTGTGCTTAAACGAGCTTCCACTGCCTTTTCTTTCAGAATGCGTAAATCTGCTAAACCAATGCCATACGCTGAAAGCACTCCAGCAAACGGATGAATGAAAATCTTCGTCATTCCCAAGGCTTCTGCAATCAAGCAAGCATGTTGTCCGCCTGCTCCACCAAAGCAACAGAGGGTGTATTGCGTAACATCATAGCCGCGTTGTACGGAAATCTTTTTGATTGCATTTGCCATTTTGTCGATCGCAATTGCCAGAAATCCAGCGGCAACTTGTTCATCGGTACGAGAATCTCCGGTCTTTTCTTGGATTTCTGCATTGAGCGTTGCGAATTTCTGCTCAACGATCGCACTATCGATCGGTAAGTTACGATTCGCGCCAAAAACCTGAGGAAAGAATGCAGGCTGAATCTTACCTAAGCGAACATTGCAATCGGTTACGGTTAAAGTCCCGCCTTTTCGATAGCAAGCAGGTCCCGGTTGCGCTCCAGCCGATTCGGGTCCGACCCGATAGCGAGAGCCGTCAAACCGCAGAATTGATCCGCCCCCCGCTGCAACGGTGTGAATCGACATCATCGGCGCACACAGCCGCACCCCCGCAACTTCGGTTTCAAACGTGCGCTCGTATTCCCCATTGAAATGAGAGACATCGGTTGAAGTACCGCCCATATCAAAGCCGATGATTTTATCAAACCCGGCTTTAGTACTGGTTTTTACGGCTCCAACAATCCCACCCGCAGGACCTGAAAGAATACTATCTTTGCCTTGAAATCGTTCAGCATCGGTTAGACCGCCATCAGATTTCATGAATTCTAACTTTGTCGAGGATTCGTGCTGTTTCAATGCAGTTCCAACTCGATCGACATACCGCCGCAAAATCGGAGAAAGATACGCATCAACAACGGTTGTTTCACCGCGACTAATCAGCTTCATCAACGGACTGACTTGATGCGAAACCGAAACTTGAGCAAAGCCGATGCGGTGCGCGATCGCGGCGACTTGCTGTTCGTGTTGCGGATAGCGATAGCCGTGCAGAAATACGATCGCACAAGCCCGAATGCCCGCATTGTAAGCGTCTTGCAGTGCGATCGTGAGTCGTGCTTCTTCTTGTAACGTGATAGGAACGATCGCTTCACCTTCAGCTGTATAGCGTTCCTCAACTTCGATCACTCGTTCATAGACCCGTTCAGGCAGAACAATATGACGGGCAAAGATATTTGGACGATTCTGATACCCAATTTGCAACGCATCTCGAAATCCCTGGGTAATTAGTAGAAGTGTGCGTTCTCCTTTCCGCTCTAATAACGCATTCGTTGCAACCGTTGTGCCCATCTTTACGATCTCAACGGCTCCGATCGGAATCGGTTGATCACAAGCCAGCCCCAGAATCACCCGAATGCCTTGAATCACTGCATCTTCGTACAAGTCGGGTTGTTCTGAAAGCAGTTTGTAAACAATGATCCACTGTTGATCATTGAGTGCAGTAATTTGAAAGAGATCGGGAATTTGAGCGAGACGATCGACTATCCATTTCTCATCTGTAACAACGACTAAATCTGTAAACGTGCCACCTCGGTCTGCAAACACTCTGAACATCCCTTTCTCCTCGTGCCCAACTCAAAATCCTGCGGCAGTTAGTCTCTAAAGCTTGCATCAGATTGTATTTGACCGAGAAACCGAATAAATTAAGAAAAGTAAAGTACGCGATCGTCCTATGTCCCTTCTCGGCAAACCTCGCCCGCTTTGGAAAGTAATCTTATTCTCAGGATTAACCGGATTACTCTACTACGGCTATTACAAATGGATTATTCAAGAAGAGTTAAGAAACTATAACGGTAAAGGATGGTCAGGGACGCTTTGTCTACTGCCGTTCGTCGTCGGTGTCGCATTGCCGCAAGCATTGGCAGTGTTTGACCCCGATGTTCCAAGTAGCTTTAGATGGTTCTCGCTGTTGGGCATTGTTTGGATTTATATTGTGCAGTTTCGGCTGTATTGCGATGTGAATGAATTGTACGATCGAGCAAATTTGAAAAAGCCTTTGATTGTTTGGTGGATGTTCGTCCCAGGATTAAATCTGATCGTTGGCTTGCGGCAGATTCATTTTTTAAGTCAGTACTGGGCACAGCAGCAAGGCGAAACTCTGAAAGACCCGATCGCTGATCCCATTCCGTTTTTATCAAGCAACGCATAAGGCTCACATCCTGCTACGCTCAATAAAGACCGCTTTTCTGCTCGGAAAAGTGGAAATTTAACCCTTTCAATTTCTACACCTCATGAGTCATCCTGACGGCATCGCACCCCACGGTGGGCAACTAATCAACCGTATTGCAACTGGCGCGCAGCGCGAAGAATTTCTTTCTAAAGCCGATTTTCTTCCTAGCGTTCAACTCGACGAGCGCGCCGTTTCCGATCTGCAACTCATCGCGATCGGGGGATTTAGTCCGTTAACCGGATTTATGGGGAAAGCAGACTACGATCGCGTTGTTGAAGCAATGCACCTCGCGAGTGGCTTGCCGTGGTCGATTCCGATTACGCTGTCGGTGACTGAAGAAGTTGCCGCACCCCTGCAAGAAGGCAGCTTAATCCGCTTGGATGACTCGACTGGGCGCTATATCGGTGTGTTGCAACTCAGCGAAAAATACACCTACGACAAAACACGAGAAGTCGTGAACGTTTACCGCACCGATGAAGAAAAGCATCCGGGTGTAGCCGTTGTTTATCGTCAGGGCAATGTCAATTTAGCGGGGGATGTCTGGCTTTTAGAGCGTGATCCGCATCCATTGTTTCCGACTTATCAGATTGATCCGGCTCGATCGCGGGCTGCATTTCAGGAAAAAGGCTGGAAAACGATAGTCGGCTTTCAAACCCGCAATCCCATTCACCGCGCCCACGAATACATCATCAAATGTGCATTAGAAACCGTAGATGGATTGTTTCTGCATCCTTTAGTCGGCGCGACCAAAGAAGATGACATCTCGGCAGAGATTCGGATGCGCTGCTACGAGATTATGTTGGAGCATTATTTTCCCAACGATCGCGTGATTCTCGCAATTAATCCAGCGGCGATGCGATATGCAGGACCGCGCGAAGCAATTTTCCATGCGCTGATTCGGAAGAACTACGGCTGTACTCACTTTATTGTGGGACGCGATCATGCAGGAGTCGGAGATTACTATGGCACATACGATGCACAGTACATCTTTGACGAATTTGCTCCCGGTGAGTTAGGGATTCTGCCTTTGAAATTTGAACATGCGTTTTACTGCAAACGCACTCAGGGAATGGCAACGACAAAAACGAGTCCGAGTTTGCCAGAAGAACGAGTTCATTTATCGGGCACAAAAGTGAGAGAAATGCTGCGACGCGGAGAATTGCCGCCGCCGGAGTTTTCGCGTCCGGAGGTAGCAGCGGAATTGGCAAAGGCGATGAAGGTCTAGCAGGTCATTGTGGAGCGGGGATCTTGCTCGCTCCACAGATAAATTCTATTCCGATGGAAATTGACCCGATCGCACTTCTTCACAATATTCCTGCACCGATCGCGTAATCAACGCATTCAAATCCAAATACGCTTTGGCGAATTTTGGCTTCCACGTTCCTAATCCCAACATATCGGACGTAACGAGAACTTGACCATCACAATGAACGCCCGCCCCAATTCCGATCGTGGGAATCGTTAAGTGCTGTGTGATCTTTTGCGCCAATTCTGTCGGAACATGCTCCACGACGATCGCAAACGCTCCAGCTTGTTCGAGCGCGATCGCTTCTGAGAGAATTTTGTCTCCGGCTTCTATTGATCGTCCTTGTTGCCGAAATCCAGTCTGTCGTACCGATTGCGGTGTCAGCCCCACATGCCCCATCACCGGAATTCCCGCCTGAACGAGACGCGAAACCGTTGCTGCCATTGCTGGGTAGCCACCTTCTAACTTCACCGCACCCGCACCCGTTTCTTTTAGAATTCGACCCGCCGAGTGCATCGCTTGTTGCACACCCTCTTGATACGTCAAAAACGGCAAATCCACGATCAACAGCGCTTCTTTGACTCCTCGACGCACGGCTTTTGCATGATGAATCACTTCATCGAGCGTCAGTGGCAGCGTTGTATCGTGCCCTAATGCCACCATCGCCAGCGAATCCCCGACTAAAATCGCATCAACGCCAGATCGATCGAGAATCGACGCGATCGCATAATCCCAAGCGGTCAGAACGGCAATCGATCGCTGTTGTTGTTTCCACTGAATCAGTTGTTGCGGCGTAACGGGCATCGGGTACTAGAAGAATTTAAAAGCGTGAATCTATCTTAATTCTACGAGCTTCTATTCAACGATGCGACTGAACATTAAATGGGGTCTAGTTTCATAGCTGGTCATGCTGACCCATGCTAATCCTTCACTTGTTCCCACCCATAATTTATTTCCGGTATCGGGGGCTAGCGACAACACACGATTAGAAGGAAGGTTTGGAACTTGACCGACGATCGCGCCGTTGTAGGGATTGACTCGCAGCAATCCATTATTTGTGCCGACCCAAATGCTGCCCGCTGCATCGAACCCAGCCGAAATAATTTCACGCCCTCGCAGCGAAGTGACCGATCGCTCTTGCCGACGATTTAACGGATCGATTTTGACTAAACCGCTTGTTGTACCCGCCCAAAGTGAACCGTGTCGATCGAGTGCTAAAGCTTGAACCGTTCCTTCTTCTAGATTCGAGGTGTGAAGAATTCGCGCGCTCGCGGTATCGACTTGAACCAAACCTTCGAGCGTTCCGACCCAGAGCTGACCTTGAGGATCTAAGCTTAAAGCGTTAGCGCTCACACCCGGTAGATTCTTCAGCGTGGTCATCAGTAGTCCTTGATCTGGACTCACCAAAGCTAGACCAGAATCAGTTCCGACCCAGAGATAGCCGCGCTGATCGATCAGTAGCGACAGCACTCGATTCGACGGCAGAAACAGGTTTTGGGCGGTGACTGCGCCTGTTTTTGGGTCGATGCGCCACAGTCCTTCACTTGTGCCGACCCAAATTCGACCAACGCGATCTTGAGCCAGCGCCCCGATCGCTAAATTGGGCAGTTTGGCGCGCGAGATTATGCGTCCAGTATTCGGATCGATTCGCGTGAGTCCTTGCTGTGATGCCACCCAGAGATTGCCTTGAAAGTCGCGCTGAAGCGCTGATACTCGAAAATCCGCCTGAACATCCTGCGGTAAAGCGGGCGCAACCGGAGGCGGAGCAGTTGGCGTAAATGCAGGGGCAGCGATTGATCTTGGCATTGTAACCAGCAGGCTGAGAAACAGCGAAGCGAACCCTAAACGGCGACACACGGAAGACATAGCCAATCTCGGTAAAATCTGGTTTATTGTGCCTCAGAACGATGCGATCGCAACGGGGGGAAACTCGGAATTCCCTTTGAATCCTCCGCGCTCGATCGACAAAAATTGCTAGAGTGAGGAATGCTTAACGCCACCGGAACTAAGCCAGTCGTAGAAACTCTATTTCTCAATGCAAACTGATTCGATCGTGCAATGCCCCAATTATTTCTGTCAGGCGCTCAATCCCGAAAGCCAGCAGTTTTGTCATCGCTGTCAAACCCGCATCCCGAAGCGTTATTTATGGGCAGTCGGATCATCGCACTCACCGGGGGAATTAGTGGGCGATCGCTTTTTGATTCAATCTGCTCAAATCGCGCTCGATACGAAACCGGGCATTCCGCCGCTGGCGATCGAGGTTCCACCGCTACTTGAACCTTATTTGCATCTGATGGCAGAACGTCCGATGATTCCTCAACCGTTTGCGGTTGTAGGAGAGACGCTGTTTCTGGAGTCGGCTCCGATTTATCCGCAAGATGCTCGTGCTCGACAGGGTGAGGATTTATCTGGAAGATTAATGCCGCGATTAGCGCAAGTCTGGACGGCGAGTAGTGGGTTTCGTCAGCTTCATTTTCTGCGGCAGTTGGCGCACCTTTGGAGTGCTTTGAGTGTCGAAAGAGTTGCTTCAACGCTGCTAGACGCTGATCTGATTTGCGCGGATGGTGATACGATCCGAATTTTGGAACTGAGATTCGATCGCTTGGCTGCACAGAGTGTTCGCGCTTCTACTCCGACCCTGGCAGAATTGGGAAAATTTTGGTCGAGTTGGCAAGTGCAACCTACGATCGCCGATTTTTTTGATCAAATTTGTCAAAGTCTCATTCACGAGCAAATCAAAAGTTCAGACCAGTTGATCGAAGTGCTAGATTCTGCGATCGCATCGCAAAGTTCTGAGCAAACGCGCCAGATTCAAATCGCAACGCTAACCGATCAAGGACCGAGCCGCCAGAGTAACGAAGATGCGTGTTATCCATCAAGCGGAACCAGTGGCGAGAATCATGATTTACTTATTGTCTGCGATGGGATTGGTGGACATGAAGGCGGAGAAGTCGCCTCAAATTTAGCAATTCAGACGATCGCGCAAAAAATTCAATCTCTCGATCCGAATTCTCTTGAGTCAGGATTAGAAGAGGCAGTATTAGCAGCGAATGATGCGATCGCGCAGAAAAATGATGCAGAGCGGCGACAAGAACGGCAACGCATGGGAACAACGGTCGTGATGGCAGTTGTGCGATCGCATCAACTCTATCTCACTCACGTCGGCGATAGTCGCGCTTATCGCATTACGCGGCAAGGGTGTTATCAAGTAACGCTCGATGATGATGTTGCCTCGCGCGAAGCTCGATTGGGTTACACCTTGTACCGAGAAGCATTACAGCATCCTTCTGCTGGATCGCTTGTACAAGCTCTGGGAATGGGAAGTTCAAGCTACCTTCATCCAACGGTGCAGCAATTTATCCTCGACGAAGAGTGTGTCTTTCTGCTGTGTTCAGACGGATTGAGCGATAACGATCGCGTTGAAGAATGCTGGCAATCCGAAATCGTCCCAATCCTTAACGGTAAAACGAATGTCGCTACTGTTGCGCGAAGACTGGTAGAAATTGCTAACACTCAGAACGGTCACGATAACGTCACGATCGGGTTAATTCACTGTCAAATTCACGAGACGGGGCGATCGACTGCGCTGCGTCCGATCGCAAAGCCCACTCAAATGGTTGTTCCTGCCACGCCGCCGCCTGGATTGAGAACCGAACTGCAACCGCGTCGATCGTCTTGGTTGAAGATTGCGTTCATTCTTTTGGGACTTTTTGGACTGGCGGGCGCGATCGCAACCCTTGTCGCTCCAGAATTAATTGCAAAACTGATCAATCAAACTCCGGTTTCTGCTCCTCCTACGGTTCCACCTGTTCCTGCTTCTCCAGAACCTACTGCGATCGTTCCGGGTTCGCTGATTCGCCTGAATGTATCTTCGTCTAATCTTCCTTTATTCAAGACAGATAAACGTTCCGCTGGGAATCAATCTCCTGCGCCTAGAACCGAGAAAACGACTACAGAATCATCGGGCAGTGACATCATCGGTTTAATTCCACCTGGAACCGTTCTTCAAGTTCTAGGGCGACAGCAATCGGTTTCTGATCAATCCACTTGGTTGAAACTGAAAGTCTGTGGCATTGGAACTTCGCCTGCGGAAGCAAAAGCTTCGAGACTTGTCAAAGTTGGAGAAATCGGTTGGCAAAGAGAAGCCGCGATCGCATCGTTCACGCCCTTAGATCCGAAATCGACACAAACTGGAGAATGTACTGCATCCTAAGCTTCTGAAGGAATGCAAAGTTACTGATGATTTAACCGAATCGGAAGCAAAACTGTAAACATTGTCTGTCCTGGAATGCTTTCAAATCGAATTGAGCCATGATGCTTATCAATCACTTGTTGAACGATCGATAACCCTAGACCGTTTCCTTCTCCCATTGGTTTTGTGGTGAAAAAGGGCGAAAAAATCCGGGCTTGAATTTCTAGTGGAATTCCTGCTCCGGTATCTGTGATTTCAACTTTAATTTGATCAAGGTCAGAATGAACGGCGATCGTTAATTGTCCTTGATAGTTCATTGCCTGAATTCCATTGTGAATCAGATTCATCCAGACTTGATTGAGTTCATCGGCATAGCATTCGATCTCCGGAACTTCGTCATACTGCTGAATCACTTCGACTCCGCGCTTTAATTGACTGCGATAAAGCGTCAAAGCTGTCTCAATTCCATCGATTACGTTTGCGAAAATAGGCTTACTTTCAACACCTTGACGGGCATAAGTTTTTAAGGCTCGCACAACTTGAGCCGCTTGGTTTGAGGCGATCGACAAAGTTTGCACACTTCTTTGAACGCTGGTGAATTGATACGCGGTTCTAAGAATAACGTCGCGCTCTGGATCACTCAGCAAGGTTAGAAAGGGTTCGATTCGATCGTAAACACCAATATCGATCAATGTATCTGCGATCGAGTCTGCTGGACTAATTTGATGCTGTTCAAGCTGTTTGATTAACGATCGTTTTAGTTGTCGCTTCTCGCGACTAGATAGATACGCTAAGCTCGGTAAAGTTTCGGCAGAACGTTGAATCAATGCAAAGAAGTCTTGCTGATAATCGGGTGAAAGAAGCTGTAAGGCTGCAAGATCATGCTGCATAAACTGTGACACATTCTCGATCGACGATCGCATCGCTCCAAGCGGTGTGTTCATTTCATGCGCGACTCCTGCGACTAATTGACCTAAAGCTGCAAGTTTCTCAGATTCAATCAGCTTTGCTTGCGTCGATCGCAGTTCATCTAATGTTTGTTTCAAGTCATCGTGGCTTTGCTGTAATTGTTGTTCCGCGTGTTTGCGCTCAGTCACATCTCTCGAAACCCAGATCACGGTTTGATCATCGATCGGTGAAATGCTTGCATCTGACCAAATTGTTTGATCTTCGACTTGCAGAGTGTACTCGATATCGATCGTAGATTGAGTCGCAAGCGCTTGTCGGATGTGATAAAGAAAGTTGTCTGCAATTTCTTGCGAAAAAACGTCGTGCAGAGTTCGTCCGATTCGTGATTCTAATGGCTT
>CAXTDB010000103.1:0-910 GCA_964242045.1 uncultured Leptolyngbya sp. | reverse complement strand
GGCTTGTACAAAATGTCCTGTGCGCGACTCGCTGGAATTTTAAGATGTCGCCCATCTTGATCAAACACAAAAATAAGCTGATCCATTGCTGAAAACACAGCTTCTAGCTCAGCATTGATTCGCTGACGTTCTTCGATTTCTTGTTCAAGCTGCTGAGTCCGCTCTTTTACTTTTGCTTCGAGCGATCGCGCATAGTCTTCGAGTGCTAAATGCGATCGCTGAATTTCTTGGCTCATGCTGTTAAACGATCGAGCTAACTTTACAAGCTCTCGACTACCGCGAATTTTAACTTGTTGGTCATAGTGACCTTTCGCCATGTTTTGACTCGCATCACTTAAGCGCTGAACCGGACGAGACAGCCATCGCGCCATTACAAAGCTAGTGACGATCGAAGCAGATAACGCAGCCAAGCAAAGCGCGATTGTGGTTCGATTGTGGGCTTCAATTTGTCCCATAAAGCTCGATTGTGGAATCACTAATACAATTAGCCAATCTAAGCCGTATTGATCGTTTACCGGAGTGACTTCAACTCGGTGAGGTTGTTGCTCAAAGTTAAGCTCGAACTGTTGGCGATCGCGAATTGCAGCCAGATTTCTAGAAGCTTGGAGTTGTTGTGCAGTGGTGCGGATTAGTGGATCAGCGATCGTGTTGGCGTTTAATCTTTGTTGTTTGGCATCAAAGGGCAGTTGATTTGAGGAAGTTGCAACCAGATTGCCGTTGCGCTCGATGATAAACACTCGACTCGCGGCATCTGGCTGAATTTGTCTGAGAAAATCATTGATGCCGAGCAAGATAAAATCGGCTCCGAGTACCCCTCGTAATTGCTGATTTTCGTAGTAAGGGCGAGCAAAGCTAATTCCCAAAGTCGGTGGAACATCAACAAAGGTATAGATATCTGTCCAGCCTGGTT
>CAXTDB010000102.1:0-14137 GCA_964242045.1 uncultured Leptolyngbya sp. | reverse complement strand
TAGTTGATGTGATTCGATATGCTGACTTCAACACCAACGAGTATTTAAGACAAGTTGCAACCGGGGAAACTCACACATCGGCAAAATCAACGCTGTGGCAGATTCGAGTCAATCCGTTAACCGGGAAAGTTTTAGAGCAGCAGGAATTGCTCGATCGACATTGTGAATTCCCGATCGTCAAACCAAACGATGTCGGGCGACCTTGGCAACATACTTATTTCTCGATGCAGCGTCGAGGAGCAGATCCAGCGAAAGAAATCTTTGGCGCGATCGGACGATTTGATCAGAAAACGGGTGAATTGCTTGAAGCCGATTGCGGCGAGAATCGTTATCCGATGGAGCCGATTTACGCACCAGATGCAATCGATCCGAATCAAGGCTGGATCGTGACGGTTGTTTATGACGGTAATACCAACGAGAGCGAGGTTTGGGTGTTCGATAGCGATCGCTTAAACGATTCGCCCGTGTGTCGATTGGCATTGCCTGAAGTTATTCCGATCGGATTTCATGGAACCTGGAAGCCCGCCGCGAATTAATCGTGAAACTGGGGGCTTTGCCGATAGAATAAGTACCTGTTCTATCCGGGCTAGGGTTTATGTCTGTCCTGTCATCTGCACCATTCTCCGAGACTGAAATTGCTGCTGAAGGGATTAAACCCGAAGAGTACGAAGAAATTGTGCAGCGCTTAGGTCGCCATCCCAATAAGGCTGAACTGGGAATGTTTGGGGTGATGTGGTCGGAACACTGCTGCTACAAAAATTCGCGTCCGTTGTTAAAGCAGTTTCCGACCGAGGGCGATCGCATTCTCGTTGGACCCGGTGAGAATGCTGGCGTAATCGATCTCGGTGATGGGTTGCAGTTGGCGTTTAAGATCGAGTCGCATAATCATCCGTCAGCCGTAGAGCCATTTCAAGGAGCCGCAACCGGAGTCGGTGGAATTTTGCGCGATATTTTTACGATGGGGGCGCGCCCGATCGCACTTTTAAATTCGCTACGATTCGGAACGCTTGATGAGTCTCGAACTCGCCGGATTGTAAACGGTGTTGTGGCTGGGATTTCTCACTACGGGAATTGCGTCGGAGTGCCCACGGTTGGAGGTGAGGTTTATTTCGATCGCGCTTACTCCGGCAATCCCTTAGTGAATGTGATGGCATTGGGATTGATGGAAACGACCGAGATTGTGAAGTCGGGCGCGAAAGGATTGGGCAATCCGGTGCTGTATGTCGGATCAACGACTGGACGGGACGGCATGGGCGGCGCGAGTTTTGCCAGTGCGGAATTGAGCGATCAATCGATCGACGATCGACCCGCTGTGCAAGTCGGTGATCCGTTCCTAGAGAAATCTTTGATCGAAGCTTGCTTGGAAGCGTTTAAAACAGGTGCAGTTGTCGCAGCGCAAGACATGGGAGCAGCGGGAATCACTTGTTCGACTTCGGAAATGGCGGCGAAAGGTGGAGTCGGAATTGAATTGGATCTTGATTTGATTCCGGTACGCGAGGCGGGAATGGTTCCGTATGAATATCTTTTGTCTGAGTCGCAAGAACGAATGCTATTTGTAGCAGAAAAGGGACGCGAACAAGAACTGATTGATATTTTTGAGAAGTGGGGACTTCATGCGGTGGTCGCCGGGAAAGTGATCGAAGAATCGATCGTTAGAATTCTGTTTCAAGGTACGATCGCCGCTGAGATTCCCGCGACAGCCTTAGCGGACAATACACCGATCTACCATCGCGAGTTAATCAGCGAACCGCCCGAATATGCTCAGAAAGCTTGGGCATGGACAGCGGAAAGTTTGCCAGATTGTAATGAGAATGGAATTGATCACCGTAGTTGGAATGAGATTTTAGCTGCTTTATTAAATGCACCAACGATCGCATCGAAACGCTGGATTTATCGCCAGTATGATCACCAAGTCCAAAACAATACCGTATTGCTTCCCGGTGGCGCAGATGCCGCAGTTGTGAGAGTCCGCCCGCTTGCTGATTCTCAGAGTGCTTCGGTGATTCCTGATTCGTCCACCTTAAATAAAGGTGTGGCTGCCACCGTCGATTGCAATCCTCGCTATGTTTATCTTCATCCCTACGAAGGTGCAAAAGCCGCAGTCGCAGAAGCAGCGCGGAATCTTAGCTGTGTGGGAGCAGAGCCGATTGCGATTACCGATAACTTAAACTTCGGCAGTCCAGAAAAGCCGATCGGTTATTGGCAACTCTCCGAAGCATGTCGTGGACTGTCCGAAGCGAGTCGAGAATTCTCCACCCCAGTCACAGGCGGAAACGTTTCTCTCTACAACGAAACTTTAGATTCTGAGGGCAAGCCAGAGCCGATTTATCCGACTCCGGTTGTGGGCATGGTTGGGTTTATTCCGAACCTCGATCGCATTGCAGGACAAAGCTGGAAACACAGCGGCGATGTGATTTATTTATTAGGATTGCCGCTCTCAGATTCGGCTCTAACATTGGGCGCATCCGAGTATTTAGCAACCGTACATCAAACGATCGCAGGAAAGCCCCCGATCGTTGATTTTGACCTCGAACGCAAAGTTCAAGCGGTTTGTCGATCGGGAATTCGCAGCGGTTTGATTCAATCGGCGCATGATTGTGCAGAAGGCGGAATCGCGATCGCGCTTTCCGAATGTTGTTTCGGTCATCATCTCGGTGCAGATATTCAAATTCCAGCCCATTCAAACCGAATTGATCAAGTTCTATTTGCCGAAGGTGGCGCGCGGATTATTGTCTCGATCAAGCCGGAATCCGTTGCAGAATGGGAGCAGATTCTAACATCTGAACTCGGCAAACAGTGGCAAAAACTCGGCACGGTTGGGGGAAAATCTCTGAAGATTTCGATCGCCCCATTTCAGATAATCGACGCTACGATCGCAGAGTTGTTCACAGGTTGGTCGAGTGCGATCGAGAAAGGGCTAACCGAATAGTCCGCTGTTGTGTGCGATATTTAAGGAAATGTTAAGACCCTGTGTTCTACACAACTTTGTGTTCTCAACGTTCTGAACTGCTGTCTAACTACGCAAAACCAAGCCTATGCTGCCTGATGACAAGTTTTCTGTTGATCCTGCTGAGCATCCTGATAAACCAGAAGAAGCTTGCGGGGTGTTTGGGGTTTACGCGCCAGGTGAGGCTGTAGCAAATCTTGCCTACTTCGGATTGTTTGCTTTACAGCATCGGGGTCAAGAATCAGCGGGAATTGCCACGTTTGAAGGCGAACAAGTTCATCTGCACAAAGATATGGGCTTGGTGTCACAGGTTTTTAACGAAACAAAGCTAAAAGAGCTACCCGGAGATTTAGCGATCGGACATACTCGCTATTCGACAACCGGATCAAGTCGCGTTGTGAATGCTCAGCCTGCTCTGGCAAAATCACGTTTAGGAACGCTGGCGTTAGCACACAACGGAAACTTAGTGAATACTCGTGAACTTCGAGCAGCGTTAGCTGAGACGAATCACGATTTCGCTACAACCACGGATTCTGAAGCGATCGCGCTGGCGATCGCAGAAGAAGTGAATCACGGCAATGATTGGATCAACGGTGCGATCAATGCGTTTAAGCGATGTCGCGGAGCATTTAGTTTAGCGATCGGCACTCCGGACGGCATGATTGGAACTCGCGATCCGAATGGCGTTCGTCCCTTAGTTTTAGGGACGCTGGCGCAGGAATCGCACAATGCCCCCCTCCGGTATGTTTTAGCTTCAGAAACTTGTGGACTCGACATTATTGGAGCCGATTATGTCCGAGATATCCAACCGGGTGAAATGGTTTGGATTACCCAAGCCGGAATTGAGTCGATTTTTTGGGCAGAACAACCCGCGCGAAAACTGTGCATTTTTGAAATGATTTATTTTGCGCGCCCTGATAGTTTGATGCACGATGAAACGCTGTATAGCTATCGATTGCGAATTGGGCGACAGTTGGCGAAAGAATCAGCGATCGATGCCGATATCGTAATCGCGGTTCCAGATTCGGGTGTCCCGGCTGCGATCGGCTTTTCTCAAACTTCTGGAATTCCTTATGCAGAAGGCTTGATCAAAAATCGCTATGTCGGTCGTACTTTTATTCAACCGACTCAAGGAATGCGAGAAGCCGGAATTCGGATGAAGCTGAATCCGCTCAAAGATGTGTTAGCTGGAAAGCGCGTGATCATTGTCGATGATTCGATCGTGCGCGGAACCACGAGCCGTAAGATCGTCAGAACACTCAGAGACGCAGGCGCGATCGAGGTTCACATGCGAATTTCCTCGCCTCCAGTGACGCATCCCTGCTTTTACGGCATTGATACCGACAGTCAGGATCACTTAATTGCAGCAACGAAATCGATCGACGAAATCGCCAAACAAATCGAAGTAGATTCGCTGCAATATCTCAGTTGGGAAGGCATGTTAGACGCGACGAGAGAGAATCCCAACGAGTTTTGTTCGGCTTGTTTTACTGGAGATTACCCGATCGCGATTCCGGAGACGATTAAGCGATCGAAGTTGATGCTGGAGAAAACAGCGAGAACCTGATCAATTATTGGTGTGATAAACAGCTAGAGACGCGATTAATCCGGTCTCTAGCTGTTGGGTAAACGCTATAAACCCTACACAACCAAATGATGTTCCATCGCAAATCGCACCAGTTCGGCTCGATTGCTCGTCTCGGTTTTTCGCAACAAGCTACTCACGTGCTTCTCCACCGTGCGCGAACTTAGATGTAAACGATCGCCAATCTGGTTATTCGACAAGCCATCACTCAGCAGCGTCAAAACCTCTCTTTCACGATCGGTAAACACAATCTTGAGATCAGAAGTCGGTTTTTCGCGCTCTACTCCTTCAGAACTCTCAAATTCCTGTCGGGATCGCCAACTGGTTTCAATCATTTGACTGCGATCAAGCAAATTTCGCACGATCGCACCCAACTCCGGCAGTTCAAACGGTTTTGCTAAATACACATCGCAGCCAAGCTGATAGCCGCGAACGCGCTCAGTCGTATCTGTGCGCCCCGTGAGAAAGACGATCGGCAATAAGCGCAGGGCGGGTCGTCGTCGTACCTGTCGCACTAATTCGTAGCCATCCATCAGCGGCATTGAAACATCGGTGACGATTAAATGGGGCTGATACGTTTCGAGCAGCGCGATCGCATCTTTGCCATTTTCAGCAGAAACCACAGAGTAACCAGAACATTCGAGATAGTCGCTGATTGACAGGCGGGTTCCTAAATCATCTTCTGCGACAAGGATAGTGAGGGGCATGAAACACAAGTGAACGGGATCTGAATGCCAATTATCACGGCAGATTCAAGATTAAAACAATTTATTAAGCAATTTGAGTACAGGATATCCCTTGTAACTAATGAGCCATATTCATATCGTACGGGATTGGTCGGCGGATTGGGCGATACTCTCGATCGATTGGCGCACTGTGTCTTAAAACCGTATTCACTAACACACGGCAATCGATCAGGTTTATCGCTCCAGGCGGCACTCTGGCGGAATCTCTACCCCTTGAGGCTGCGGCTCGCTTAACAAAATGTATTATCGCCAATGCAGAATTTAACTTTGTACTTGTAGCAACAAAAGCGCAGCGTTTTACGACGGGGCGAATTCTTTAGGAATAAATTTAATTGATACGGTTGACTTCTGGGAATTAGCACATTAATACTATTAATAGTACTATCGTACTAGAGATTCACTTGCCCCAGGAGCCGCGATGACAGAACTAAAAACAGAAAGCCAGTCAACTCGGATCACACAAACTCAGCCGAGCGCAAAACGGCAACTTGCAAAGCCGATCGCTGAACCTCCAAGCGCCAGTGAATCGCTCGATGAGTCTACCACTGAAGCGACCCCTGCGAAAAAACGCCGCACAACGAATACCGGGAGGTCTACAAAAACCAAATCTCAAGCAACCAACAAATTGCCGAATCAATCCGCCTCAACACGAGTCAAGCTCACCTGGGAGGCAACTCCTTCAATCGAAGCCGTTCTCGCTCACTTTAACGAGCAGTTAAACGCGACTTGGACTGCGATCGACGAACTCAAAGCGACGGTCGAAAAAATGCAGGCACAAGACGGAACGCGATCGAACGATGTGCGACTGCCGCTTGAAGCTCCTCGTCCACCGCAATCTACGCTGAAATCTCCTCAACCTTCGATCCCACCCTTCCGCCCAGCGACCCGCATTCCGACTGCCCGCACTCGTCGTCGTAAACCCTTGCCCCGCATTATGCAGCGAGTATTAAGACTGCCAGAACAGAATTCTGGAATTGCGGTCGATGCTGCACTTTGGGTATTGGCAGCGGCAGGACTGCGAATCGGCTTGAAATACTTAGTCATGGCAGTACCAATTTTGAACTTTCCGATCATTCTGCTGATATTCGTACCCGCATTGTTAGCAGCCTACGCCGCTCTGTTTATTCCCCAAGCGAATCGGATTGGAATTTACCGACTGTTACTGGTGACATTGGGATTGTTCGTTGGAGGAAAACTATGATCGATAAATTTAACCCCAATCAGTTGTTAGCAGGAGTAGCGGGGGTTTTAGCGCTCGGAATCTTTTTTCAGGCGATGGGACTCCCCTCGTTTGGTAGTAAAGAAGCCGCTTTGGAATGCCAAGGATCAGTGCAATCGCAACAATCGATTTCTGAGGAAAACATTGCAAAGCTAATTCTGCTAAAGAACGGAGACTCTAAAGAAGCAGTTCGTAAAGCATTAAAAGAGCCTTACTGCGTGCTGCCAAGCATCACGCTGCGAACGGGGACACCAACCGAACGCGAAGCTTATCGAGTCGCTTCAGATGCGCTAGAGCGATCGACTTCTCAAACGTACATTGTGGTTTCGTATGAAGGCAATCAATACCTGGGGTACAAGTTCTGGATTCGCTAAAGTCGGATTCATTTTACTATTCAGCCTTACCTCTAGTTGTACTGCTGCACATCACACCGAAAACATCATTTCAGCACCGAGACTTTATCAAAGCTGGCAACTCAAACCCGGCGATGAAATTGAAGGCTCAAAAGTGATCGGCGGACTCGGAGATATTTCGATCGCGCTCGACGGGAAATCAGTTTATGCGCCGTCTGATGGCAGTACCTATATCGATGAAAAAGGCTGTGTGTATTTTGCGGGTTCCGATACACCCGCTTATCTGTTTCGCCTTTGCGGATTAGAAAATCCAAAGCTCGGAAAACTCGAAGCTGGAGACGCGATCGCAACCGGAAAGCTGCTGCAATTTGCCACTCTGTTAAAACAATCCGACGATAGCTGGGCACTCGTCGAACCCGATAAAAGTTTACTGCAACGAACCTTAAAGCCACGATGAAAAAGATTGTTTCTTTGATGATGAGCGCGATCGTTCTCACGTTCGGTGGAATGCGATCGACCCAAGCTCAAGGACTACTCAATTTCAACCCGCAAGCTGCAAAATCCACGCCCCCGACTCAATCTGTTCAAGAATCCGCTGCGGTCAAATTTGGAACTCCTACCAAGCCTGCATCTGTTCCTCAGCCAGTTTTGCATCAGGACGATCGCTTAGTTGCCGTTGCACCGGATGAACTGTTTGAAGGCGGTTCCGATTCATTAGTTGCCAAAGCAGTCGGAAGCGCTGAAGGAACCCGCACCCCTGATGGCAGTAGAACATGGGCGTATTACGGTCACGTTGATCCGGGGAATGGGCGCTGGAATATGGGAAGCTTTTCTTATCAGCATGGCGCGACTTCACCCGATGATGCCGATCGTCGTCAATTAAATCGTTTACGCGGTCAATACGATGTGATTCAGCAAACCGCCGTTTCCGCGGGATTGCGTCTCGGACTCGAAGAACAACTCAATGGAATTGACTTAGCGAATCAAGCACCGTTAGCCGCGCTTGATCGCGGTGGATACATCGATCGCTTACGGCAGGCGTATGCTCAAGGACTGCAAGGATCTGAAGCGGTTTTACAGGCGCGTACCTACTCTTACCTGAATCCCCGCACAAATCAATGGGATGCGCCCGGACTTGGAAACAATGTCTATAGCATCACTCAGGATCAAGCGCGTCGGCAGAATGCGATTTATCAAGTCATTCAGAATCACCAGCAAATTGCTCGATCGCAAAAACCGCGCGTTCAAGATGACATGAGAATGAGCCGTGTTTCTGACTAATTCTTAAATTAAAGGTAAGAGTCCCTCAATGATTGAAATCCGGAGGCACACTGGAAAGAGTCACCCAATCTTCACTACACCAGGGGTAAAGTTATGAGTCAGTTAAAAGAGGATGTCACGATCGAACAACGCCTTAATGATCTTGTCGATCAGGCGCGTGATGCTTGTGGTACAAATGGAACGACATCCGATGAGTGTGCCAGCGCTTGGGATGCAGTGGAAGAGGTTCAAGCAGAAATTTCGCATCGTCGATCGGATACGAAAAGTGCTTTCACATCTTATTGCGATGATCATCCCGATGCGGCTGAGTGTCGGATTTATGATGTCTAGTTCTATCTAAAGTTCATTTTGTTAGAAGATGCAGCCCTCGCTTTCTTTGAATGGGAAAGGAGGGCTGCCTTTTAGTTGAGTTTGATAGATTTTCTCGTTTCACTAAATCTCCTTGCGTTCAGCATGAGACTTAAAAGTTTGTCATGCTGAACGCAAGAAGTTAATTTTATACAATTAGATTGATTACTACGGAATTATATGCTTTAGCAGAAACACTTTTTTCTGATGATGTTAACATGGCGTTAATCAATCTCCACTTCAAAGTATGTTTCCCCCGGCGATCGTATTCGGCTGTACACGGTATTTAGGGATCGTTTAGCAACTGTTAGGAAATCAAGGCAACTTGACTCTTTCAGACTGTTTAAGACTCCGTACCGTTTGTGCAAATTACGATTTGCACAGCCTTAAAGAAGTCGTAGTTTGACGCGGAAATTCCTTCATGGTGTACTACTGAGCCTCTGTCGAATCATTCAAGAGCTTCTTTGATCAAACTGAGTTGCTCCATTTTCTTATGCGTGAACTTTCTTTATGTAGATGCAGTCGTCATTCTTTGTAACGGTTACTGCCGGATTTTCCCGATCTAAAGTAAATCTAAGGAAATAGGAGGTATCTCTGCGATTCATCGGTACTTTTAGCCGAGCAAAGCAGCTTGCAGCCCTCTACTTTTTTGTGCCCGTTTCTCTGTATTTGCTTTCCACTTTCGGTATGTATGCAACGATTCTCTCAACCCTCTCCTAAAACATTTAATCTTCTGAGCATCGGTCAGCGCGGAGTTGGCAAAACTGTTTTTCTAGCGGGTAGCTATGCTCAATTGCAAATGAATTCTTCAAATGTCGCTGTGAAATCTGCTTTAGTATCGGGCAGTGCGGCTCCAGATCCAGAGCGAGCTTTTTCCGCATTTTGGTTTGAGTGCCAAGATGAAACAATGCAGGCAAACCTAGTAAAAATTCTGCACTATGTCGAGCAAACTGGGCTGTATCCCCCGGCAACGATTAAAGTGACAGACTTTAACTTTCAGTTGAAGCAGCGCACTTCTCGCGCTAGCGAAACGGTTTGTCAGTTTCGCTGGTGGGATACTCCAGGGGAGGTTTGCAATCTGCGGCACGACGAGTTTCAACAACTCGTGCTGACCTCACATGCTTGCTGTGTGTTTATAAATGCTCATGCGTTAATTCACGATCCTAGCTATATGCCCATGCTGCAAGACAGTCTCAATCAAGTCATGGCGATCGCGTCGTTGGCGCAGCAACATCAATTGAAGTATGCGATCGCGTTAATTTTGACCCAATGCGATTTGCTAAAACCCGGAGAGATCACGCAGATTAAAGCACAACTGCAACCGGTAATCGGGCGACTCAGTGATTTCAAAGTGAATCATCGTCTCTTTTACTCAGCCATTCCGATCGAAACTACCGATGGACATTTCAAGCTCAATGCGAAAGGGGCAGCCGACTCATTGCTATGGCTGCTTACCGAATTAAATAAGCACTATCGATTTCAACCTGAACGCAATCTGACTAGTCACTTATCCCAGAATCGAGTGAAGCGGCGTTTTCCGCCGCGCTTAGAGCGGCTGATCGTAGTACTCACGATTACGGGTATCAGTCTTTTAGGAGTTGGCATTCTTCTAAAGCTGGGGCTGAACTCAAGCAACGCACCGCCCAAACTCTCGCCTGCTCAAGAACAACGATCGCCGTAATCACTCCGCGTGAAATCGATTGAGATTCACGATCTAAAGTCCTAGACCCTACTCAGAAATTGATTTTGCCCATGTCTCTGCTTCTAGGTCAGCTTATCTATACGAGTTTTGCCAAAATTGGCTTTCAAGCCCTGACAAGCGCAGAGGTTCCGTGCAAAGTTTGTCAAACCTTTATCGAGCAGATTGTTCATCAATATTGGGATTCGTACAGCCCGCCGCCTGTGGATTATCGAGCGGCTTATATTTACCAAATCTCCGCAAATCAAACGTTGTTTGGCTGGCTGTACAACGACGGAACCGATGATTTCAAGCGCAGTCATGTTCCTTATTTTGTCTGCTACTATCTGAGCGAATCGCTCTCTCTTGCACAGCTCAAATCAATTTTTACGTGCTTGCTCATCGGACCGGTGGAGCAACTCGATCGCGATGCTCCACCGGATACGATCACGAGCATTGAGATTCCCGCTGAGTCTTATCGATCGGCGCGCCCCGGTGTCGGAGTCTTTGCACCCGTTCAAGAACAAGGCTATCTCAGCGTGCAGCAAGGAAAATTGTTTCGGATGCTGGTGTCTGAAGATAGCACCGGACACAACCTCAGGGTTGCAAGTTTGGTGGGCGCAGAACTGAACGCCCAAGAAAACAGCGCACTTGAAGCAGAAGAAACCGAAGCAATCAATTTACAACCTGTTGGAGCCGTTTCTTCCAATTCTGGTGCGACCAGCGAAGAGGCTGCAAAGCTAATCAACGAATTAATCACGCGATCGGAAGTCGAGAAATATCAACAAGTTCTTTTATCCTCTCATAACGTTCGACCCGTTTCGGTTCAGGTCTGGAAATCTCCTGAGATTGCTTCGGAGTTACGTAAAGCGCTAACCGGGATCGCGGTGTTGATCGCGCTGATGATCAGCGGCATTTACCTGCTGCGACTGCTTCCAAGTTCGATCGGGCAATTACCATCAAATCAACCCCCGATCGCCGGGTCTGTGAACCCCGTGCTAGAACAAACTTTTTTAGATACGGCTCCGGTTTGGTCGGTCGTTTTCAGCCCGGACGGGCAAACGGTAATTGGCGGTGGTGCGAATCAAAAGATTAAAGTTTGGGACATTAAAACTGGGAAGGTTTTAAAAACGCTTTCAGGACATCAGGATGCTGTGCGATCGCTCGTTCTCACTCCGGATGGAAAAACGCTAATTAGTGGAAGCGGCGATTGCACGATTAAAATTTGGGATTTACAAACGGGTCAAGTCATTCAAACGATTGAGCAAGATACGCCGATTTGGGGATTAGCGCTCAGCCCAGATGGAAAAACCTTGTTTAGCGGCGGTGAAGACGCTGTGCTAACCGTGCGGCAAGTTCCTAGCGGAGAACTTTTGCAAACGATTCCAACGCATGAAGCTCAAATTTTCTCGATCGCCATTAGCCCTGACGGAAAAGTTGTTGGAACTGCCAGTGTCGATCGAACGATTAAACTTTGGGATGCTCAAACGGGGGCATTGCTCAGAACCTTGACCGGGCATACCGATGCCGTTCGTGACTTGGCGTTCAGTCCTGACGGAACTACATTGGCAAGTGCAAGCTGGGATAAAACGGTCAGGCTGTGGAATTGGCAGACCGGACAACTCATTCGGACGTTAGGAGACGAAGCGCGAGTGGTTGCGATCGCATTCAGCTCAGACGGAAAAACATTAATCAGTGGAGGCATCGATCGCCGAATCAATGTTTGGGCAGTTCAAGATGGAAGCCTGCTGCGATCGCTAGTTGATCATAGCGATTGGATTTTATCGCTGTCGGTTGCGCCGCAGTCTGCTCAGTCAAACCGCTTTGTCAGTGGCAGTAAAGACCAAACGATTCGGATTTGGCAGTTTCGTTGACACCCTATGTAGAAAGCTATCAAATGTAGAAAGTTATGAAACTAAATACCTTGTCGATCGCCGCAGTGATGCTCATCCTTGCTGCATGTTCTCCTCGAATCGAAGAACGAGCGTCTAATACCGCGCAGCCTCAACTGCAACCTTCGCCAAATCCCTCAGCGAATCCAGAAACAATCAAACAACTGCTTGAAACGAAACAGTGCCGATCGTGCGACCTAAGAGGTGCGGATCTAAGTCGTGCAGACTTGAAAGGCGCAAATCTTCGAGAAGCAGATTTGCGCGGAGCGAACTTGAGCCAAGCGGATTTGAGCGGAGCCGATTTCGTTCAGGCAGATTTGCGGGGGGCAACCCTCAAACAAGCCAATCTCAATCAAGCAAAATTAACCGCTGCTTTGCTGAGTTGGACGGGAGATAGTCACACTCCGGGCAGCTACGATCGAGCGAACCTACAACAAGCAAATTTGAAGGGTGCAGATTTAATTACGGCTTATCTGCGCGGTGCTGATCTAAGCGAGGCAGATTTGAGTGGCGCGTTTCTGCACGCTGCCGATTTGAGCCAAGCTATCTTAAAGAAGGTCAACTTTACAAAAGCCGATTTTTTCAGCACGAAGTTGCGACGTGCAGATCTGACCGAGGCGAATCTGTCGGATTTGAGTGAAAACGGTTTGAAAGGCGCGGATTTGAGTGAAGCCAATTTAACCAGAGCGAATCTAGCAAAAGCGAACTTAACGATGGCAAAACTCGATAACGCTAATTTAAGCAGCGCGAATTTGCAGGAAACGAATTTCACCGCAGCCGGATTAACTGGAGCAAAGCTCGACCAAGCCCAGATGCAGAAAGTGTACCTTCATGCCGCAGAACTCAGCCAGTCGAGTCTTAATGGTGCAATTTTGACGCAATCTGATCTAAGCGCGGCGATTTTAGTGCGATCGAACTTGAGTGGAGCCAACTTAAGCGACTCGAATCTTAAACGAGCAACCCTGACTGGAGCCGATTTAAGCCATGCCACGCTAGACTCCGCTAGCCTATTTGGAGCGGATTTGACCGGAGCGAAGTTCAGTGAAGCATCATTGATTCGGGCAGATCTAACTGAAGCATTTGTCACAAACGCAGTTCTAAGTCGAGCAAACTTGCAAGAAGCGATTCTCAGTGGCGCTAGGCTTAGTGGGGCTGCTTTAGACGGAGCGAACTTGAACGGTGTAGTTAAGGCAGATACATCGTCAATGCCAATGGGCGAACAACCCCACGAACACTCGAATGAGCGATAGTTCGTTCTCTTACTGAAAATCCCCCAGAATGGGGGATTTAGGGGGTAACTATCCGCTGAAAACGCAGCGAAAAGCCTCAAACTGACAGTCTAGAATCCGACCGCGATCGCGCCTGCGAGAGCCGATGCGCCAGCGGAAACCAGTGCTGTTCCAAACAACCACCATGCCGCCGTTTCTGCCGCTTTGCGGGTTTCTTCGGCTTGCTTTTTGGCTTGACGTTTGACTTCTTCGAGTCGGTGCTGCGCTTCGGTTTGAATCCGCTCTGCACGACGCAGAACTGAAGTTCTGGCAGTCTCGACTTGATCGACAATTCGATTAGCTTCGGCTTCAGAGATATCATCGCGGGACGACAACAGCGCCACCACGGTATCGCGATTAAAGCTGCCTAAACGATCGCGCAACGCATCAAATCCGGCTTGAGGATCGTGGAACAGGGTACGAACATCAGTGCGAATGCTGTCGTAGTTGAGTTCTGGACGATCAAGCGAATTCAAGTAGTTGCGAATGCGATCGAGAATGCCATCGATCACGCTTTGAATCCGGTGCTGAATTGCTTGAATTTGCGCTACGAACTGTTCGCGCACTGAAAGCACTTGATCGACAATGCGGTTTGCTTCTTCTTCGCTAATGTCATTGCGCTGAGATAGAAGCGCCACGATCGATGAGCGATCAAGATGGCTTAAGCGATCGCCCAAGTTACCAAATCCAGCTTTTGGATCACGCAGTAGTAACTGCAAATCGCGCTTGATGCCGTCGGGATTGAGTTCTTCTTTGTGCGTGTTTCGCAGATAGCTTTCAAGCGTCGATTGGAAGTCTTGCACCCGTTGTTGAGTTCTCG
>CAXTDB010000101.1:0-14161 GCA_964242045.1 uncultured Leptolyngbya sp. | reverse complement strand
TTACCAATTACTTCAAGATGTTAGAGCTTCATAAGCAGTATGTGTTTGATGAGAACGGCGCTGCGATCGCGGTTCAAATCTCGATCGAGCAATTTGAACAGGTTAAATCCATCCTAGAAAAGTCTGGACAAGTGATTTTGCTGTCTGAGCGTAGCGACGAAGATGAATCCTGGTTAAATTCAGATCTGTCAAATTTGAGCAGCTATGGAAATTATGAGTGGCAACCCGGAGAATTAGAAGCAGGAACCGCTGTAACCTTTGTTCCTGGTCAAGGGCTTTTGATTGAAGAATGACCAGAGCGCTTCAGTTTGATGACGTTATAATCGCTCGATTTCCAGAACAAAATCCTCAAGGGCGTGAGCAAGAAGGAGTTCGACCTGCAATCGTGGTTGGTTTTCCGGCTCAATTAGGGGTGCTTCAATTTGATGTGGTGATTGTGGTTCCCTTGACGACAAATCGTAATCAAGATTGGGCGATCGCTTCACCGCAGTTGTATCCTGTTTTTCCATCAGGAGTGACAGGTTTGAGATCATCATCAGTTGTGCTTTTAGATCAAGTTAGGGCGATCGATGTTCGTCGAATGATCAATTATCGTGGCAGTCTAACCGCAGATCAATTTGCTCCGATCCTGAATGGACTTCAACAAATGATTGGTAACTGATAAAGATTCTGTTTGATTCGTTTTCAGCGATCGTCGCTCAGCTAAGCATCGTTCAATCTATCTCAGCACTGTTTACTCAATTTCAGCCGTTTCTTGGGAGTTGTGCGAAGCGTTAAACGGCAAAAGCAGCGTCTCTTCAATTTCCTGGCGCACTTTAGGGTTAATATAGCATTCGCTGTTGAGACAATCGACGAGTAGCTTGTTGGCATCGTAATACTGACGCAGTTTCTCTTGTTGTGCCTCACTGAATTGCCAATCGTGACCGATGTTGCGATGCTGAACCATGACTTGCCTGAGTTGTTCAGTCCAAGCTTTACTATTTGCTGTCCACCATTGCCTAAAGTCCTCTTTGTTATCCCAAGATGGATTAGGTAATTGCTCTTTTAATTTCTGTAGCTGACGTTTAAGTTTAGGGTCGCGGTCGAGAGTGAGAGCGAAATTGAGGTTCAAGTTCAAGTTTCCGTTACCCCTACGCAACCGCAACCCGTTCAAGGAGATTCAGTCGTGATGATTATTCTTGCAATCACCGTCCTCATCAAAACAACTCTCATTCATAGCAAACGGTAAACTCAACCCGAAAGGCGATCGTTCAACCTCAAACCTTGGATGATTGCCTTCTCCACATCACGCTTCATGATCAAACATTCAAGCGTGAACCTCCAAACCTCATCGTTGAAGATCAAAGGTTCAAGCGTGAAGCTCAAACATTCAGCCGCGAGCCTCTGAAGTTCAACGCCGAATGATCAAGCTTCATTCACGAAGATCGATCATTCAATCGCGAACCTCTGAAGTTCAACGCCGAATGTTTGAGCTTCATCAATGAATCATTGAGGTTCAAAGCCCAAGTAGAAAGCGTCGATCGCATTCCTAATAAAGCGATCGCTCTGCTCATTCATGCGATCAAACGCTGAATTTCAAACGCGATCGCCAACAGGAAAACAATTTGGCGTACAGTGATCAGGGGATCGCCCAATCTCTCGACCTCCCTGTTCTCTGTTTCTCAGGTTTCTATGTCGATCGCACCTTCTTCCCTGCCCGAACAACTGATCGATCTAGCACTACGCTCTGGTGCTGACTGTGCTGAAGTGTTTCAATCGCAATCGCTGTCTCGTCCCGTCTTTTTTGAAGCCAATCGGCTCAAACAACTCGAAAGCACCGAAGCCGAAGGAACCGCTTTACGACTGTGGAAACAAGGGCGACCCGGTTTGGCGGTGGCTTATGGAGCGGTTGAACCTCAAGCTTTAGTCGATCGCGCGATCGCAATTAGTCAACTCAACGAGCCAGAAGAGATCGAACTTTCCCCCGCTTCGCAATTGTCTTATCCCGATGTAGGGCAAGCGGTCACCGTCGAACAGTTAGTTGAATGGGGCAAAATCGCCATCGAATTGGTGCGCGATCGTTATCCAGAAGTTCTTAGTTCGGGTGGTTGGGATTGCGAAGCGGAAACAACGCGCTTGATCAATTCCAACGGGCTTGATTGCGGCTATATGGATACGACCTTGAGCGGCTTTCTTGATGTGGAGTGGATTCGAGGCGATGATTTTCTCAATGTTTCGGATGGGCAAACCGAGCGCGATCGACTCGACCCAACGGCGATCGCTGAACAAGTTTTACAGCGGTTAGACTGGGCGAAAGAGAATGTTTCGGCTCCGGTAGGGCGGATTCCGATTTTGTTTACCTCGAAAGCGGTGGACATGCTGTGGGGAACCGTGCAATCGGCTTTAAATGGAAAGCAGGTGATCGAAGGAGCATCACCCTGGAGCGATCGACTCGGTAAGCTTGTGACTTCAGAAGCGATTACGCTGTCACAACGACCGAATGCTGGACCGTTTAGCTGTCCATTTGATGATGAAGGAACGCAGACTCGGATGATTACCTTTATCGATCGAGGTGAATTGAAGCTGTTTTACACCGATCGTACAACTGGAAAAGCACTTGGCAGCGGAACCACGGGGAACGGATTTCGATCGAGTTTAGGCAGCTATCCAACACCGGGATTGTTTAATTTGCTAATTGAACCGGGAACGAAGTCGCTTTTAGAATTGATTTCATCGATCGACCATGGCTTGATTGTGGATCAGATGCTTGGGGGTGGGGCTGGAATTTCTGGAGAGTTCTCAATCAATGTGGATCTCGGTTATCGGATTGAGAACGGGCAGATTGTTGGCAGGGTCAAGGACACGATGGTTGCAGGCAGTGTTTATACAGCACTAAAGAATTTAGTGGAATTGGGCGGTGATGCAGATTGGAACGGGTCTTGTTATACACCTTCCGCGATCGTTGAAGGCTTGTCTTGTACAGGTCGCGCCTAGAAGTGATTGAAGCGTCAACTTGAGGCGCTACAATGTGACGGTTGTATTCAGCAAACCTACCTTGATTGAGCGTTACACCCTGCCTGAAATGGGCGATTTGTGGACGGATCACTATAAGTTCAAAACCTGGCTACAAGTTGAAATTGCAGTGTGTGAGGCACAAGCAGAGCTAGGTTACATTCCTTTAGAAGCCGTTGAAGAAATTAAGTCGAAAGCCAAATTCGAGGTGAGCCGCATTCTCGAAATCGAAGCGCAAGTGCGTCACGATGTGATCGCATTTTTGACGAACGTGAATGAGCATGTCGGCGATGCCGGACGCTACATTCACTTGGGAATGACGAGTTCCGATGTGCTAGATACGGCGCTGGCGCTGCAAATGGTGGCAAGTTTGGATGTCATTATGACGCAGGTAGAAGCGCTGATCCAAGCGATTCGATATCAGGCGCAACAACATCGCAATACCGTGATGATCGGTCGATCGCATGGCATTCACGCAGAACCGATTACATTCGGATTCAAACTTGCGGGCTGGCTAGCAGAAATGTTGCGACACCGCGATCGCTTGTGTGCGCTAAGAAAATCGATCGCAGTCGGTCAAATCTCCGGAGCCGTTGGAACTTACGCAAACATCGATCCGCGCATCGAAGCGTTAACTTGCCAGAATTTAGGACTAGAACCCGATGCTGCCTCAACTCAGGTAATTTCGCGCGATCGACATGCAGATTTTATGAATTGCCTTGCTTTGTTGGGGGCTTCGATCGAGCGGTTCGCGGTTGAAATTCGCAATCTGCAAAAAACGGATGTGCTGGAAGTTGAGGAATTTTTCTCGAAAGGACAGAAAGGCTCATCCGCGATGCCACACAAGCGCAATCCGATTCGATCGGAGCGACTCACTGGAATGGCGCGCTTGCTTCGAGGTTACGCAGTCGCAGCATTAGAAAACGTCGCACTCTGGCACGAACGCGATATTTCTCATAGCTCGGTAGAACGAGTTGCCTTACCGGATGCCTGCATTCTCACCCATTTCATGCTGGTTGAAACGACAGATTTAGTAAGAAATCTACTGGTTTATCCCGAAAACATGGCGCGCAACATGAACGTTTATGGCGGAGTCGTGTTTAGTCAGCGGGTAATGTTGGCATTAGTGCAGAAAGGCTTGAGTCGCGAGGATGCTTATGCGATCGTGCAATCTTGTGCCCATCAAGCTTGGAACCGCGACGATGGCAACTTCCGCAAACTGCTCAGCGAAGATCCGCGCGTGACTCAAACAATGTCGTCTGCCGAGCTTGATGAATGCTTTGATCCACAAGTTCACTTGAAGAATTTGGATCAGGTTTATCAGCGGTTAGGCATTTAGCGGACGTTTACCGAAAAGGCATACGGATAGCCTTTGTAGTTCGATTCAAGCTCAAACTTATAGTCTCCTGTTTCAGCGAGTTCGCTTGTCCAAGGACTTTGCTGTTCAGGAGAACTGACTAGATCTTTGCCGTTGGGTGCAATGATTCTGGGAAAAACACCGCCTCGATCGCGCTTTACCGTCAAGCGCTGACCTTTGGCAAGATTGAGGCGATAGCTATGCGTTCCGACACCGATAAAGCGATCGGCAATTTGAATCGAATCTTCACCCCGACCAAACTCGACGCGCTCAATTTTCTCGCCGCAGTTGCTTTCGGTCTTGGATTTAGCAATCCATCCGGGGGTTTCACCGATGATCTTAAACCAGCCATCCTGCTCGTCTTTTACTTCGACGTACACTCCGTTTGGTACTTGTCCAACAATATTCGCTTTTGATGTTGCATTCGGGGACGATCGCACATTCAGCGGTGATTCTGGATCGTTGACTTTTGCCATCCGAATCACACATTTTTCAACGGTGCGACTTGCTTTCGTTGGTTCGTTGCTGAGTGTGGCAGGATCAGAATTTGGCTGAGTCGGAGCAGATTGAGCAGTCGGGCTAGGCGATTCCGAGACGGTTGGAGCAGGACTAACAGCAGGACTCGGAACGGGTGCGAGCGATTGAGATTGAGGAGTAGAGGAACATCCTGCCATCAGCGCGAGGAGTGCAATCCATCCGGTAAAACGTGACCAAGAAGAGAGCGGCATAGTGAATCGAGAAGCGCAATATTTATCGTAAATTCAGCTTCAATCACAGTCGATCGGATCACGGAAAGATAAAGCGCTAAACTAAAAGTCCAGAATTTCTTATTTCGTATGTTGGTTGCTGCTTTTTATAAATTTGTTCAACTCCCAGATTATGCAGAACTACGATCGCCATTATTGTCGCTCTGCCAAGCCCATAATCTACACGGAACGATCCTACTCGCACAAGAAGGAATCAACGGCACGATCGCGGGATCAAAAGGTGCGATCGACACGGTGCTAAACTTCCTGCGTCAAGATCCAAGATTTGCAGATTTGAGCGCGAAAGAATCTGAAACGGATTCACCAATGTTCGATCGCATGAAAGTCAAGCTGAAAAAAGAGATTGTGACGCTCGGACATTCAGACATTGATCCGACTCAGCAAGTGGGAACGTATGTGAAACCGCAAGATTGGAATCAACTCATTTCTGATCCAGAAGTCACGGTGATCGATGTGAGAAATCAGTTTGAAGTTGCGATCGGCAGTTTTGAAGGTGCGATCGATCCGCAAACCACTTCATTTCGACAGTTTCCAGACTATGTGCAAACAGTACTCGATCCAACCGAACACAAAAAAGTAGCCATGTTTTGCACAGGTGGAATTCGATGTGAAAAAGCATCGTCTTATCTGCTTTCTCAAGGCTTCGAGCAGGTCTATCACCTCGAAGGTGGCATTCTTAAATATTTAGAAGAAGTCCCTTCAGAACAGAGTTTATGGCAGGGTGAATGCTTTGTGTTTGATCAACGAGTGGCAGTGAAGCACGACCTTAGCGATGGCTCCTACACGATGTGCCAAGCTTGCGGTCATCCAATTTCCCAGACTGATCAAGCTTCATCTCAGTATCAGCCGGGTGTGTCTTGTCCGCATTGCTCTAAGTAAAAAATTGCTTTAAGTAGGAAAGGGGTGCTGTTTATCATTCAAGCTACAGGCTGCACAACTGCAACCGATGATAAACAACTCCCACTCAACTGCTCGAACTCTTTCTACGATACGCAGACTCGATCGAGAAACACATTCCCCGAATGGGCACTGTCGATCGAAGTTCTCCCTTCAGATTGACGGACTCACTACTTCCATCCGCAACAATGAAGAGTCTTAAACATTAGGATACAACTATGGCAGATACGACTCAATCCGCTAACTTGGATCAAACAATCGCGCTTTTACAATCTGGATTAGTTTCGATCGATCCAGAAGCTGCGGTTTCAAACATCGAAGCGTGGCAGGAACAGCTAAAGGGCACGGAGCTTGCGGAAACGCTGGGCGAGTTAAAGTTAGCGATCGATGGCGGCATTCGCAGTGGTGAAATTGGCACAATTCTATCGCATCTGGGCAAGCAGGCTGCTGCTGCCGCAGGCTCTCAAGAGGGTAGTGCTGCAACGAAGCTGCAAGAGTTAGGACAGCTTTTATCGAACGCGATGCAGTAATCGACCCAAACGCTAAGAAGCAATTCTATGCAATCTTCTTAGCGTTGTTGGTTGCATTCTAGTACAGGAAAACCGCGCCGTTATCTTCAACGCGCATTGTGATTCCATCAACGGCTAAATCTGTAGTCGTATCGAGTGTAACTTCGATCGTACCTGGCGCTTTGGTGGATTGTTTTGGTGTGACACTGAGTAAGCCGAAATCTTGTCGATCGAGCGTCAGAGTGGTCGGAACTCGCAATCCTTGAAGCGTGACGGTTCCTCGTCTGGGTAAAGTTCTAATCTGCGTATCGCCGATCGCTTGGTAAGAAATTGCCGCGTTGGTTTGATTGATCAGGGTGATGTTGACGCGATCGCCTTTTAGTGTGACTCGCGTTTTGGGCACAAATTGGGCTTCGGGTGCAGGCGTTGTTCCGGGCTTGGTTTGAGAGAATACCGGGGAAATCACACCCCCGATCGTTATCACGGTTGCTAAGATTCCAAATCCGATTTGTTTCAACATAATCAGTGTCCGTTGTGTTTACTCTGGGCTGTTGCTGTATGTCTTCTCATTATTTTTATCATACTCAGAGAATGATTTCAGTATTCATAAAAATGGGTAATCTCAATCGATTACCCGTTACGAAAAACGCTGATTTTATTGGTATCTAAAGCAATGATGTAAAACTACAGAGACGCAAACGCAGGAATGCTCTTACTGTGTCCGTTGCGAGCAAACTTCTCGGCTAGAAGTTGACGATAAACCGCTTCGTAACCATCTACCATTTGCTTCACGCCGAAATTGTTCTCAACATGCTTGCGACAGGCAAAGCGATCGATTTGATCAATTCGCTGCACGGCTGCAACACATTCATCAACGTTTTGGCATAAGAAACCTGTTTCTTCATGCGCGATCACTTCAGAAGTTGCTCCTAGTTCGAGCGCAACCACCGGAGTGCCAGCGACCATCGATTCGACCATCACTAATCCAAACGGTTCGCGCCAGGTAATCGGGAATAACGTCGCGATCGCATTGCCCATCAATCGATTTTTCTGCACGTGATTCGCTTCGCCCAGATATTGAATCTGTTCGCCATCGATGTGAGGCTTGATTTCTCGCTCGAAGTACTCGATATCGACTCGATCGACTTTTCCTGCCATTTTCAGCGGATAGCCTGTGCGCTTGGCAATCTCGATCGCGTGATGCGGACCTTTCTCTGGCGAAAGTCGCCCTAAAAAAGCCAGATACGGAGGTGCATCTGGCTCGGAGTAAAATTTATGAGTAGAAGGGTCGATTCCGTTATAAACCGTTGCAACGTAGTTCAATCCTAATCGGGGTTCTCGCTGCGTGTTAGAAATACTGACGTAAGGCTGCGATTTGGCAAAGCTAAATGCTCGTTGATTATCTAAACTGAAAGTTCCATGTAAAGTATGCACAGTCGGCGTTTTGACTAGCTGTGAGCAAGCTAGGGCGGCAAAACCGATGTGAGAATGAATAATATCAAATTCATGAGCGTTTTGATAAACGCGACTCAACTGAATCGCTTCGTAAACGGAATGTTCTTTCACCGACGGATCGAGCCGCAGTGCGCTGGGATGAATCGAATCGAGTTTTGCTTGAGTCGTTGAATCTCCCGTCGCAAATAGAGTCACTTCATGTCCGCGCCGAACTAGCTCCTCGGTAAGCAAACTCACCACAAGTTCCGCCCCACCATAAGCGGGAGGAGGAACCGTTTCCCATAAAGGAGCGATCTGAGCAATCCGCATTGTAAGCCTCCGTGCTAAGCATTTCGACCCAAACTATAAGCGTTTTTACTTAACTTTACATCCTGCCACAGAACTATAACTACGGAGGGATGAGATGAACATTGCGAACAATACAAGTAGATTCTGCCAGCCAATCGAACGTTTGCTCAAGCTCGGAAAGATTAATCAAGCCGTACTGCCACAATACGATCGGCAGTAGATTCGGAAACTGATCGCAGTATTGCAGCGCCAATGCGATCGAGTCCGAAGAAACACCGAGTTCATCGGTGAGAAACTGAATCAGCAAATGAGTGCTTTCAGCCATGAGACTCGACTTGAATTCGACCGAGGCGAATCGCATAAAGTAAGCGATCGATGGCTTGTTTTTCCTCATTGCTGGTGCGATTGTCGAGGAGCACATCTCTAAGATGTTGGCAGTCGAGCCTTGTCATGTTGCCCGTACTGCTGACTTCGGCGAACAAATCAGAAAGCGTGTTAGATGAAAGCGCATTAAATAGCAGGGGCAAATCATTCATCGGGAAACCTAGAAAAGCATCGTGATATCACTATCGACGCTTTGACAAAAAGAAGCGGTGACAGATGAAAGATTGGCATGTGACTTCTTTCTTTTCAGAAAGTGACTGATATCACGATTCTCTGTTTTTCTAAGAGGAAACCCGGTAATGATTACGACGGCTGTTGATTTGTACTTGCCTGATGCGACGCTAGTTGAAACGGCAAGCAGCGCGATCGATGCGTTTGAACAATCGAGCGCGACTGGAGTTTGGGCGTGTTTAGATAAAGCAACGGTAATTTCAGAACTACGATCGCGCATTCGCGATCCGTTTCAAGTCAATCAAGGCGGACAACCATTTTGCGGTCCTACGAGTGTGCTGTTTGAACTGGTGCGAAAACAGCCGAATCGCTATGTGCAGATCTGTCAAAACCTGTTTGAAGGGGGTGGGTTTCAAGGAACACAGCACTGGATTCGAGCCGATGAAGCACTCCGATCGAATGTCGATCGCAATCTCCGCATGAGTCAAACCGATTGGATGGTGTTAGCAACGCTGCGAGAGTCTGAAAATCTTTTATTTCCAGTTGAACCGAATGCGCCGGATTTGATTCGCAATTTAGCCGGAATGACGAAATCTTGGGAGATCAAAGGCTGGATTCAAGAGCTTTTAGGCTATTCCAAAACGGCGTATCATCAAGCGTTTTTGTTCAGCGATCTCGATGCGATGAATCAATCGATCGCAGCCATTCAAGCGGGCGGTGTGGCGATGTTGCTGATTACGGCTGAGGGATTGCTGCAAGGTAATCCACCGCCGCCGATTCCGTTTCCGAGCCATTGGGTGACGCTGTTGGGTGGGTTTGAAATGAATGGCGATCGAGTGAGTTTTGATATCTATACGTGGTCGCAAAAACTAACGGTGCAAACCGATGCGAATTCGTTTAGAAAGTATTTTTGGGCGAGTGTGACGGGAATGCCATAGAGCACGGTGATTTAGAATTTCTTCTCTGAAGGGCGCAATCAATGATTTTACGACTCGATCAGGATGAGATTGTAGATTCAGGTGCGATCGTTGACCCGCTATCCCACCCGGAAATTAATTTTCGGGTGGACTGTACCGTAGCAAGTCAAAGCAATTGACACAAAATTCTGTACTGATCAAAACGAACCCCTAAAACTTCTCTCCAACGCCAAACTGGAATCGTCCTTCACCTTGATTATTAATTCCATATCCTGCCCGAATCGTGCCAAACGGCGATTTCACCCGAATGCCTAATCCGACTCCGAATCCTGTGCCCGGTAAATCCCGCACTGTGCCCGGCGCACCCAACACCGCATTCGCTGATCCGAGATCTGAACCAAAATCAGCAAACACCGCTCCACCAATAATGTTGTAAATCGGAAAGCGATACTCTGCCGAAGCTAAAACGAAACTACGCCCGATCGCTAAATCGTTGATTCCGTAGCCCCGCACAGAGTCGCCACCACCAAGGGTGTAAGCATTGTAAGGCGGCAAATCTCCGATCGTGGTTCCCGCCTGCACATTAAACGCCAAAACTTCTGGCTGCTGCTGCGTTTTCTCTAAGTTAAAGATATTCACCGGAATATACTGCGAATAATTCGCTTGCAGGCGATTCGAGAGAATGTTGCCGCGCCCGATCGGAATCGATTGTTCAGTCGTGAGCGTTAACAAAGAACCACTTGACGGATCAGTGACGCTATTTCGCTGATCGCGGACTGCCGTGAAATTCAGCGTAGTTAAATCATCGATTCCAGTACCGCTAAACGACAGCGGCGCACCATTGCGATCGCGTCTTGCGATATTGCCATCACGATCGCGTAAACTCACCCGCGCATAGTTCAATCCCAAGGTTCCATTCCAATCGGTTCCGATCGGACGATTTACCGCGACCGTTCCCCCAAAGCGACCTTCACGAACGCGATCGCCGTTTGCCAATTCGTTCGTGTTGTCATCAAACACGCGCGATACTCCGCGTCGTCGGAAGCCACTGACGCTATAGCCTAATTTATTCGGTTCTGTCGCGCGATACGGACTGACAAATCGCCCATCAAACTGAACATCTCTGGTTCCCACTGAAACATTCCCGCCGAGTTGCTGTCCGACTCCGTTGAAGTTGCTATCGTTGTAGTTAAAGCTGCCAAATAGTCCCAAGTCTTGGTTAATACCGCCACTGACGTTAAGCGCGCGACTCCGGGCTTCAGTAAGGTTATAAACCACGGTTGTCCGACGGGCATCGCCTTCGAGAGAAACACGCCCGTTCGTGAAAAGCCCTGTTTGTAGAATGCGCTGGAGATCCTGACGGGCGGCAGATTCTTGGAAAACTTGCCCAGATTTGAGTTGAATTTGGCTCCGCAAAAAGCTGTCTCTGGTTCTACCGCGAATCGGTTCGCCTTTACCGTTGGTGATTCTACCTTGTTCATCGGTAAAGCGAATTTGAATCTCTCCGACTGTACCTTCTGCAACTTCGATCGACAACACGCCATCCCGATTTGGCACGACCCCGATGACGCGCGCTAAGCTATAGCCGTTTTGACGATACCAAGTATTGATTTGACGAATGCTTTCATTGATCGCAGTTGGGCTAACGGGTGCGCCGAATTGGGCTTGAAAGAATTGATTGGCGATCGCAGGTGTGAGGGCTTGAGCATTCACTAAATTCAGCGCGCGGACGGTGGTGGGCTGAACTTGAAAGGTGACGCTTAAACCATTGGGATTGGTGCGGGTCGTAAAGGTGGCGGTACTAAATAAGCCCGTTCCGAGGATGGTGGCGATGTCGCTCTGAAGTTGGGGTGTGCTGACGTTGCCGCCGGGTTGAGTTTGAATGCGAGAACGGACGAGTTGCTGAAGTTCGGGGGAAGCGCCGACGATCTGCACATCGGTTGCGGTGAGAACGAGATTTGACGGAGTTGGGGGTACTGCTGGTGCTGGCGTACGCGCGGGTATTTGCGGCGATTTTGCTGGAGTTTGAGCGATCGACTGAATCTGATTTGGCACAATCTGCTTAGAAGAAGCGGTTTGAGCGATCGGACTGCGAGAAAATTCTGGAATAGGGCGAGGCGTTTCAATTGTTGGGACGATGCGCGGAGATGCGATCGCTGCGGTCGACGTTTTCTCTGCGCTCTTGATTGCTGGAATTACAGTTTCTGTGGTTGAAACGGGACGCGCGGGAACAGCGATCGAACTCTTAGTTTTAATCGCTGAAACTGCTGTCTCAGTTGGCACAACGACATCTTGAGCCGCTACTTTTTGCGCTAGATCTGAGACAGAAATTAACCCGATCGTGCAAGCTGTTAATGTAGAAAAACGCATCATAAACCCACAGAATTAGAGCTTTCAATTAGAGCAAACAACCCCAAGATTTAAAAACAGTTGTATCAGAAAACTCGGCAAATAAAACTTTCGCGAACTAATCTCGATCCCGATTTCGTGATCTGATAAACAGCTTTATGTGAAACAGTTGTAGTACCTATTGAAGAACAATCTGAAATCTGAGTTCCCCGCTTTATGAATCAATCCCTACAGTCGCTCGGTGTTCCACCCAATGCTTGGTACGTTGATGAATCGATCGCAGATCTCACCCGCCCAGCGATCACTCCTCGATCGATCACTCTGGAAACTGCGACAAAAACTCTGCGCCTCGACTTAAACAAATCCGCGCTGATCATCGTGGACATGCAGAATGATTTTTGTCACCCCGACGGCTGGTTATCGCATATCGGAGTCGATGTTACTCCTGCACGATCGCCGATTGCGCCGATTCAGCAATTGCTCCCGACTTTGCGACAGATTGGACTATCAATCGTTTGGGTGAATTGGGGAAATCGCCCGGATTTATTGAATATTAGTCCTGCGGCTCGTCATGTGTACAATCCGACTGGAACCGGAGTTGGACTTGGTGATCCACTGCCAAAAAATCAAGCTCCGGTGCTTGAGAAAGATAGTTGGGCAGCCGCGATCGTGGATGAGCTTGAACCCCTCGACAGTGATATCAAAGTTGATAAATATCGCATGAGTGGCTTTTGGGATACAGCGCTCGATAGCATTTTGCGGAACTTGGGAAAAACGACGCTCTTTTTTGCGGGTGTGAATGCGGATCAGTGTGTGATGACTACCCTACAGGATGCTAATTTTCTTGGCTATGACTGTATCTTGCTAGAAGATTGTACTGCAACCACTTCGCCAGAATTTTGCCTTCAAGCAACTCTGTATAATGTGAAACAATGCTTCGGATTCGTGAGTGATTCAATTCAGCTTTTAGACAGTATCAAAACAAGTATAAAAGTTGCAAACTAACGAATCAATTGCCATACTGCCATATAGCTTTTCCAGTAATTTCTCCGGTACTAGAAAACTCAAAATCAAGACGTGGTATAGTGTTGCGACTTCCTGAAAGAGAATACAGTATGGCAATTTCTGATAGCTTAAATCCGCTAAGAATCCCTGATTTTAATGGCGATGGTCGCACTGATTTATTCAGTTACACCGCCCGCACTCCAGCTATTCAGTTACTCGCTGGAGTCCGATCGCTCGGTTCAAGTTCTTTTTCGCCGCTTCCTGAAGGTTGGCAAGATCCGAAATTTGGTGACTTTAATGGCGATCGTAAAACCGATTTCGTTTGGCGCAATTCGACAACCGGAGAAAATGCGATTTGGCTGATTGATGGAACTTCAGTGCAAGCTGCGGCATTTCTCGAACCATTGCAAGGAAATTGGATAGATACCGTCGGTGACTTTGATGGCAACGGGAAAAGCGACTTATTTTGGTACAACCCTAACACCGGAGAATTTCAGGTTTGGTTAATGGACGGTGTGCAACGAGTCAAACAGACAAGCGGCACGATCGACATCGGTTGGGAAGCGATCAGCGCAGATTTTAACAACGACAATCGCACCGATTTGTTTTGGCGCAAACCGACGACCGGACAGAATGCAGTTTGGACATTTGACCCTCAAACCTTGGCAATTCAAGGTGAATGGATTAAATCAAAATCTTCAACTTGGAGTGCAGAAATTATCGACTACAACGGAGACGGGCGCAGCGATGTCTACTGGCGCGATCGCTTAACCGGACAAAATCAAGTTTGGACTTGGACAGCGAATGGTTTACAACCGAATCCGACACCGATCGAGCTTCCCAGCACAGGTAGCGATTTTGTAATCAAAACGGCTGACTTTGAAGGCAATGTCAGAACTGATTTTTTAGTTCGAGATCCTAGCACTGGAGATGCTCAGGTTTGGCTCTCAGGAGATACAGGGGTGCAGATTATCCCTGTCGCGAGTCAAACCACTGGCTTTCAAATTGCGATCGGAGACTACAACGGCGATCGCTTTTCTGATATTCGCTGGACAAAAACCGACGGAACCG
>CAXTDB010000100.1:7855-14239 GCA_964242045.1 uncultured Leptolyngbya sp. | reverse complement strand
GCCGGACTCGAAGAACTGACTGCGGGAAACATTCGCGTCCGCGATCGCATTGTGAATGATTTGCCGCCGAAAGAGCGCGATATTGCGATGGTGTTTCAGAACTATGCGCTGTATCCGCACATGAGCGTTTACGATAACCTTGCGTTCGGACTGCGGCGCACGAAGTTAGCGGGGCAGGACGCAAACTGGTCGCAGAATTTAGCAGTGGGTGTGACGCGAAAGTTACCCGGTGGATTGCGATATGTCAGCGATCGAGAACGCTCCGTTCAAGAACGAGTCAATCTTGTGGCGCGAATGCTGCAAATTGAACCGCTATTAAATCGGCTACCGAAACAGCTTTCAGGTGGGCAGAAACAGCGAGTCGCACTTGGTCGAGCGATGGCGCGCAATCCCCAAGTGTTTTTAATGGATGAACCGCTCTCGAACTTAGACGCAAAGCTGAGAGCTGAAACGCGCGCGCAGATCGTGAAACTTCAGCGACAGTTAGGAACAACTACGATTTATGTGACGCATGATCAAACCGAAGCGATGACAATGGGCGATCGTATTGCCGTAATGAATGCGGGACAGATTCAGCAACTCGCAACGCCGCTGGAATTGTACACTCGTCCTGCAAACCGCTTTGTTGCTGAATTCATTGGGTCGCCACCGATGAACTTTATCCCGGTTCAAGTGCGATCGCCATTAACTTTGTATCACGCATTGTTCCATGTGCTACTTCCGTCAGGTTGGGAACGCGCACTGAGATCCTATGATGGACAAATGATCGCTTTAGGCATTCGTCCAGAGCATCTGAGTGTGAGTGTGCCTGCAAGAAGCAATATTCCAGTGAAAGTTGAACTCGTGGAAGCATTGGGACACGAGACCGTACTATCAGTGCGCTTAATCGACAACTCAGACATAATGCAAGTGAGAATTGAACCCGATCGAATGATCAAACTTGGCGAAGAACTTTGGTTATCGCTCGCGTTGGGAAATGCAGCAGACGGAATTACTGAGAAGATTCATTTGTTCGATCTCAAAAGTGGAGCGGTGATCGAAAAGCACTGAATATTCTCTTTTGGGCACTCTAGTGAGCAACAAGTTTCACATCAGGGTTCCAGGATGATTGGCAAGGAGAAGACTGAGTTATTAAGTCTTTGGCAGGTTCTCGATCGCGTTGCGGCTCCAGTGTTTATCAAAGACCGTCAGCATCGGGTAGTATTTGCAAATCGCGCTCTGTGTCAACGATCGCAGTACACCGCCTCAGATTTTATTAAAAATGTCGATCGCATTTTCTCAGCAGATTTGAAGGACGATGAAGCTATCTTCACCACAGAAACTGATGCGACTCAAACGGGATATCTCTATGATGCTACTGGCATCGCTCAAGAGATTTCAATCGTAAAAGCGATCGTGCGCGATGCAGACGGAACGCCGTTTATTGTGGCAACGATCGAGGATGTGATTACTCAATCCGAGGCGATTCAACTCGAACAAGAAATTCAGGAACGAAAAGCAGCAGAAGCGGCATTAGTGCGATCGCAGCAACGCCTCACTTTGCTGATTCAACAATCGCCGTTTATGTTCGTCGAATGGAGCGCAGAGTACAAGATTCAGACTTGGAATGCAACGGCTGAACGAGTGTTTGGCTATCGTCGTTCAGAAGCAGTCGGACGATCGCTCGATGAAATTCTACCAGAGCTTGTCCGCGATGAAGTCTTCGATCAGATTGCGCCATTGTTGACTCAATCGGGAGTAACACAGCAGATCCAAACACATCGAACTCAGAGCGGACAGGACATTGTTTGTGAGTGGTATCACTATCCGCTGTTTGCGCCGAATGGCAGCGTTATGAGCATTGTTTCGATGGGCATTGATATCACCGATCGAGTTCAAATCGAAACGAAACGACGGCAAGCGGAAGTTGCACGATTAGAGTCAGAGCAGCGATTATCCCTGCTGATTCAACATGCGCCGCTTGCAATCATTGAATGGACTTCTCAATTAACAGTTAAAAACTGGAATCCAGCCGCCGAGAAAATATTTGGATCAGCGAAATTGCACGCCATCGGACAACATTACGATCGCTGGATTCCAGATCAGGTTAAACCAGAAGTAAATGAAGTTGCAGCAAAATTATTAGAGTGTAGGGGTGGAGCTTGTAACATTAACGAAAATCTGAAAAGCGATGGAGAAATCGTTACTTGTGAATGGCACAATAACCAGATTTTAGATGCGAATGGAAATATAATTGGTATCGTTTCGATGGTAATGGATATCAGCGATCGTATCCGACTCGAACAAGAGCGAGAACAAACTGCGATCGCGCTGAAACAGTCCGAATCACAGTTGCGTCAGCAAGCCGAAGAACTCGAACACGCATTCAAGCAACTGCAAAAAACTCAAACGCAACTGATTCAAACCGAGAAGATGTCGAGCTTAGGGCAATTAGTTGCGGGAATTGCTCATGAGATTAACAATCCAGTGAGCTTTATTTATGGCAATCTTGAACCCGCAAAGCAATATGTTGAAGACTTGCTACGGGTGATTCATCTCTACCAAACCGATCACCCAGTTCCGAGTGAACAGATTGCCGAAGAACTCGAAGACCTTGACTTAGAGTTTGCGCGGCATGACTTGTTTAAGCTATTAGATTCGATGGGAACCGGAGCAGAGCGAATTCGTGACATTGTACGATCGCTGCGAAACTTTTCCCGCCACGATGAAGCCGATCTCAAGGCGGTCGATTTACACGAAGGCATCGATAGTACCTTGATGTTGTTGCAGCACTTATTGAAATCAAGTCGAGCTTCTGGAAATCCGCTATTGCGTCCGACGATTCAAGTGGTGAAACAGTATGGAGCTTTACCAAAAGTCCAGTGCTATGCAGGACTACTGAATCAAGTATTTATTAATTTGCTCTCGAATGCGATCGATGCGATTCACGATCGTTGGCAATCTGAAGAAATAGACTTTACACCAGAGATCAAGATTCAAACTTCGCTGTTTCAAGAACCAGACTCAACCGAGTGGGTACGAGTTTGTATCACCGATAATGGAATGGGTATGAACGCTGCAACCCATCGCCGTTTATTTGATCCGTTTTTCACGACAAAGCCTGTGGGACAAGGATCAGGACTCGGTTTATCTATCAGTTATCAAATTGTAACCGAGCAGCACGGCGGTCGATTAAAGTGCGAACAAGGCTCGAAACGGGGCGCAACATTTGTGATTGAAATTCCAGTAAAACAGTTGATGTGGAGTTGAGTGGGTTGATCGCGGTAAACTGGGCTACGCTGCGGTTCATAGTGTAGATCCATGCGCCAAATGAGAACTTGGAAAACGTTTACGGTATTCACGATTTTAGGAGTTGTCCTAAGTTGGCTTGTAAGTTGCGGAAGTGGAACTCCGACCGCACAGAATGCAGCCGATGATCAGCTTGATTTTTGGACAATGCAACTGAGTCCGCAGTTTGATGGTTATTTCAAGTCGCTGTTTGCAAAGTTTGAGCAGGAAAATCCAGGAGTCAAAATTCGCTGGACGGACGTGCCTTGGGCAGAGATGGAACGCAAAATTTTAACTTCAGTCGCGGCGAAAACCGATCCGGATGTCGTCAATCTCAATCCTGGGTTTGCGTCTCAATTAGCAGAGCGCGGAGCCTGGATGAATATCGATGAAAAGATTCCAGCGGCTGTAAAACAGCAGTATTTTCCGGGAATTTGGCAAGCGAGTACGCTGAACGGCAAAACGTTCGGGGTGCCTTGGTATCTCACAACACGGGTTGCAATCTACAACACGAAGCTGATGAAGCAAGCAGGTATCACAAAACCGCCTGCAACTTACGCAGAACTCGCTCAAGCCGCAAAGCAAATCAAAGCGAAAACCGGAAAATATGCCTTTTTTGCCACGGTCGTTCCCGGTGATTCCGGGGAAGTGTTGGAATCATTTGTGCAAATGGGTGTTCAACTCGTCGATTCGCAGGGCAAAGCAGCGTTTAACTCGCCTCAAGGCAAAGCAGCGTTTCAATACTGGGTGGACTTATACAAAAATGGCTTGATGCCAAAAGAAGTCCTCACCGAAGGACATCGCTATGCGATCGACCTCTACCAACAAGGCAATACCGCAATTCTGGCATCGGGAGCCGAGTTTCTAAAGTCGATCGCTAAAAATGCGCCAACGATCGCTCAAGCTTCCCAATCCGCACCTCAGATTACAGGCGACACAGGCAAGAAAAACGTCGCGGTGATGAATGTGGCAATTCCGAAAGATACCGATCAACCCGATGCGGCAGTGAAATTCGCGATCTTTCTCACTAATGATGCGAATCAGCTTGAATTTGCCAAAGCTGCAAACGTTCTACCGTCTACCGTAAAAGCGGCGCAGGATGCTTATTTTACGACTGTGCCTGCTAATGCAACCTCGATCGATAAAGCCAGAATCGTCAGCGCAAGTCAGTTAAAAGAAGCGGAAGTGCTAATTCCAGTAATCAAAAATATCAAGTCGTTGCAGCAAACGATTTATGAAAATCTACAGGCGGCAATGTTGGGACAAAAAACGGTAGATCAAGCGATCGCTGATGCTGCCCAGACTTGGAACGGTCAATCTTAGAAAGATCTTACCAGAACTCGCCCGGAAATTAATTTCCGGGTGAATTAGCACCGAAGCACGCCTCTTGCCACTCGATCGGCGATCAATTCCAATCGAATATCGATTTAATGCGCGATCGTCGCAGAAGACCGAACCTTAAGCGACTTACAAGGAATCGTATCGGTCAAAATTGTCGTCATCGCTCCGGTATGAATTTCTAAATGAGCATTCTGAGGCGCTTCAAACATTAATCGCTGCCCCGGAAATACCACCCGCTCAAAATACCAATTCGCAATATCTGCAATCCGAGCAACTTGAATGTGGCGGGTTGCATTCACATAGCAACAGAGGTCAAGCGCAGGACTCACTTGAGACATAAGAAAACTCATCTTTCCTAGAGATCAAAATCTGACTTCGGCGATCGTAACAGCGTTCTTCAAGCCTGAAGCTCTACCTTTAAGTAGATCCGTAAAGTTCCCGAAAAAATCGGTTTGATGCGCGATCGCACTCATTAGAAACGCCCGAAAGCCTTGTAGATCTTCGCTCAAAGCGATTTTGAACCGGAGAATCTATGTAAAGCTTTGATGAAACACGACATAGAAAGCTTAAGGATTGTGTTTGAATCCAGTTTTTGAGCTTGTCTCTGCGTCCAGAGCGGTGCAATCTGGAAACAGTTGAGGAAAAATTCGTATTCTGACGGTTGACTTTCTATAGATTTTTCTCTAGCAAAGCCAGAACTGCAACTCTAAAGCCTTCTACCAAGATTTAGATTTACAGTTCCAACCCGCCCGATGCGAATTCCAAATCAGGCGATATCACTTGGAATATTGGCTTCAGTCACTGCATCTGCCTGTTCTTGCCAATATTCATGAATCATCGCTTCTAATTCCGATCGCTGAACCTCGGTTCCAATCGTCGCGTTTCCAGGCGTTTCAAAAAAAATTGTGCTGTAGTCTTTATCCATCGCCAGCATTTGAAACAGGATATGCGTCACCGGAACAGGTAAAGCAATCAGATTCGGATCTGCCAAATTATAAGGACTTGATGAAACGTCCTTGAGGCTGGGAAAAGCATAAACGACGTTTTTCTCAGGCTCGTTTTGAGCGCGATGATTTAGGGTCAGCATCACCCAATTTTGGTCGAGCGTCTGCACTACGTAATATTGAAGATGTCGCAACCGCTGCGCGATCGCGCTTAAAACGGGCGCGATCGATTCAATTAGCTGAGGAGTAGAGCCGTCTTTGGGAGCTTCATCGATCAGAGTTTGAAGCTGTTGATCTAAATTCATACCGTGCCATCCGCAAATAATCAGGGATTTCTACCACCTATTGTGATCTAGGCATCACAAAAAAGTTCCATCAAACCAATGAGAGTAAGCCATTGATTTGCACGACACTAGAAACCGTGGGGGAAATCTGCCAGAGCGTGGATGCGATTTTTCAGCTTTTGCTTAATGAACTGAAACAAGCAACCACCGCCTCTGAGCGAAACTGCCGGGAAGTCGCCGATCGACTCACCCAGGAAGTAGTCCGAATCTGTTCGGAAAGCAAACGAATTCAAGCATCTGGAGAAATTCAAACTTGGGCAACCACGCTTGCCAAGCACCGTCTTCAGCAATGTCTGGGATATCATCGCTTGGGATCGCGTCGCGGTCGCGCCGAACTTCATAGCAATTTGAGCGCGGTGATCTACCGTTACATTACGCCACCGCAAACCCAATCGAGTTATCAAGCCCGATTAGTTCTAATCGAGGATTTTTTGCAAGGCTTCTACATGGAAGCGCTGAACGCCTTTCGCCGCGAATCTCAACTCGGA
>CAXTDB010000100.1:0-7845 GCA_964242045.1 uncultured Leptolyngbya sp. | reverse complement strand
TGCAGAGAACTATCAGCCGCGTACCCGACTAGAACTCGCAGAATACATGGCGTTCACCGAGCGCTACGGCAAGCGACGCATTCCGCTTCCGGGTCATCGCAATCAGCAACTGATCATTCTGCGGGCGCAAACGTTTTCCCAGCAGCAACCTGTCGAAACGCTGGTCGATTTAGAGCAAGCGGCAGAAGGCTCGATGTCCGAATCCGAGAACCCTTGGAATATGGCATCAATTCAGCAAGTTCGCGAACAAATGGTCGCTCAAGAACCGGAATTGGCAGAAGATACCCTGCGCCAATCGGTGATTAAAGAGTTGGTCACTTATCTCGAAGAACGCAAGCAAACCGACTGTATCGACTACTTCACTCTGCGGCTTCAAGACCTGCCCGCCAACGAAATCGAAGCGATTTTGAACTTAACGCCACGTCAACGGGATTACTTACAGCAGCGATTCAAATATCATTTGATTCGATTCTCGTTCTCGCACCATTGGGAGCTTGTACATCAATGGCTAGAGGCAGACTTGGAGCGCAATCTCGGACTCTCGAATCATCAATGGCAAATTTTACATCAGCGGGCGACGATCGCTCAAGCTAAACTATTGGAACTGAAGCAACAAAAGCTACCCGAAACCACGATCGCTCAGCGGTTGGGTTGCACGGTCAATCAAGTCCAAAAACAATGGTTTAAACTCCTAGAGCAAGCTTGGGAAATTCGTAATGACCAAGATTCCGGAGGAATGCCAGCGGCTGATGAATAGGGTGTTATCACAATGGATCACGACTTAGCAACGCGAACGAAAGTTCTATTAAAACTGTTACAAAATCTCGGTCTCGTCGATCGCTCTCGACTCCAGACAGATTTGCTACAGCCGCCTCTAAATAGTGATCCAGCCAGTGAAATCGCTCGTGAGGATCGTTCCTTTCGAGCGCGCTCCTCACACGAGGATTCATCACACCAACCGGGAGAGATACCTGCTGTGCAAGATCGATTTCATGCGCTGCTAAAACGTCGTCTTCTACTTGAGGCTCAACAAAACCCGCCGCTGTTTCCTTGGGAAAGAGAGGCAGTGGAGTATGAAGCTGAGCCGCCGAGCTACGAAGCGCAACCTGCTTTAGCTGCTGCATCTGTTTGGTTACACCAAATTCGTCACATGAATTTGCCGATTCCCATGCCTGAAGCGGTGATGACCGAACTTCTGGCGCGGTGTCAGTCGGTGTTATTTTCGTCGCTCCGAGAAGGAGCAAAACTGGTTCGGGCGGTGGATACGCTGTTTCCGGGTCAAACCCAACTGCTGAACAATGTTGCAGGTTACGTGATGGTTTCTCCGGCTCGGTCTAAGGGTGCCAAGCTGCAAGACCTCGCGATCGAAATTGGCGAAGAGCTTCCAGAGTCGTTTGAGCGCGCGATCGAAACGCAACAAATGGCGTTATCGCTGCTGGCGGCACGAGAGATTCTCAGTACGCTGATGCTGACGGTTTCGAGCAATCAACCGCAACTGGAGCGCGAATGGCTCACTGAACTGGGAGCATTTTCGCTCAAGGTTGGGTATGAAGCGGAGCGACTGCGGATCGAAGCGGAGCTTCCTTGTGGCGGCAGTCTGATGTTTCAGGGCGAGGAGTCTCGATCGCTAGTCGATCGCAACGATGCGGGTCGATTAAGCTTGGAGATTCGAGAATTTGAGGTCGATCGTGTTTACCCACTGGAGATTCGCTTGGGTGAACAGGATTTGCTCACGTTCGCCGTTGGCGTTCAAAAATAAACGTTAAGGCTGAAGTCGGAGGGTGGAAGCAGCAGCATCGCTGCCACCCTTCATTTTTTCTTTGCTGTAACAGCATAAATCTTTGTCGGGAAATCTACTTGTAGTAAACCGATTGATGCTGAAATTTGACATGGGCTGCACCAAATGAAGCTAAAAAGATTCCTGAGTATCGCTTGCGTTAGTGCTTTGATCGGATGCTCACCTTTACCCCAAGCTTGGATCGATTCAAAAATCAACGGTGCAGTACAAGTCTCCTCTAGCAATTTGCAGTTAGGTCAATCTGAACACCTGAAACTCCCGACTCAACCAACGCTCGGCTATCAGATCGAGACTTATCACAGTCGGGTATTCGGACGCGATCGCACGTTCGGAGTTACACTTCCACCGGGATATGAGAAGCAGCCGCACTCGCGTTATCCGGTGATCTTTCTCCTACATGGTGGACACGGCGATCCTACCACTTGGTTTATCAAAGGTAAGGCGCTGACGGTGATTGAAACCTTGTATGCGACTGGAAAACTGCCACCCTCGATTATTGTGACACCCGACGGAAACGATAGTCGCGGCACAAACCCGTATTGGGACCCGGAATACGTCAACGGACAATATGGTAATGTCTTGAGCGCGATCGGCGATGAGTTAGTTCAAGAAATAAAATCGCGCTATCGAACGGTTGATGATCCGGCATTTTGGGCGATTGGAGGATTGTCGTCAGGAGGGTGGGGTGCGCTCAATGTCGGGCTACACCACCCTGAGAATTTTAAGATTCTGTTTAGTCATAGCGGTTATTTCATCGATAAAAGCGGAGCGGAAAATAGTCCGATCGACTACATCAAAACGCTTGATCCTGAGATGCGACGATCGCTGGCAATCTATCTCGATGCAGGTGAAGGAGAAGGCGATCGGGAGTATTTGGCGCAATCGATCGAGTTTCAGCAAGTGCTGAATCAGCTTGAAGTAGAAAACAGATTAAATCAATTTCCAGGCGGACATCGCGGCAAGCAGAAAAAGGTTACAGGCTTTTGGCATAGACAATATCAAAAGCTTGTCGATTTATCAAAAGGTGGGCGCGTAAAAGAGCAAGACATCTCCTGGAATTTTTGGCATCGACATCTTGCAGATTCGTTGAGCTATGTTGGAGAGCGGTTTCGAGCCGTCGAGCAGAGCCGTGTGCGCGCTAAGCAATTCGCGCCAACTTCACAGATTGCTTCTACAAAACCGCGATCGAACCTTTTTTAACATAGTCGCGAACTCTATTTGTTACGCCTTGCAAGCGCCATTTTTTATCCAGACTTCAGGTTTTTTCACGGCTGTGGCAATTTCTACGATCGCTAAAGCCGAAAAAAAGCCTGGAATTGTATTTCCAGGCTTCGATGTTTTCTAGCTAAAACTTACTTGATCATTCCCAACAGTTCAGGCTGAGGGGCAGAGATTTGAGGAGCAGCTAAACCGGGCATTGCCACCATTTGCTGAGCAACGACTGGAACTGCATTGCGGGCATTTTGCGCGACTTGAACGGTTTTCACGTCGTAGGTTTGGGTAATTAACTTGGGATATAGCCCGATTGCAACGATCGGTAACACCAAGGAAGCGGTGATAAACAATTCTCTGGGGTTCGCATCCAGGAAAACTCCTTTCTCAACTGCCTTGCCTTCTTTGCCATAGAACATTTCACGCAGCATCGAGAGCAAGTAAATCGGGGTAAGAATCAAACCGACTGCTGAAAGCAAGATGATCACGACCTTGAAAACCGAGGTGTAAGCATCGCTCGTCGTGAAGCCGAGGAAGATCGCCAACTCGCCCACAAATCCGCTCATTCCAGGCAGTGCCAGCGATGCCATCGAGCAAACTGTAAACAGTGCGAAGGTCGAAGGCATTTTCTTCGCCAATCCACCCATGTCGTCCATGTTCAGCGTGTGAGTACGATCGTAAGTGACACCCGCTAAGAAAAAGAGCGCAGCAGCAATCAAACCGTGAGACACCATTTGCAGCACTGCACCACTCATGCCGATTTCGGTAAACGATGCAATGCCAAGCAGCACAAAGCCCATGTGTGAAATCGAAGAGTAAGCCATCCGCCGCTTCAAATTGCGTTGAGCAAAAGAAGCCAATGCACCGTAGATGATATTGACAATTCCAAGAATCGCAAGAACCGGAGCGAAATACACATGAGCGTGAGGCAGCATTTCCATGTTCATGCGAATCAGCGCATAGCCACCCATTTTCAGCAACACACCTGCCAGAATCATCGAAACCGGGGCAGAAGCTTCACCGTGAGCATCCGGCAGCCAAGTATGGAGTGGGAAGATCGGCAGTTTGACACCGTAGGCGATTAGCAAGCCTGCATAAGCAAGCAGTTCAAACGTTAAAGAGTAATCCTTCAGTCCTAGCTCCTGCATGTTGAAGGTGAAGTTGTCACCGTAAAACGCCATCGCTAGAGCCGACACCAAGATAAAAATAGAGGCGAGAGCAGTGTAAAGAATAAATTTAGTTGCGGCGTAGAGACGTTTCGGACCACCCCAGATGGCGATCAGGATGTAGACCGGAACCAGTTCGACTTCCCACAGTAAGAAGAACTGAATCATGTCTTGAGCGCAGAATACGCCGATCTGAGCGCTGTACATTACCAGCATTAGGAAGTAGAACAAGCGAGGCTTGTTCGTGACTTTCCAGCCCGCTAGCATTGAAAGCGTTGTCACCAAAGCGGCGAGAACGACTAGCGGCATTGAGATGCCATCGACTGCAAGCGACCAATTCACCCCAATTTGAGGAATCCAGGAGTAGCTCTCGGCGAGTTGAAAGTCGGGATTTTGGAAGTCGTAGTGTTTCCAGAAGGTATAAATCGTTAGAACGAGATCCGCTAAACCGACTCCTAATCCATACCAGCGAACCGTTTTACCCTGTTTGTCAGGAATCAGCGGAATGAAGATCGAGGCTGCAAGGGGCAGTAGGATTAGGCTTGTTAACCAAGGAAAAGAAGTACTCACCATGACATCAGTGACCAAGTTGTAGAGATCAGAGGGGTATCGGTCGGTGTAAAGAACTAGAGACTCAATCCGCGAAGTTGCCCAATCAGATAAAAGTAAAGAGAGCGAGAACGGTGGGCGGCGGGAGTCGTGGCGGCGGGTATGTCTCTAAGAGCGAGGCAGCGGTCACAATTCCCACAGGGTGCTTGGCGGATCAAGCGTTTCGTGTGGAGGAAAATCCAATGAGGATTTGTACCTACTGAGTTAATCTTACTTCAGTTTTGTTAAGTAAAGTGAACTTAATCAACGGAATGTAGAGGATTTTGGATTGAACTATCAGAGGGTAGAACATAGGATTCCTTTATCCACAGAAGCTGTTAGCGATGACAGTGCGAATCTTCTCTATGAATCAGCGCTTTTACGGATTGAAGTGTCCGCAATCATCACGTCTTTACAATCCTTCACATTATAGTGAGCCTAGATCAATCGTGACAAAAATTTAACAATTGGCTCTATCCTTTGCTAGATGAGAGTTTAAGCGATTCTTCACGGGAAAAGACACGGGAATCCGTGCCTTTACGATCGCAATTTCCTTCTCAATTTGGCGATTCGTGTAAACCGAGGAGTTTTACGATCGCTTCACCGAACTTGCTGAGAAGACAAGTCCTTGAAAGGCTTTGATCAAGTAAGCAATCTGCCCATAGCTATAAACAAGATTTTCAAAGCGTTGAGCCGGATTCGGTGCAAATTTAAGCGATTTATAAAGCCCACGAATCAAACGTTCTCCACCGCGTCGAAACTGCCCGAATCCAGCTTCTCCCGCGATTTGTTCTCGGTAACATTCACTAATTCCTTGCCACCAGCCTCGATCGAGAAACCACTTCCGCTTGACGCGCTCTGGCGCGACATGATGCGCGACACAGGCAGTCGGTAAATAAGCAACTTCCCACCCGGTCTGAAGCGCCAGATTGGTCATGTGAAGCTCTTCGTTGGAGAGCAGATTCTTACCCACACGACCGAGGTTTGGATCAAATCCCCCGATTTGATTGAGAAACGATCGACGAATCGAATAGTTTAAACCGCGTGGAGTCAGTCCAGGACGATCGATTTGAACGACCGTATCGCCTAAATCATAAGCGCCTAAATTTCCCGCGAGTCCGTCAGAAAGCCAGCTAGGAGCCGTGATCCCGTCTGTCCAAATCAGCGTCACTTTTCCACCTGCGATCGCTAATCTAGAATTTCCTCGATACGCTGAGTAAATCGTTTTGAGCCATTGCGGAGAAGCGATCGCGTCATCATCCAGATATGCCAAAATCTCACCGTCAGCGATTTTTGCACCTGTATTGCGCGCGATCGATAAGCCGATTTCTGACTCGTAAATGTAGCGGAGTCTTTGATCGTTTAGTCGGGCTTCAACAATTTCGCGAGTTCGATCGCTCGATGCGTTATCGACCACAATGATTTCAAAGTCGGAAAAGTCTTGAGCGAGGAGGCTATCGAGCGCGAAACCGAGATAGCGATCGCGATTGTGCGTACAAATAATGGCAGAGACAAGCGGTTTCGGCGTGACCATAACAGAACTTGAATAAAATCAAGCTCAGAGTACCCGAACACCTTAGTCTTTCATCTTGCTATGTAAACCGATCAGAGATTCCGCGAGTCCGCCAAGGCGGTGTTCGAGATCTTGCTTGCGATCGAGCAGTTGTCGTAACTTGTGATAGCGAGCGATCGCTAAACTTAAACTCGGAATTTGCTCGGCGGGACAAGGATACGACCAGCGCTGACCGTCAGCATTAATTCCACAGAGCCGATAACCCGCTTTCGGAGCATCTTTTGTGCCAGGAATCGGAGCCGCGCAAATCTCTTCGATGTAAGTCATCAAGCGATCGACTTCAGCATGACGCAGCATCGACAAATCGCCCAAGGGCTGACCAGAATGTGATTCAAGCCAACCATCCACGATCGGCCCTTCGAGATACAGATCCTGAATTTGGCGCAGCGTTTGATTCAGTTCGGTTTGCCAGTGATCTGCGATCGCTTGCATTTCAATCAGTAGACTCGATGCCAGAGACGGATTGGCAGCGTTACGGTGACTGGTGAAGTTTGGAGTTTTGAGCTTGGGTAAATTGAGTGGCTTTGGTTCGCTGTCAATGATCGTTTCGACGATCGGAGGCTCTGAGATTTCTGGCTCGATCGCTTTCGGAGGCTTAGTCTGCAGATCGAAGGAGACTGAGCGCTGTGGTACTTCAGGTTCTGGAGTTGGCGCAGTCGATAAAGTCGGGACTTTCTTATTGAGTTGAAGTAAAGTTTCTTCAATCCGACGCAGATCTTTCTTCATCGCTGCTTGAGTTCCCTTAAATCGAGGTAAAGGTTATTGTAGCGGTGAATTCAATTTCGGCATAGATTTTGTAGGGATTTGTTATGGCAAAGCTCATTTTAGTTACCGGAGCCGCGCGATCGGGCAAAAGCGAGTGGGCGGAACAACTTGCAATGGATTCAGGAAAATCCGTCATTTATATTGCAACGGCTCAAGAAAATTTAGACGATCAAGAATGGCAAGCCCGGATTGAAAAACACCGATCGCGTCGTCCCCGAACTTGGCAAACCCAGACCGTTCCAACCGCGTTAAGTGAAGCGATCTCGAATTCGGCAAATTGTCTATTAATTGATTCGCTGGGGACGTGGCTGGCAAATCTTTTAGAGCAGTCTGACGCAGAGTGGGAAAAGACGATCAAACAACTATTTCAGAGCTTTGAAAAGACTGATAGTTTAATCATTTTTGTGGCGGAAGAGACTGGATGGGGTGTAGTTCCGGCATACCCGACTGGGAGAACTTTTCGCGATCGCTTAGGAAATCTCACTCGAAGAATAGGCGCGATCGCAGATACGGTTTATTTGGTAACTGGAGGTCATGCGCTGAATTTGAGCCAACTTGGGACACCACTGGAGCGTCGTTCCTGATGTCGCAGATTTGCCAGGTTCAAAGACTGGATTGCAGAACTCTGAGAACTTGGAAATTTGCAGAAGGGCGCATGATGGTGTGGTAACATTAAGAGCGTTGCTCAAATCAGCAAAAAGACGGATCGGGGCGTAGCGCAGCTTGGTAGCGCACTACTTTGG
>CAXTDB010000099.1:0-14374 GCA_964242045.1 uncultured Leptolyngbya sp. | reverse complement strand
CGAACTCGCCCAGAAGGACGGAGGGTATTGGAGCGCGATCGTTTCGGATATTAAGCCTGGAACGCAGTATCGCTATCGATTGGATGATCAGCAGTCGTATCCTGATCCCGCCTCGCTCTCTCAACCGTTCGGGGTGCATGAAGCCTCAGCCTTAGTTGATCATCAGTTTGAATGGCACGACGCAGGTTGGACGGGAGTCGCGCTAGAAGACATGGTGATTTATGAATTGCATGTCGGAACGTTTACGCCAGAAGGATCGTTTGAGTCAATTATTCCGAGATTGCAGACGCTAAAAGAATTAGGCATTACTGCGATCGAAATTATGCCGATCGCACAGGTTCCGGGAGATAGCAAAACCGATGATCCCAAGGCTTATCGAAATTGGGGTTACGACGGCACTTATCCTTATGCAGTGCAGAATTCTTATGGTGGCGTGATCGGGCTGAAAAAGCTAGTCGATGCCTGTCACCAACATGGGCTTTCAGTAGTACTGGATGTGGTGTATAACCATTTTGGTCCTGAAGGAACATATATTCATCAGTTTGGCGACTACTTTACTGAGACTTATAAAACACCTTGGGGTAAAGCAATTAACTATGATGATGCTTACAGTCATTGCGTTCGTAGCTATTTTCTAGAAAATGCGCTGTACTGGTTGAGAGAGTTTCATATCGATGCGCTGAGATTAGATGCGGTGCAGGCAATTTATGATTTGGGAGCGCGGCATTTTCTAGCAGAGTTAGCCGATCGCGTCGATGAACTTTCCCAACAGCAGAACCGCAAGCTTTATCTGATTGCTGAAAGTGATTTGAATGATGTGAAGTTGATTCGATCGAAGCAAGCAAACGGTTATGGATTAGATGCACAGTGGAGCGATGATTTTCATCATGCTCTACATGCGTTACTCACTGGAACTGATATTGGCTATTATCAAGATTTTGGATCTTGCGAGGATTTAGCAAAAGCTTATCGTGAAACGTTTGTATACGACTGGAAATATGCACCGCATCGATCGAGGTTTCATGGTGCGCCTGCGGCTGATTGTACGATGACTCAGTTTGTAGTGTGCATTCAGAACCACGATCAAATTGGCAATCAAATGAAAGGCGAACGACTCTCGCAGTTAATCTCATTTGAGGGATTGAAGTTAGCAGCAGGCGCAGTCATCCTTTCGCCTTATGTTCCATTGTTATTCATGGGTGAGGAATACGGGGAAGAAGTGCCATTTACTTATTTCGTAAGTCATTCTGATCCAGATTTAATTCAGATGGTGCGGCAAGGTAGAAAGCAAGAATTCAAGCACTTTCATTCCGACGGTGAACCTCCTGATCCAGAAGCGAAGGAAACGTTCCAAGCGTGCGTTTTGCAATGGGAACGACATCAGGACGGAAAATACAAAACGCTATGGCAGTTTTATCAAAAGCTGTTAGAAATGCGGCGATCGCTGCCTGCGTTGATCAATCGCGATCGCGATTCGGTTTCAGCGTGTGCAGATGAAGCGAAAAAAATGATTTGGATACAGCGATCGGGTGCTGAACAAACGCTATTGATTTTGATGAGTTTTGATCAATCCGAGCAGGCGTTTGAGTTTCCCGAAGGACAGTGGCGAAAACTGTTGGATTCGGCAGATGAACGCTGGATGGGCAAAGGAGCGACTGCACCCAACCACGGAAAACATGGCGAAAGTGGGCAAATCAGCGCACAAAGTTTCATCGTTTATGAACGCGATTAATTGAGGATTTATGCGAATTCCATTAGCAACTTATCGGATTCAATTGCATCACGGATTTCAGTTTGAAGCGGCGACCAAAATCGTTGAATATTTGGCAAAGCTAGGGATTTCTGATTTCTATGCGTCACCGATTTTCAAGGCGAAAGCGGGTAGTACTCATGGATATGATGTCGTTGATCCCACTCAACTAAATCCTGAGTTAGGGACACCAGAAATTTTCGATCAACTGGTTGAAAAACTACAGCATCACAATATGGGATGGGTGCAAGACATTGTGCCAAATCATATGTCTTACGATCGCGATAATCGCTATCTGATGGATGTGTTAGAGAACGGGCTTGACTCGGATTACGTGCAATATTTCGATCTTGCTTGGAATGCACCCTTTAGAGGCAATCACGATCCGATTCTAGCTCCATTACTTGGTGATTTTTATGGATCTTGTTTAGAGAATGGAGACATTCAGCTTCAGTATGATCAAGACGGTTTGACTGTTAATTATTACGCGCTTCGAGTGCCGCTAAGACTTGAATCTTATTCGATTTTTCTGACGCATGATTTAGGAAAATTAGCGAGAACATTAGGAAGACGGCATCCTGATTTTGTCAAACTTCTTGCTGTGCTCTATATGTTGAAAAGTCTGCCGACTGAATCGGGTGGTAAACAGAGACAAGATCAAACAGAATTTGTCAAAGGATTGTTGTGGGAACTGCACGAGGGAAATCCTGAAGTTAAAGCTTTTATTGATGAGAACATTAAATTCTTTAATGGTGAGGCTGGAAATCCGCACAGCGTTGATTGGTTAGATAAGCTTTTATCAGAACAGTTCTTTCGATTGTCGTATTGGAAAGTTGGAGCCGAAGAAATCAACTACCGCAGATTCTTCACTGTGAACGAGTTAATTTCTGTGAAAGTTGAAGAATTGAAAGTGTTTAATAACACACACGAATTTATTGCGAAACTCGTTAAAGAAGGCAAGGTTACAGGATTAAGAATTGATCACATTGATGGACTCTCGAATCCCCAACAGTATTTAGAACGACTACAAGAAAAGGTAGAAGATACTTACATTGTTGCCGAGAAAATTCTACAACCTGGAGAAGACCTACCGAAGAATTGGAATATTCAAGGCACATCAGGATATGACTATTTAAACTATCTAAACAGCGTTTTTTGCGATGTTGAGAACGAGCAGAAATTCGATCGAATTTATCAGCAAGTTCAAGGTCGATCGATACCTTTTGAAGAAGTTGTTCTCGACAAAAAGCACTTGATTCTCGATAAGAATTTGGCGGGTGACTTAGATAATTTAGCAAGATTGCTAAAAGACATTTCGCTGAAAGATCGATACGGAAATGACTTTACGATCAATGGGCTGAAACGCGCGATCGCAGAAGTTCTTGTTCAGTTTTCGATTTATCGTACCTACACAACAGAAGCAGGCGTTTCAGAGTGCGATCGTAATTATATTCAAACGGCGATCGAGACGGCGCGCGAAAATGCGCCTTTCTCACAAAAAGAATTGGATTTCATCGAGAAATTGTTGCTGCTTGAATACGATGATTCGCTCACACCAACTGATAAAGAACAGTGGCTTTATTTCGTGATGCGAATTCAACAGTACACCGGGCCTTTGATGGCGAAAGGCGTTGAAGATACCGCATTCTTTGTTTACAACCGTCTGATCTCACTCAACGAAGTGGGCGGCGATCCCGGTCGTTTCGGCATTAGTGCAACCGAGTTTCACCAGTTTAATCAGTATCGACAACAAAACTGGAACGTTGCAATGAATGCAAGTTCTACACATGATACAAAACGCGGTGAAGACACGCGCGCACGAATTAATGTACTTTCGGAAATCCCTGATGAATGGCAGGCGCAACTACAAAAGTGGCGCGAGATTAATCAAAAGCACAAAATCCAGAATAAAAAGGCATTGATGCCGAGTGCGAATGATGAATATGCGTTCTATCAAACTTTAATCGGAGCGTATCCGTTTCTAGAAAGTGAGCTAGAGGGATTTGCCGATCGAGTCGAACAATACGCAATCAAATCGATTCGAGAAGCGAAAGTTTCGACTGCTTGGTTACGCCCGAATGCCCCTTACGAAGATGCTTGCAGCAAATTCGTCAAAGCAATTCTAGATCCTTCCGAGGGCAATCAATTCCTCAAGGAATTTCTGCCTTTTCAGCAGAAGATTGCCCATTACGGCGTATTCAATTCTTTGTCCCAAACGTTGATCAAAATTACTTCTCCTGGCATTCCTGATTTTTATCAAGGTACAGAGCTTTGGGATTTAAGTTTGGTTGATCCTGATAATCGTCGTCCGGTTGATTTTGCACAGCGCGAAGTGTTTCTAGATGCGATTCAATCGGCAGAAGCTTCAGGATTAATGCCAAAACTTTTAGAGAAACCGCAGGACGGACAAATTAAGCTATTTCTGACTGTTCAAGCGCTAAAGGTTCGGAATCAGTTTCAATCGGTCTTTCTCAATGGTGAATACATTCCGCTCGAAGCAACAGGCAAATTCAAGGATCACATTATTGCGTTTGCCCGAAAAGATGCTGAGAAAATGGTGGTGACGATCGCACCTCGATTTTTCACGCGCTTGATTCAACCAAATCAGCTTCCAATCGGCGAAGTTTGGCAAGATACCGCGATCGAGCTTCCGACTTCAGGTTGGAAAGATGCGATTTCTCATACCGAACATTCTGGAAACACGATTGCGCTAAAAGAAGCTCTGAAACATTTCCCGGTTGCACTGCTCACACACTAAATTTGAATGGCGCATCGTAGGATATAGCTTACAATGTGCCGTTTTCATTTATGTCTTTGCTTCCTTGGATTTGGCGATCGCTTCCTTTGCATCAGCGTACAGGCTCGGATGTGTTCGCGGCTCTATTCTTGCACGATGACGTTGCAACCTTATTAGAAAGTCCTTATCCCGCATCACCGGACTATCCGCAGTTAGGGCGCTTCTCAATCTGTGCAGGTAAACCTCGATCGACCAGAATTTGGACACCTACGATCGGGGAAATTCTCCCGTTTCTCAATCAGTTAGTTGAGCAGACATCAATTATGCAGGCTCCTGAACATCTGCCTTTTACGGGCGGCTGGTTAGGTTGGTTAGGCTACGATCTCGCTTGGGAAATCGAGCGACTTCCGTATCTCAAAGCGGAGACTTTACCCTTTCCCGTAGCGTTTTGGTATGAGCCAGAATGCTTTGCAGTATTAGATCATGAACAACAACTTCTGTGGCTTGCTGCAAGTGATGAGCATCAGTTAGATCAGCTTGAAAAACAGCTATCAAACTTAGTTCAAGCATCGTTGAGAAAGTCAGCGTTTCAGACTGAGTTTTGCATGAAGCAAGCAGAATACGAAGCGATCGTACTGAAAGCAAAACAGCACATTCGAGCAGGCGATATCTTTCAGGCAAATTTATCTATCAGATTTGAAGCGAGAACCGAAGCCGAAAGTTGGGCAATTTACCGATCGCTGCAATCGATCAATCCGTCACCGTTTGCAAGCTATTGGAAAACACCCTGGGGTGATGTAATTAGCTGCTCTCCAGAGCGATTAGTAAAACTTGAAAATGGTATTGCGGAAACTCGCCCGATCGCTGGAACTCGTCCGCGTGGAATGACAGTAGAACACGATCGACAACTCGCTGAAGAATTGCTCAACAACACTAAAGAACAAGCAGAACATATTATGTTAGTTGATCTTGAACGCAATGACTTAGGGCGAGTCTGTGAGTGGGGAACTGTGCAGGTTGACGAATTACTTGCGATCGAGCGTTACAGTCATGTGATGCACTTGGTTAGTAACGTCGTGGGAAGAGTACGATCGCAGTTTAACTCGATTGATTTGATTCGCGCGTTATTTCCCGGTGGAACAATCACCGGATGTCCGAAAGTGCGCTGTATGCAGATGATTGAAGCATTGGAACCTGTGCGACGTAGTTTGTTTTATGGATCTTGTGGGTTTGTCGATCGCCGAGGAAACTTAGATTTAAACATTTTGATTCGGACATTGTTATATGCAAAACGAGAAGATTCAGCGATCGTTTGGGGTCAAGTTGGTGCGGGAATTGTGGCAGATAGCGATCCAGAACGAGAATGGTTTGAATCGCTGCAAAAAGCACGAGCGCAGCTTGCCGCATTGGGTCAGCAAAGTTAAAGTTTCACCCCGATCGCGGGATTCACATACCAATCTTGATTCAATCTCAGCAACCAAAGTTGCCATTGAGGTAAAGCATCTAGAACAAAGACTTTATCTTGATCAGTTGCAACCTGCGATCGAAACGCATCCACATAGTCAGCATTAAATAGCGCTACGTTCCACAGCAATCGTCCTGTTTGTCGATCAAGGGCGATCGCTTGAGTTTGAGATCGATCGCCCTGTGAAACTCGCCGAAACGTCAGCAGTTGACGTGCACCAATCACACTCGGAATGTGTTCTGAATAGCTTTTCAGGCTCATTGAGGTTTCCCACTGAGTTTGTCCAGTTCGAGCCGAGAGTGCCACGATGGTACTTGCACCCCGATAGCCCTGTCCGCGATCGCAGTTGAGATAGACCGATTCAGTATCGACCCCCAAAGACCAAGTAAAGTCCTGACAGTTAATCTGCTTTTTCGATCTTTGCCACAACACTCGTCCCGTTTGCAAATCTAATCCCATCAGATAAGCATCAGTCTTAACTTTTGAAGGGTTACTCGTGAAATCATAAACAGAATCAGTACTGAGTTGAAGCGTTTTATCTGCTGCTTGCAAATGGTTAATCGTTCCTGTAATCGGAACGCGAAATCGAACTTGTCCAGTATTCAAGTCGTAAGCGGTTAGGGTTGATTGTCCATTATCCAGAAACGCATTGTCTCCCACCCGAATCTGCCCCGATGTTTCGAGAAAAGCGAGGCGATTTCCAGCCGTGATTCGATTGCTTGTGCTTTCTAGCGGCTTGAATGCGATCGAGGTTTGGCGGAGCACTTTGCCTGTTTTCGCATCAATTACCTGAAGTTGTCGATCGTCTTGACCTAACTGCAACACAGCCAGCAATTGTTCCGTTGCAGCTATCCCTAACCCAAATCGCAGCGATCGATCCTTAGCATTTAGCCAAGGACGTTTGATTGCCCAGCGTTGCTGTCCGGTTCTCGGATCGAACGATCGCAGTTCATCGCCCATTTGAGCATAAAGCGCTGTCGGTTGCAGGTCGATCTCTAGATTCGAGGCAAACCAATATCCAATGGAATCAGTGACACCCTCTACAGGCGAATTTAGCTGTGTTGTCCACTGTGGCTTGCCTGATTGAGCATCAAACGTGCTCACTCGATACGTATCATATCTTTGTTTGGGTGTACTCGATTCGGCTGAACCTAAAACAACCGTTCCATTTGCCGCGATCGCGCCTCGACTGTAGAAATCTTTCGCCGATCGCAGCGGTTGAAACCATCGCACTTTACCTGTATTGGTATCGAGTGCAAGCAGCGTTGCCGATCGATGTTGTCCGACTTGAACGCCCCAAGTACCCGCCGCGATCAGCGCGATCGCAAAAACAAGTTTATACTGCCAATGCTTAAATCGTTGCAACATCAAGGTAAGACCGAACTTGACGCTACGGTTCTAACTCAGATTCAGTGGACAAACAAGCTTTAGGTTTTTAATGATAAACACTTGCCCTCAAACAGAGTGAGAATTCATGGCATCAATTAGCCAAATTTTGTTATTTCCAGCCTGCACGATCCATGATTTTTAGTGCTTCAGCGTTGTTCTTACCGTACACTGCCGCATTCAAAGAATCTTCCTGGAATGTTTTGCCATAGCTCAACAACACCGGATCGATCGAGGCTCCTTTCACCGCTGGATACTCATTGTTACTTGCAGCAAAAATACCTTGAGCTTCTGGACTGGCTAAATATTCCAAAAATTGCACCGCTGCTTCACGATTCGGAGCGGTTTTTACCACACCGCCACCGCTGACATTCACATGCGTTCCGCGATCGCTCTGATTCGGAAAGAAAACACCGACTTTTGAAGCAATTTCTTTATCTTCAGGCTTGTCGGACTTCGCCATTCGCACCACATAGTAGCTATTGACGATCGTTAAATCACCTTGTCCTGCTGCGATCGCTTTAATCTGTGCGGTATCGTTTCCTTCGGGCGATCGAGCAAAGTTTGCCACCAGTCCTCGCGCCCATTCTTCAGTTTTCTGTGCCCCATGTTTTGCCAGCATTGAACCTGTAAGCGATTGGTTATACACATGGCTAGAGGAACGCACGAGAACGCGATTCTTCCATTTCGGATCTGCTAAATCTTCGTAGGTCGAGAGTTCTGACGGTTTGACGCGATCTTTGTTGTACACAATCACACGCGCGCGACGAGTGAAGCCAAACCAATGTCCGTCTGGTTCGCGCAGGTTTTGAGGAATTGCAGCGGTGAGAACAGAAGACTGTACAGGCTGAAGTAGGTTTTCTTGTTGAGCGCGCCATAAACGCCCAGCATCAACCGTAAGCAAGACATCTGCGGGACTGTTCGCGCCTTCGCTTTTGATGCGTTCGATTAGCTTATCGGCTTCGGCTTCGACTAGATTAACTTTGATGCCTGTCTTTTTGGTGAAGCCTTCGTAGATTGCGTTGTCACTGTCGTAGTGGCGAGCAGAATAGAGATTGAGAACGCGGTTAGCGGCGATCGTCGATTCAGTGTTCGATCGCAAATTCGGTGAGCAAGCGATCGCGGCGATCGCTGCACCCGAAGCCAAAAAGAGTCGTCTTTTCATAGTCATATCAAAAAAGTCCCACTGCGATTTGAAATGCCCAAGCTGGCTGAATAGCTTGCAGTAATCTGGCTGCAAGTCGTTCAGCTAATTGACACGAGTTACTAATAAGGAAATTAGAGGAGTTTGGAATTACTGTCAAGCAAGTCGATCGTTCTTTCTCGATCGAACGCCTCGAATCTTTACCGAATGAGGGTTCTAGCTTTTAATCAATCCCACTCTATCGATACAATAGGCGATGCCTCTTGAAAATGCCTTTCAAGTTATTTAAAGATCTGCTTGTGAGAATTTGTCAAGAACGCGATCGCTGTGAGCGTTTCGCTAAAACCCAACCGTCAAAAATTTCCTCTATCTCGTATTTCAGGTTGGGAGCTTTCGCAAGATTCGGATCGATCCAAGCGTAGTTGGTATTCGGTAGAATCTTCGGATCGTTGATGTGCTGACCGATGCGCGGTGTGTAAAAGTTCAGCAGTAACTGTCTTTTACGATCGTCGCGACTGAGCAGATCTTCATTCACCACAAAACTCACGGGCTGCGATCGCAAAATTCCCTGAACGTTCGGCAGTTGCAAAAATCGTTTTAGCTGCGGATCATAGTCACCCCACAATCCAGTCACATGCAGTGTCGCTACCGCAAACCAAGAAGTCAGAAGCCAAGCGGCAGTCCAGTATTTTGCAGATTGATGTCGACCAATATGATTTCGGAGCATCCAAATTACGGGTAAGCTCAGCCAACCTAATCCAACCGTTAATACAACGAGCGCGATCGCTTCGAGCGTTTCACTCCGCAATATATTAGCAAATTGCTGAGCAATCATCATTCGCTGATTGACGATTACGAGAAAAACAATCGCGATCGCGCCAATAAATAAGTTAAGTCCGATTAGAAATCCGGTGCGTTTTCGCTGCGTGTAAAGGTGAGCGAGATGAGAAAGTGCGATCGCGGCAAACAATCCCACAAACGGCATTAACTGAAGCGGATAGTAATGCGTTCGCGTTCCGAAAATTGTTAACTCAATAAATAATGTAACCGGATAGCCAATCAATAAAAATCGTTTTTGATTTGATTTTAATAAGGCTCGAATATCAGGATGAAAAAATGCTAACCACAATCCGCCCAATGCAAAAAACACCCAAGGAAAACCATTTGCAGGAATATTCCAGAAATAATAAAATTCATCCGCACCGAGATACGTTTGTCCCCCTAACTTAAATAGTTTTCCAAAGAGTTCTTGAATCGGAGAATTTCCATATTTTTCAACGGCTGCCCAAAGCCACCCAATCGGGAGCGCAAGCCCGATCGCAAATCCCAAATACAACCAAGGATCAAATAAATGACGATGGCGACGGTGTTGAAAGATTAAATAAGGAAAGAGCGCGATCGTAGCTGGAATAATCATGAATCCTTTGATCATAAATCCCCAGCCAAACATCGCACCTGCGACAAATCCCCAAGGACGAACCGAAGATTCGGCCATCAGCAACGCCCAAATCGCGATTAGTTCAACGCACACGAGCGCCAGATCTTGAGTAGCAAGTCGTCCGTATTGCACCACAAGCGGAATCACACTAAAAATCGCGGCTCCAAGCCAAGCAATTCGCGGGGTCGTCAGACGAACGCCGATCGCATAAGTCAGCAACACACTCAAAACGAATGCGATCTCGCTTGGTAATCGCGCTGATCCCTCACTCGTTCCAAATAATAAATACGATCCTGCAATCAACCACTGAATCCCGATCGTGCGATCGAAGCTATATCCTGCTCCCCATTGCGGCGTGATCCAATCTCCGGTTCTGATAATCGATCGCGCTTGTGTTGCGTAAATGCCTTCATCGTGTGCCATCAGGCTTTGCTGAGAACTGCGGATCAAGACGATCGGCAAAACCCACAACAACAATGTCAGATAAGGGAGAAATCGCTTCCAGTTCACTGCACTTGCTTCTATTCAGTGCAGGAATTTTACCTTGATTCCATTATTCTTCGGCATCTGGCACGTATTGAATCAAATCTGTTGGAGTGCAGTTCAGCGCATCACAAAGTTTCGCCAGCGTTTCACCGCCGATCGCGGGCATATCATCTGCATTCTTCATTTTCGAGATGCTAACCGGGTTCATATTCATGATCTGAGCCAGTGATTTATTGGTTATTTTTCGGTCTGCCATGACCACTCGCAAGCGCCAACGAATTTTTCCCACAAATCCACACTGCTCAAAAATGAAGGTTTCCAAACTTTCTTTGGGTTGAACCTTGAATCATCACTCGTAGCCTGGTAAGCTATTTAAGTGAATTAAGAGTTGTCGCGCGATCGCCAACCCTGCCAAGAGATTACGATCGCGCCACCCCAAAAGAGGTAAGTAAATCATGCCATATAACGCTGAGTTTGATGATTCTGCGTCGCAGGATCGTGTGCGATCGTATCTCGATCGCTTTCTCACAAATTGGGCGATTGTGTGTCTTCTCCCAAATATGCAGCGCATTATTGTTGGACGATTTCGCACTCGCACCGATGCCGATGGACATTTACGAGTATTGCGTCAGATGATGCCGAATCGAGAATTTATTGTTGTGTTTGATTGTGAGACTGACGCATCGCCATTTTAACTGCCTCTGTAACAAAATCAGCCTGAATGCTCTAACAAGTTAGAATGGACAATAATACAGCTACAAATCTAAATGTACTGTCTCTTATGACGACTCAATCAGAAGTTGAATCGGCAATTAAGCAACTCTCAGAGGATGAAGCTCGCGATCTTGCAGAGTGGCTGCAAGAGTACCTTGCCGAGAAGTGGGATCGACAAATTGAAGCCGATTCCGCAGCGGGAAAACTAGATCGTCTCATCGCCAAAGCGGAGGCAGATATTGCAACAGATAACGTGAGAGAGCTAAATGAAGTCTTTCGTTAATCGCGATCGTTCGATTCTAATTCTCGAAACATCTTGTTACATATACATCCTCTACACTGTAAAATGACCAAGCTACCTATTGTTTGGTCAAGAAAAAATACGTGCAAGTTTACCCGAATCCGTCTACCCCGGTTACAGACGCTTATGTTCGTCAAGATTTACCCTTTACGCTCAAAGATGTCCGTTCAGCCATTCCCGATCGCTGTTTTGAACCGTCCACCGCTCGATCGCTTTTCTACTTCTTCCTCGATATTGGCATCATTGCAGGACTGATTGCGATCGCAGCTTATCTCGATTCTTGGTTGTTTTTTCCGATTTTCTGGTTTGCTCAGGGCACAATGTTCTGGGCATTATTTGTGGTTGGGCATGACTGCGGACATGGATCATTTTCCAAACACAAATGGCTTAATAATTTGATCGGGCATTTGTCGCACTCTCCGATTTTGGTTCCGTTTCACGGTTGGAGAATTAGCCATCGGACGCATCACGCGAATACTGGCAATATTGAAACCGATGAAAGCTGGTATCCAGTGACAGAAGCGCAATATGCAGAAATGGGATTTTTGGAAAAGCTAATGCGGTTTTATTTGCCGCTGTTGGCGTACCCGCTGTATTTGTTTCGTCGATCGCCGGGCAAACAAGGCTCACACTTTACCCCAAGCAGTTCACTATTCAAACCATCCGAACGCAATGACATTATTGTGAGTACCGTTTGCTGGTTGGTAATGGTTGGATTTCTCGCAGCGTTGTCTTTTCAGTTTAGTTTTCTGTTTCTGCTGAAGTACTATCTCGGTGGTTACGCTGTGTTCGTGGTTTGGTTGGACTTAGTAACTTTTCTACATCACACCGAGGATGATATTCCTTGGTATCGTGATGAAGATTGGTATTTCCTCAAAGGTGCGTTGTCTACTATCGATCGTGATTACGGAATTTTTAATCCGATTCATCACGATATTGGAACTCACGTTGCTCACCATATTTTCTCGAATATGCCGCACTACCGTTTGAAGGAAGCGACAGAAGCAATTAAACCTGTGTTAAACGGGTATTATCGCAAGTCGAATGAGCCGATTTGGAAGAGCTTCTTTAAGTCTTATTTTGCTTGTCATTTTGTAGCAGATAGCGGATCGAAGATCTACTATCAATCGCCGCACGTTCGATAAGCAATGCTCTTGAGAACTCCGATTTGGGGTTCTCAATCTTCCTGATTGAGATCGATCGTGCCGTCCTCGATCGCAGTTTCAATCAAGAACCGTTTCGCCAGTCGATCGTAGACTCCCGCTCCAACAAACTGCGGAAATTTGTGCGATCGACTGTACACCCAAACTAAATTCCCTTTTTCAAAGATCCGAATGTCCTGAAACCATTTGCATTCGGGCATCAGGGATTTTGCAAAATCGAGAGCATCAATCCAGCGATCGAATTCTCGATCGACATTGCGCGTGACAACTTTAAACACAATTTCATCCTTGCGAACCTACTTCTAGAATAAATGAAGCGTTGAAAAGTATGTATGCCAGATTGGATTCCGCAATTGACTCAAGATGGGTCTTATACGTTTTTTTCTGAAGAATTTGGAGAAGCGTTTCACAGCTATCTCGGTGCAAAAACAGAAGCATTTCAGAAATTTTCAGATGCGATCGAGCTTCAACACAAAGCCCAGCAGTCTGAAATTAAGCTCTTAGATGTCTGCTATGGATTAGGTTATAACACTGCGGCAGCGATCGAGACGATTAGAACCGTCAATCCAACCTGCAAGATCGAAATATACGGTTTAGAACTCGATCCAACTGTGCCAATCGGAGCAACACAGGTATTGCAACATTGGTCGAATTACGTTCAAGAAATTCTAGAATCACTCGCGAAACAGCATTCCTATCAGCAAAATCATCTCAAGGCACAACTGCTGATCGGAGATGCGAGACAAACAATTCAACAGCTAATCGAATCCAAATTTCAAGCCGATGCGATCTTTTTCGATCCATTTTCGCCGCGTCGCTGTCCGCAGCTTTGGACGATCGAATTCTTTCAGCTTGTCGCTCAATGCCTCGCACCCACCGGAAAACTCGCAACGTATTCGCGATCGGCATCCGTTCGTAGTGCATTAATCGCAGCAGGATTACAAATCGGCACGATTCCACTCGGAGAATTACACTTACCGCACGACTGGGCACACGGCACGATCGCAGCTTGGGATTCTCAATTGCATCCACTCTCACAAATGGAGCAAGAGCATTTGAAAACTCGTGCGGCGATTCCTTATCGCGATCGTACTCTCAGCGATTCGGCTGAAGAAATTTTGGCGCGACACGAACAAGAACAGCGATCGAGCAAGGTAGAATCAACCTCAAGTTGGCGAAGACGGTGGAACATCAAATGAGCGATCGCATCGGATTTTTAGAAAACTGGCAAGATGCTGTTGTGTTTTGGAGCTTTGTTGCAATCACTGTGTTTGTCACTTGGCGAATCCTCGTTAGCAAACCCAAAGAGTGAGCCGATGTCGATCGATAAAAACCCAAATCTTTCTCGATAGCGTCGTAACAAAATATTTCAAAATTCAGGAAAATACGTAGAAACTTCTAAAGCAATTGAGGTAATCCTGCCTACAATCTAGAGTGCCAGTTAGCGCTTGGGTAAACCGCCATGAACCTCAATACCATTGCATCAGGAACAGCAACTATCTCACTCACCACGATTCGGAACAGCCAAAGTTTAACCAAAGAAGTACAGCAGCGCTTAACCGCGTTAGGCTTTCAGCCCGGAGTCGTCGATGGTATTTGGGGCAACCGAACTCAGAGCGCTTTTACTGCATTTGCGACTCGCAATCAGCTTAAACCCGACAGCATCAATCCGCGTGCGGCGCAACTGTTACTCGGCATCCAACCTCGTCCCACTCCGACCCCCACGCCCCGCCCTGCACCGACTCCCTCTGCCCCGACCGTTCTACAGCCCACCCCGACCCCCGCTCCCA
>CAXTDB010000098.1:0-14377 GCA_964242045.1 uncultured Leptolyngbya sp. | reverse complement strand
AGGAAGAAAAAGGTAAGTGGGCAAAGCTCAGACCCGGAGAGTTAATCCCAACTTAACAAAAACTTCCGTATATCCCGGATTGCATGATGTAATTTGATATCTGATTCAAGGGAACGTTAAAGGCAAAGAAAACCTTACTTCGCGCGAGGATCGGTTTCAAGCCATGCGTTTCATTCGTCGTTCTTCTCATATTACTGCTGCCATTGTCGCGCTCGGACTTGCTGCCTTTCCTGCATTGGCGCAAGATGCCAAACCCGATGCGCCAAAGCCGACTCCTGAAGCATCCGATCGCCTTCAAGCCGCCCGAAACTTCTTCAATCAAGGCGAAAGTCGGGTACGAGATGCTAAATATCGCGAAGCGCTAGAGGCTTACAATCAAGCGATTCAAATCAATCCGACTTGGGGCAGTCCGTATGTGAGTCGAGGCGCAGTTCGATCGAAGCTCGGAGATTATCAAGGCGCAATTCAAGATCTCGATCGAGCAGTGCAACTGAATCCGACCGATGCGATGCTCTACGCACACCGGGGCAGTGCGCGCTTTAGTTTGGGAGAAACCGCTGCTGCACTTACAGATTTGAATCAAGCAATCGCACTGAATCCCAATTTGGCAACCGCGTATGTGAATCGGGGTTACATTCGCACTCGATCACAAAGCTGGGATGAAGCGATCGCAGATTTCGATCAAGCTTTGCGAGTCGAGCCGAAATCTACGCCTGCTTTAATCAATCGCGGCTTTGCAAAGTTACAGAAAGGCGATCGTCAAGCCGCTCTCATCGATCTCAACGAAGCGATCAAACTCCAGCCTTCTGCCGAAGCGTTTATCGCTCGTGGAACCATTCAAACCGAAATCGGAGAATCGGACAGCGCGATCGCGGATTTTTCCCAAGCGATTCGTCTCAAACCGACTTTAGCGGATGCGTACTACAATCGCGCTCAAGTTAATGCAAAACTCGGCAATCTCGAAGCGGCTGAAGCAGATTTAACTAAGCTTGTCACCTTGACTCCGGATCGAGCGATCGTGTTTCACCAGCGCGGGTTAGTACGGGCTGCACTAAACGAAACCGAAGGCGCGATCGCAGATTACAACCAAGCGCTAAAACTTGATCCAAACTTCGCACCCGCGATCAAAAGTCGGGGAGATTTGCGCGCGGCATCTGGCGACAAAGAAGGCGCGATCGCGGATTATTCTCAAGCCGTACAGATTCAACCAAACTTTGCAGCAGCATTCACAGAACGAGCAGAATTGCGATCGGCATTAGGCGATCGATTCGGTGCGACCCAGGATTTTAGTGCAGCCGTAGATGCGGATAGTACCAACCCGAATGCGTTTGAGAATCGGGGCGAAGCGAGAATGAACAGCGGCGATCTGCAAGGTGCGATCGACGATTTCAGCAAAGCGATTACACTCGATTCGAGCCGCCCGAAAGCGTTTTATCACCGAGGCATTCTGCTGAAGCGCATGGGAAATCGGCAAAGTGCGATCGCTGATCTTCAACGAGCCGCTGATTTGTATTTGCAAAAAGGCGATGCTGAAGGCTACCGAAATACACTGGCTCAGATAAATCAACCGTAGAGATTTGAACAAAGAGGCGTTGAAGGCGTGAAGCGGCTCTCGTTCTTAGGGAGACGGCTAATATGAGGGCTGTAACCCGATCTAAAAGTGCAATTCAGCAACGCCGAGCATCCTGAGTAGCAAACACAGAATTAAGTTCGGCTGTTTTCGTGATACCCCTTCAGCGCCACAGTTTGGTAGTTTGCGCGACGCGAGTCGATCGACTCAGAACTGGTTCAAACACGATCGATAAAGCTAAAAATAGTCTCTCAATTGCTTTGAAGAAAACCTTCATCATTGCATTGAAGCTTTGTGCCGCCGATCGCGGTTTCTTGCGTAATCCTTCTTAGGATAGAAAGAAACAAAGAACCTCATTAGCGGGAATGTGACTTGCGTTAGAGGTAGAAATTCAAGTCATCTATGTATGTTTGAGACGCATCAATAAACGAGTCTGATTCGGCTTCAGTATTTGCATCTGGAGCCAAGTTTGCTGATTTGACTACAAAAAGGAGCGCAGAATGAAACTGATTCGTTCACAACTACAGCGATTGAAAATTAGACAGCTTTTAGCCACCGTTGCGATCGGCGTTGTTCTTTTATTGAATACGGCTTGCAACAGCGGCGACACGCTCGGAGCGCGACCGAACAATCCTCCGGTGCAAATGGGTGGAAACAACAATCCGCACAAAATGGGCGGCGATGGCTACACCGATTACAAGATGTCTACCGATCCAAAAGTGAACTCGGCTCGCTCAAACTCCTCAGTCAAAAAGCAAGCGCAACTTCCAGACGCAACAAATCTGCTCGTTGCGGATTTGGGCGTGAAAAGCAATGCCTCAGATCTGAATTATCCGGGTTCAGATGTGTCTGAAACCCAGCACCCTGATGTCGGTCCGTTGCAGCAAAAATCACTGCCGCCTCTGCCAAATTCAAAGCAGCCGATGATCGATCGCGCTGATCCAAGCTCGAAAGTTTTTGAGCGGGCGGGACAATCGATTCAAGACGCTTCTGCGTTTCTCAAAGACACGGCAAATGCTGCAAACGCCCGCCCTGAAAGCAAAGCAAATCCAGCGATCGAAAAGTAGTATTTCAACTTTCATGATTTAAATTCAACGGAGATTCTTATGAACAAAATTGCATCTTTTATCAAAGCAGCCCGCTTAAAGCAGATTGCGATCGTTTTTGTTGCAGGCGTGATGTTGCTGTTGAATACGGCTTGTAACGGTCCAGCCCAAGCGAAAGCGCCCGGTGATGGCGGTCCGAATCCGGTTGGTCAAACTCAACCGTATGAAGGCGGAATGAATAATTTTAGCGATACGCCTCCTGGACAAATCCCTTCCGATAAAGCAAAAGCTCTCGTTGATAATGCAAAGCGGAATATTGAAACTAGCGATGATCCGCTAAAGGCGAATCCGCGCAACGCTAAGCTTTACAAAAATCCTGGTTATGCGGCTGAACGCACCAAAGATACGATCGGTAATGCTGTGACCGAACGTGCAGACAACGTCAAAGAAGAAGCACAGAAAGTCGGAGAGCGTCTAAGTAAGACTGGAGAACGCGCTGCGGAGAAGACAAAAGAACTTGGTCAGCGGATCGGTAAAGGAACGGAAAACGTTGCTGATAACATCAACAACAGCGCTACGGGTGCAGGTGAAGACACCAAGTACAAAACCAAGCAAGCTGTGGAGAATGCGAAAAGCGCGGTCAAAGACGCGATCAATTAATCCACTCCTCCTCTAATTACCTCAAGTTATTGAGCCAAGGATCAAACCTTGGCTTTTTTTGTGGAGAAATTTACAGAACGATCAGCGAGTCTTGCGATCTTCTAGCATGGATAAGGAAAGATTTGACCGAGTGTAGCCTTATGCCGAAATGGACTTTAACCACTGAATTTACGTTTAGTGCAGCGCATTGGATTCGCGATTACAACGGCCCTTGTGGGCGGATGCACGGACATACCTACACCGTCAAAATTAGCGCGATCGCGGCTCAACTGCACGCTTCAGAATATTGTCCACATCCGGTGATGGTAGCAGACTTTAGAACCTTGCGCTGGGCGAAAAAAGACGTATTCAAAGGCGGACTCGATCACTGTGTCTTGAATGAAGTTTTGCCAGAAGGATACGAAACCACCGCAGAAATGATCGCAAAGTATATTTACGACAAAACCAAAAAAGAGCTTCCGACTGACATTAAACTCAAAGTTGCGGTTTCAGAGACTCCGAACGCTTGGGCAGAGTACGAAGATGATTAGCATTGCTGAGCAAACCTTACCGATCGTCGAAACGTTTCATTCTGTTCAGGGTGAAGGAGCGTGGACAGGAACGAGTGCGTTTTTTATTCGATTAGCACTCTGTGATGTCGGCTGCTGGTTCTGCGACACTAAGGAATCTTGGAGCGCAAAACGCCATTCTCAAAAATCGATCGACGAGTTAGTTCAAAGTGCAATCGCAGCAAATCCAGCGATCGTCGTGATCACAGGCGGCGAACCGCTAATGCACGATTTGACTCAATTGACCAAAGCGTTCGATCAAACTGGATTACGCCTGCATTTGGAGACATCAGGCGCGCATCCTTTTAGCGGAAAGTTTGATTGGGTAACGCTATCGCCGAAGCAGTCCAAATCACCGCATGATAGTGTTTATCCTCATGCAAGTGAATTGAAAGTTGTAATTTCTGAAGCTGCGGACTTTGAATGGGCAGAGCAGCAATCGGAGAAAGTCAGCGATCGAGTTATCCGATATTTGCAGCCAGAATGGAGCCGCAAGGAAAGCCTAGATTTAATTTTTGAGTATGTCAAACGGCATCCAGAATGGCGACTGAGTTTGCAAACTCATAAACTACTCGGCGTTCGATAACAAAGACCACAGGTTAGCTGCATCTGTGGTCTATCACTGCTACTCTTCGCCTTCTGGTTTCGTTCGTCGCGTGCGTCTCCGTCGAGGACGACCCGATTCTTTCTGGCTCAATGCTAAATATCGCTTCAAAGTCGAAGGGCTGATATCGATTCCGCGCTCTGCTAGAACATCCGCCAATTCTTCGTAACCGTAGCCTTTATCAAGCGAACTCCGTAAATCATCTTGTAGAAGTTCGATCGCTTGTCGGAGTGAAACCGTTGCTTCAGGTTTTTCAGGCAGATCATCCAACAATGATGCAGCTTGATCGAGCATCGTTGTTTTTACCTTGACTGCCGCATTGGATTTTCTATTCACCATTTGCGTTCTCAGACTGTTAAGCCAACAATTCACTTATATTGTAAAGGCTGAATCTCTTTTTTATGCTCAAAATGTAGCAAGTTCTGTTAATTGTTATGCGCGCGACTGAATCGTTTAGACGTGCAAATCGATGCTTAAAAGCGATAAATTTGATGCACCCTCTACCCTTAGATTGATGACAATAAAAAGCTTCCAATGCGATCGCATTGGAAGCTTTGAACCTTCGTAGCTTGCCGTTAGCGGTAGCTGATCAAGTGTAGAACATCGCGCAAGACGCTGAATCCAGCCAAATCCCACACCAGATAAGCCAAAAAGCCAATCATTGCAAGCCGACCATTCCAAAGTTCTGCTTGAGGATTCCAACCAAAGAGAAACGCATTGCGGTCTTTGCCGTTGTATTCAGTAGCAACAGGAGGTAAATCGGTGCTGTTTCGAGATTGCATTGCTGTAGCTCCAAGATGTATTTTCGTAACATGCTTATCCTAGAGCGTTCAGCAGAACTTTCCCTATGTCTATGGTGTTAAGATTTCGATCTTGCTCTTGATAGAATGGCATTTGTCTGATCGCTGCCTTTTCACAAATGCAGGTTTATGTTCCTCGATCGGAAGCAGGCTGCGCTTCGATTTGTCGAGCCTGCACGAGTCGAACTCGTGCCGCCTCAAGTTGTCCACCTGGATCAACCGTCACCCAACCCGTGTTTGTCATTCGCCGAGCTTCGTAATGCAAGTGAGGTCCGGTCGAAAGCCCTGTACTCCCAACCCGCCCAATAATCGTTCCCGGCTTAATCTTTTCGCCCGGACGCACAAAGATCTGGGAAAGGTGAGCGTAGAGCGTGTCTTGCGAACCGTCGGGCTGTTGTAGCACGATCGCAAGCCCGTAACCGCCTAGACGATCAGCGATCGTCACTTTTCCAGCACGTGATGCAATCACAGGCGTTCCTTGTCCTGCACCGAGATCGACTCCCGAATGAAAGCGGCGAACGCCTGTAACCGGATGCCGCCGCCAGCCAAACCCAGAAGTCACGGGAACAGGTTCCGGAAGCGGATAAAGAATTTGATTTGCGGAACTGAGCTTCGGTAAGTTGCGGTTGTAAGCTTGCAGATTCTTTGGGTTGACCATTTGATCGATGTATCCGCCCGTTGAATCTGATGCAATTGGGGCAGTCGGATCACTCGTTAACGCTTTGCGCTGAATCGGAAGAGAATCGATCGCACGTGGAACTTGAATCGTGACTGTTTGCTGCGATCGTGGAGCGCGAGCGGTTATGCCCTTCAAGATAGCGGGCTGCTTTTTCACGGCAACGGTGGGACGAGTCGGTTTTACGACTGGCTCTTTGATTTGGGTGACTCCGATCGTGCGACTAGCAGATTCTAGAGAATTGATGTTGCTGAGAATTTGATCGCGGACATCAGTTGGAATCGTGGGATCTTGAAGGAGTTTTCTAGCTTGCTCAAATCGTCGCTGAGTTGCATAGCTATAAGCGCGGCTAACTAAGGTATCGCGCTGCTGAGCTTGTTTGATGGCTCGATCTTTAGACACGATATCAGCAAGGCGCTGTTCTAGCAGTTGTTTTTGCTGTTGCGTTGGAGACTGAGGAGCCAACTGAGGAGAGGATTGAGCAGTCGGTTTTGGAACTGGAATTTCGATGCTGGAGAATGGTTTAAAGTTGGGTGCTGGAGTCGAAGCAGTAGACTGGGGTTTAATCGCAGCAGAAGGTGCAGAGCGTTGAACGATCGCAGCAGTAGTGGAGGGTAAAGCGGGTCGTGAAGTGGGCTTTTCCGTCAGTTTCGCTGGAGCAGTTAAAATCGGTTTTATAGTAACAGGCTTGCTTTTAGAATCTACGGTCTGTAAATCTGCGGTGTTTGCAGGGAGTTGGGGAACAGTTTGGGGAACTTGAGGAAGGGTAACTTCTGAGGTAATGGCAGCAGGTTGAGGAGTCGCGGTAACAGTGGATTGTGTTGGAATCGCGGCTTCGATCGGACTAGGAGCAGGTGTTGCTGGAATCGAAACGAACACGGATTCCGGAGTTGCGATCGCAGAAGCTGGAGTTACAACCGGGGTCGGAGATTGAGTCAAAGCAGCAGACTGCTCGATCGGTTGTACCGGGGTGGCTGCCTGCTTGAGTTGCTGTTGAGCAAACAGCGTAGGGATGAGTTCTATCATGAAGAATTCAGCCAATGGAGGGACATCCAGCTAGTACGCAATTCCCCGTAGATTTCAGGAAAAAACGAACAAGCTGGATGAAGGGTGCGGTTTTCTTCATCGATTCTTCATAAAGTTCCTGCAAAATACCGCTGTCCCAGGATTCGATCACTTAATCCTTTGTTATCGTTCTGGGAAAAGTGCGGATTTTAATGCGTCATTTACTGAGGCAAAAAGCGTACAGCTATGGCTCAATCACGATAGAGCCAATCTGATCAAGATCTACCCAGAGTCAGAGCGATCGTCACAATAGAAACTTGTATTCTAGTAGGCTAAATGCCCTGACCTTGTTTGCCAAAAGCCGTTTTAATAAAGTGTCTTGACTATGCTGTTGACCAATCACCGAGTTCTTGTTGTAGACGACATCGCAGACAATCTGATTCTGCTACAGACCATTCTAGAATCTGAAGGCTACATTGTTGATACTGCGCTGAACGGGAAAGCCGCGTTAGACAAGATCGAGCAAACTAATCCGGCTTTAGTGCTACTCGATATCATGATGCCGGGACTGAACGGCTATGAGGTGACGCGCCAGGTGCGACAGAGTGAGCGATTTGCATCGTTACCGATCGTGCTATTAACCGCCCATGACGAATATTTTCAAAGACCTTATCGAGAAGTTGGCGCAAACGATTTGATTCGCAAGCCGATCGATTTTGATGAATTGCTAAATAAAGTTGCAAGCTATACAAGACCGCATTCAAGTGTTGCTTAACCGAATGTCGGCAGGCTGATGCGCGATTGCTGCCGCATCGATCAGTTGTGCGATCGTGCTTCCGCCCCAAGTAACTCCGATTGATTGCGGTGTCAGTTTTGTATCGGCGATCGTGTCTCCAATCATTAATGCGGCTTGAGGCTCTACATTCAGTGCCTCACACATCAGCAATAATAGTTTCGGATTCGGCTTGCTAATGCCGGATTGCGCGCCGACAATGCCTTGAAAGTAGGGCAACATCTGATACTGATTTGCAAAGTCTCTAATGTTGGGTTCGATGTCGCTGGAGAGAATTCCAAGTTTGAGTGAATTCAGCGAACGCGGAGCATGGTACAAGCATCGCACTAAATCAATCACACCCGCAAACGGCGGAGTGAGCGTTGCTTTGCGCGGAAGTTGTCGATCGATGTCTTGAAAAGTGGATCGAACGAGCGATCTTGCTTTGTCCCAGTCGTATCCTTGTTCGGCAATTAAATCTGCAATCGCGATTTCGTTTTGTTCGCGTGTTTCTACTGCCAACCGTCCACCCGGATCAATTCGGTTTTGATCACATCCAAACGTTTTGAGAATTGCGGGTTTCAGATTCGGAACGATTAGATCGATCGCATCCGCGCGTTTTTCTCCCAAATGCTGTAAGTACTGGTGAGAATCTGCAAGTGTGCCGTCTTTATCGAAAATCACGGCTTCGATTTTGTTGAATCGAACATCGTTACAGAGAATTGTTGCCATAAATAAAATAAAAGAGAGGGAACAATCCCTCTCTCATGTTTTGATTGTGAAATCGAATTATTCCGCTTCGATCGCTTCAGGAATCGCTTCAGGAATTTCTTCGATCACTTCTTCTGTTGCGACAGGTTCTTCGATCGCGACCGGAATCTCGATCGCAGGAATAGCATTACCTTGCTGCTGTTGCTTCATGTTTTCGCGATACTTCGCTGCCATCTCTTCAGCCTTGTCGTAAACGACCTGCGGGTTTTTCACCATATCGCCGGGTTCCGGTTCAAGCTGTTTAGTCGAAAGCGAAATTCGTCCGCGTTCCGCATCTAAATCAATGATCATGACTTTTACTTCGTCATTCACATTAAACACGCTGTGCGGCGTATCGATGTGATCGTGAGAAATCTCGGAAATGTGCAATAGACCGCTGACTCCGCCGATATCGATAAACGCCCCGTAAGGCTTGATACCGCGCACCGTTCCGATCACAACTTCGCCCACTTCCAAACGATTCATCTTACGCTCAACCAGCGCACGACGATGGCTGAGAACCAAACGGTTCCGCTCTTCGTCTACTTCTAAGAACTTCAACGGCAACTCTTCACCGACTAATTCTTCCTTCGGCTTGCGAGTGCTGATGTGAGAACCAGGAATAAATCCACGCAAGCCCTCGATCCGTACCAGCGCACCCCCACGGTTGGTCGCAAAAACGAGCGATCGCACCGTGGCATCTTCTGCCTGAAGTTGGCGAACTCGTTCCCAAGCGCGCATATACTCAATGCGGCGAATCGAAAGAGTCAACTGACCATCTTCATTCTCATCAGCCAGGATGAAGAATTCGCGTGTTTCGTTTGATTGCAACACCTCTTCAGGCGCATCAATGCGATTGATCGACATTTCCTGAATCGGAATGTATGCCGCTGTTTTCGCACCAATGTCAATCAAAGCGCCTCTTGGCTCTAAGCTAAACACGGTTCCGGCAACGACATCCCCCGGACTGAAGTGATAGTCGTACTGGTCGAGTAGAGCCGCGAAATCCTCGTGGGTAAAACCAACATCCATAGCTAAAGTGTTCTGATTGACCATGCTAAACGTTTCCCAGTTGTCTCCGTTAAAATTTGCCTCCTGCCGATGCAACGCACATATTGGGAATGTGCAGCCTACACCTTCGATCGCGCTTCGATTCTCCCGCAGCGATCTATTTAGACGCATTAAGTATTCAGAAGCATCATCATAACCCAATTTGCGATGAACCGGATCTCTGTTTCTTAAGTTCTTTATGCGATGCGGCAAGGGAGAATCGCTTATGATCGAGAGAACTTCAGTCTTTTCTTGCGAGAATGTTCAAAGATCGAGTGGCAGTTCTGGCGACGATGCACCGCAAAGAAGCAGCGATCGCGCCAATTCTAGAAGCTGAGTTCGGCTTAAAAATTCAAGTTCCAACTGATTTTGATACTGATCAATTTGGCACATTTACGCGGGAAACCGCTCGATCGGGTGATCAGCTAGAAGCAGCGAGAAAAAAGGCGATCGCAGCGATCGAACAAACCGGATTAGATTTAGCGATCGCGTCTGAAGGGAGTTTTGCACCTCATCCCGCTTTTCCGATGCTGTCTTGCGATCGCGAACTGGTTGTTCTAATTGACAGCTTGAATGATCTAGAAGTGATTGGAGAATCAATCTCAACTGAAACAAACTTTAATCATTGCAGCGTTTCTAATTTTGATCAGGCTTATCAGTTTGCTATTAAAGCTGGTTTCCCAAACCATAAGTTAGTTGCTATTGATGGACAAAACATTGTGAAAGGAATTGGTGATTTTGATCAATTGCGGGAAGCGGTGTCGAAATCGGCGACGATTCACCTTGAGACAGATATGCGGGCGATGAATAATCCGACGCGAATGAAAGCGATCGCCCAAGCAACCCGTGACTTAGCTGAGAAATTGAAACAATGCTGTCCGAAGTGTTCGACTCCCGGATTTACAGTGTCAGAAGTGAAACGAGGATTACCTTGTAGCTGGTGTGGAACTCCGACAGATTTAATTTTGGCTGAGATTTGCTGCTGTCGCAGATGTGGGTTCGAGCAAGACAAACTTTATCCCGATGGAAAAGAGGCTGAACCGATGTACTGTCCCTACTGCAATCCGTAAAGACCAACTCCCCAGCAAGATAGAGATCTTTTCTAAAACAAACTTTCTTTTGAAAGATGTGTGGGAAAGTTGACCTGAATAGGATGATTCCAGATTTAACATTTAGGAGATATTCATATGCCAACTGGAAACGAGCAGTCTCAATCTAATCCTCAGATTAATGCGGAAGATCAGCAGCTTCAAGCCGTTAATACTGTTCAAAGTGGTGAAGACCAAGCAAATTTAGCAACGCCGAGATCTTCGGCAGACAAGCAAGCGGCTCAGCGCGATGATGTCGATGAAAAAAATGAAAAGTTGCCTGCTGAAGTCACCGATCAGCTTTTAGATGGTTCTGATCAAGTGTTTCTGACTGCATTCAAAAACTCTCAGAGCGATGGTCTAAGCCGTGAAGCTGCAATGCAGGTGGCTTGGAATAGCGTCAAACAAGGCTTTAAGCGTGGTCAAGATGGAAGCTGGCAGCGCAAGACTAAGCCCGATGATAACGTCTTAAGTTCTGGTGTAGGTGGCAGCGCGAGCTAGATTGAATCAAAGTCGTAGAACTCCGGCTTTTTAGAGAAGTCGGAGTTCTTGCATGTTGAAATGAATCGATCACTAATCGACTCGTTCTAACTGCCACAAGATTTGGTTGCCTTCTCGTCGCACTCGTGACACGACCCAGTTGCGCCAAACCCAGTGATCCCCGCGACTGGTGACCGCATTGGCATTGATATCCATCAAATCCGCAAGCTCAGAACTACTAATTAAATAGCCTTTACTCGCGATTTCATCTGCCATGTGCAGCGTATCCACCAGATTCCGAAGCTGTTCGACTCGGACTTCACGCGGCAGGCTTTCTGCAAGATCGATCGGCTGTGAGGCATCAGTCATAGGAACCTCTAATATCGGAGCATCGGCAATTTTAGGCAGAGACGCATCTGGCGTTTTGAGCTTGGGCTGTTTACCAAGAGAAAACGATCGAGCAATCACATCACATCGCTCGTTTCCTGGATCGCCCGAATGCCCCCGCACATATCGCCATTCCACTTTAGGCGAGTCGAGTTGATCCAGTTGTTCCCAAAGATCCTGATTCAAAACTGGTTTTCCGGTAGAGGTTTTCCAGCCTTTTTTCTTCCAACCGGGCAGCCATTTGGTAATGCCGTTTTTTACATATTCGCTATCGGTGTAAAGCGCAACGATTTGAGACTGTCCTGAAGATTTGAAATAGTCGAGTGCGGCGATCGCAGCTTGCATTTCCATCCGATTGTTGGTGGTATCGGGAGCATAGCCGCCTAACTCCTGCACTGTGCCATCGGTAAAGTAAATGACTGTGCCCCAACCGCCTGCGCCTGGGTTGCCAGAGCAAGCCCCATCCGTGTAGATTTTTTGAATTGTGCGAGAAGTCATGGTCAATCTCAAAGCTGATCTAGACTACCGCAAAGGAGAAAAAGGTGAGTGCAGAATTTGATTTTTCGATCGTGCTTGAAACCGAAAATTTGGCAACGGCGGATTTACAAGGTTTAGTGCGATCGCTTTCTAGTTTGGCAAATCAAGATCCGTCTCCGATCGAGGCGCGGGAAGTCTTACTGATTGAAAGCGGTGATATTCCTGCGGGTTTGTTAGCACAATTAATCGAGCAATATGCTTGGATTAAAGTTCATTCGGCTCCAGCCGGAACGGGATATTATGAGTCGAAAATGCTAGGCGCAAAGTTAGCCACTGGGAAAATTGTGGTTTACTACGATTCAGATTGTGTGTATGAATCGGGCTGGTTGAGAAAGATGCTGACTCCTTTTACACAGTCTGAAGAAATTCAGGTTGTTGCAGGTGAAACGACAACCGCTGGCGTTGGAATTTATGGAACTGCAATGGCATTAGGATATATCTTTCCACAGTATTCTGGACGTACTCAATTAACGCCTGGAAAACACTATTTCTTGAATAATGTGGCATTTCGTCGATCGTTTTTACTTGATCATCCGATTCCGACTGATCTACCGCTTTATCGGGGCAACTGCACGATTCATGCTAATGAATTAGTTCGGTCAGGAACGATTATTTGGCAGCAACCAGAAGCGCGTGTTCTTCATGCACCCCCGAACGGTTTATCGCATTTCTTTTGGCGATTTCTTTTAATTGGACATGACTATTACTGGCAAAAGAAATTAATTCCAATTGCGATTCATGCGGAACCTACAATGTCTGGAAAAAAAGGAAAAATTGATATCTTCATTGATCGCGTTCGTAAAATGATCGATCGCGATTTTCGTCATGCTTATTTCTTGCTTTTTTCGCTTCCGATCGTCATTGTTTCATCGTTGCTTATCTACATCGGCTATCTCATCACAAATCTCGATCCAGATTATTTATTGAAAACTTACAATAGACGCTCCGACAATATCTAGAATTACGATCGCAAATCCGTATTCTGTATACATAAGAATAATTGTGGAAAATCGTTCGATAGTCTGCAATAATCGGCATCTATAAAAAATAGAAAGATTTACAATTTCACTGGCAAACGTCCATTTCAAAGTAGAGTGATTCAGTTGAGTCAAGGGAAAGACAACTCGTATTTAGGTAACGAACGGTTAGATCGATCGCTGCGATCCGAAGATTCTGATCGGATGGCTCCGCTCGCTCGTCGGCAATCTTTGCAGGTGCAGGCTTACCAAGCATTGCGATCGGCAATCTTATCTGGCGAAATTGCAGCCGGAACGCGACTAGTCGAAACTCAGCTTGCAAAACAGCTACAAGTGAGCCGCACCCCGATTCGAGAAGCAATTCGCCAACTTCAGCAAGAGAATTTAATTACGATCGATACCGCTGGAACCCTCAGAGTCGCAACGTTATCGATGCAAGATGCGGTGCAGCTTTACACTTGTCGCATTGCCTTAGAACAGCTTTCTGTTGTGGGAGCTTGTGAAAATGCTACTGATGCCGAAATTGCAGCCCTGCAAGATTTAGTCGTTGCCGCAGAACAAACAGAGCGATCGCAATCCACCAATGCTCACTTGTTGAATTTGGATTATCAATTTCATCGCTCGATCGCTCGCAGTTCTGGAAATTTGTGGCTGACTTCGCTGCTCGACCAGGTGTTTGATCAAATGGCACTGCTGCGGATTCAGACCTTACAGCGCAATCCTCAAGTGTTGGAAATTCGACGGGAACATCGAGAGATTTACGGCGCGATCGCACAGCGAAATTCAGAACAAGCAATCAATATGATCGTGTCTCATTTATCGGCAAGTCGCGATCGTGTGATTCACGAGATCGAACGATTGAGGCAGGAAACTTAAATCTTTTCCAACTAGCATGAATATCAGTCGAGGAATTTAACACAGCATGAAGCGCATTTTTCGGGTGTTCAAGACTTTGCTGCTTGTGTATTACGCCTACATGGTGGAATATCGGGCAGAACTCATTCTCTGGGTGCTTTCGGGATCGTTGCCGATTATTTTGATGGGTGTGTGGACACAAGCAGCGCGACAGACTAATTTCGGATTGTCGCCGACCGATTTCGCGCGCTACTTTCTAGCAGTGTTCTTGGTGCGCCAACTCACTGTAGTTTGGGTGATTTGGGAGTTTGAACGCGAAGTGGTTGAAGGAAAACTCTCGCTCCGATTGTTGCAGCCGATCGATCCCGCTTGGCATCACATCTTTTCTCATGTGTCAGAGCGATTTGCTCGGATTCCATTTGCGATTTTGCTAATTGTTTTGTTTTTCTTTTTATACCCAACCGCGATTTGGGTTCCAAGCTTTGGATCGGTGATTTTATTTGTGTTGTCGATCGTATTAGCTTTCACGCTCAATTTCCTGATTCAATACACATTAGCGCTGTTAGCGTTTT
>CAXTDB010000097.1:0-14471 GCA_964242045.1 uncultured Leptolyngbya sp. | reverse complement strand
TTCACTTATAAAGCCTTTACTCCGGGTGTCGCTTTGGCAGATGCACCGACAGTGCGACTTGACCTAGATAATGAGCCACAGCCGGATGCGGTCTTGATGATCAGTCCAGAGGCAGGTGGACAGACTCGATTGAGTGACGACGACTATGTGGAAGGCGCACCGGAGTTAGTGATCGAAATTGCGGCGAGTAGCGTGGCGATCGATCTTCACGCCAAGAAGCAGGTTTATCGACGCAATGGCGTGAAAGAATACATTGTTTGGCAGGTTCTCGATCGCGCAATTCGCTGGTTTTACCTAGAGCAAGGTGAGTATTTCGATTTACCCGTAGATGCTGATGGAATCACTCGGAGTCGAACGTTTCCGGGGTTGTGGTTGGCGGGTGCAACGTTGCTGGAAGGAAATGTACAGCAAGTGTTAGCGGTTTTGAATGAAGGATTGCGATCGCCCGAACACGAATCGTTTGTGCAGCAGTTAGCGAAAAATTCGGCTGAGATCGAGAACGAATCCAGGTAGAACCGTTTCGCCCGAAAGTGTGGTTGGCGATTGTAAGGTTTCAACTGGCTGCTCTTGGCGGTAGATTCTGACTTGCTGCGTGAATGGATCAAGCAGCCAACCGAGCCTCACACCGTTTTCCATATACTCTTGCATTTTTGCTTCTAAGTCTTCGATGTCATCAGTGCGTGAGCGTAATTCAATTACAAAATCAGGCGCGATCGGCGGAAAGCGTTCTTGTTGTTCTAGGCTCAGGGCATTCCAGCGATCGTTCGTTACCCAGGCAACATCGGGCGATCGCTTCGCGCCATTTGGGAGTTTGAATACTGTTGAAGAATCGAACCCTTCACCTAATTGAGTCTGTTCAACCCAGATTCCAAATTGAGTCGTCAAACTAAAGTTACGTTTTCCAGAACCTCCTCCAGTCGGTGGCATCACCACTAACGCTCCTGTTGCTGTGCTTTCAATTCTGAGTTCTGGATTTTGCTGGCAGAACTTAAGGAACTCGTCGTCGGTGAGTTCGATCGTGGGACTTAGATTAATGATTAGTGCAGTCATAGCGATTCTCTCAATCCGTTAAAACCGTTTCTGCAAGCTCGATCGGTAAACCAACCAGCGATTTCACTCGCAATTCCTGATAAAACTCATCTTGCGACAATTCCACTTTCGATTGGGCAGATAACAGCAGCAACGCCCAAAACACGCCTACACGCTCGTAGTTTTCCGAATGATGCGGCTCAATCTTATTGTTGCGTTCTTGGACTGCTACCCAAAACTCTAAAACCAGTTCAAAATCGATCCAGTCTTGTCCTTTCGAGACATCTGACCAGTGATCGGCGAAAAATCCTTCGATCGCGACTGCCATTTCAGACAGATTTTCTTCGTGTGCCAAAGCCGCGATCGCTTTAACTGCTTCGGCTCTCGGAATTTTGGTGCGTTTGATGCGAGCGCGCGGCTCTTTTTCTTCGAGCGCGATCGCAATAATTTGCAGTTGTTCGATTAATTCTTTCAGCGTAACGCGCCGTCGTTGGGGAGGTTGGGCGACGGCTCGACGGCGTAACTGGCGTTCTAGATTCAGTGGTAAAGCGGTTTGCCCGAACTCCATGCCGTCAAGAAATTCGTCGCCTTCGGGAAATTCGGGGATCTCTGGAGTCGTATCGACTTGAGCAAGCGTATTCGCTTTCAGCAACAGCAACATCGACGCATACAGAAAAGCCTGCCCTGATTGAGAGAGATTCGCTTCGTAAAGCTCTCGTCCGGTTGCGGGGGCAAGCTCACTTAGAAAGCGATCGATCACATCAATCACCTTCACATCCCACGGATCAATTTCACCGCGTTCAGCTAAATCAATTAAAAGCGCGATCGCGTCTTGAGCGAGGGAAACTGGCATAAATTGGCAGAGTTAGCGAATCTTGACCCGTGCGAAATAAACAGCAGCCAGCACAATAAAGGCTAATAGGGTCAATGGTACACAAAAACTCCAGTCTCGACTCAATAAACCGTCTAGATTCGACATTTTCTATTGCGCGTAGATCTCGCGCGATTCTGCATCTTGAACGGTTTGAGCCGCAGGTAAAAGGCGCTGTTGTTCTTCGAGTTCTGCTTTGTATCGTTCAAGATGGTCTTCGAGTTCGTGAATCCGGTCTTCACGCACGTTTACTTCTTTGCGAATTTCGACGGTTCGCTGAACTTGCGACCAGACGCTAAACACCCAAGCGAGAACGGCTCCGATTCCGGCCGCTAAGATTAGCTCGATCGATAAAGGCGCTTGAAACTGAATGTTTCTAACGAGATGAATCACCGCAGGTTCGGTGTTTTCAATCCCAAACAAAACCAAGGTTAAACAAATCACGAAAATGATTACAAAGTTAACTTGTTTCATCGCTAAAGCTCCAAATTACGCCGCTAGTTTAGCAAGGTTCGCTTCAAACCGATCGAAAGAAATTCTAATCAACTGGAGGCAAATCTTCTTCTGATTTTGGATACGTGGGAACAACGATCGTTGAATCGAGCCGAATCGCATCGATCGTGCCTTTGATCGTGCCCGCAACCGGAACCGCAACGATGATTCCTAACACACCCGCCACCTGAAGCCCGATTAATAAGGCAATAAAAATCCACAGCGGATTTAATCCAGTGAAATCGCCCATAATTTTTGGAGCGAGGAGATTATCGCGAACTTGCTGAAGAACGATCGCCGCCAGCGCAACTTGCAACGCTAACCAACCATTCTGAAACGCGACCAGCAATGTGACTAACCCGATTCCAAGGGCTGCACCGATGAATGGAATAATTTCAGCCACACCGATAATCAGCGCAAATACCAACGTGAATGGAACTTTTAGCGCAACAAAAAACGGAATAACCGCAAGCGCCATAAATAGAGCTAATAGAATTTGACTCAAGAAGAAATTATGAAAATTATTGCGTAGCGAGGCGCTAAAGGGAACAGCGTATTTAGGTGGAATCAGGTTTAACAATCCATGCCAAAGTTGCTCACCGTACAACAGCATGTAAAACGCCAAAACAATCACTAAAAACGTATCGACCAGTCCTGTAAATGTTCCTAGCGCGAGTCCTAACGCTTGAGGTGCAATATTTTGAATTTGGTTCTCGATTTGCGTACTTAATCGACTGCCAAACCCTTTGAGATCGATCGGATAATTTCGCGATTTTGCCCAGTTGTCCCAAAAATCTAAATTCAATCGACTGGTTTCAAGCCACCCTGGAATCTTTTGCAATAGCTGTGTGGTTTGAGCCAGCAAAATCGGCATTAAGGTAATCGTCAAAATTGCCAAAATCGCGATCGTAATTAAAATCACAATAACGATCGCGCCTTGCCGTTTGATTCGAGCTTGCTGAAACACGCGAACCGGATAATCGAGCAAAAATGCCAAAATCGCAGAGATCGTTAGCACTGCAATCAAATGATCAAAATAAGCAAATAGCTGGCTCAACAACCAAACATTTAAAGCCACGATCGGGCCGCTTAGCCCGATAATTAACCATCGCTGCAAATCCTGTGAACGACGCGCCATAGTTCTCTAGACCGCAGGCTTTGCCGCAGGCGGTAATTGTTGATTTTTGAAATAGATTCCGACGGCAACGATCGCAATAATAACCACGGTTCCAATTCCAAGTGGACTCGGCATCCAAAATGCAGCTTCGATATGATTTCTTTGACCCGGTTGAAGCGTCCAAATCAACTGTTTTCCGTCGCGACGTGCGGGAATCACTGCACCGTTTTTAGTTCGAGTTAAACTTCGCGCACCCCACGGGGTATCTAAACTAAATTGCAATTCTAACAGCGAATTTGGATTGAGCAAAACATCGCCATCGGGAGCGGCAACACCGAGCGATCGTAAATCCACATCGTAAATAAGTCGAGTCCGTTCAAATAATAGGAAATTCCCTTGTTTCACGGTTAATTTAGAATCAATTTTCGGCAGTTCTAGCGGCTTCTTATTCCGAATCTTTGCCGCCAGTTCAGCGCTGAAGTACTGATTAAATTTCTTCTCTAAATCTTGTCCATTGCTAAAGGGAATCGTCGCTAACACTTCTTGATTTGAGAGTTTGCGCGTTTTTCCTTGCAGCCGCTTAACTCGCTGATCGATATTCGCCAACCAAGTTTGAGCCGTACCGCTGGTGAACGTAGTTAAGCGATCGTCAAGCTGAATTCGCTGCACGATCGCTCCTCCATTTGGGCTATCAAACTGAATTCCCACATCGTAGTTCACACAGCCTGAAGTAATTAGACAAAGCGCAAACAAAACGATGCAGGATTTGAACAATCGAGAGAATTTAGCAATCATATCGAGGACGATCGAGGAGAGCGCTTTCTATAATGGATCACATTTGTCGATCGTGGACAGTTCGCTTAACGTGACTTTAAGGAATCGCGTTTCTCGATCGCCCCGTTATTTAGGTTGCCATTTGTTCTACAACTGGCGTTTCTGCCATATCCACAGGCGCGCCTTCTTCAACCATTTGCGTCATCTTTCCACCTTTTTCGAGAAAATTCTGCACTGCTGCAAACATCGCATTCACTTTGCGAGTCCGCCATTGATCGATCAAGATTTGCGTTTCATGTGCGCCGTATCGACGTTCCATCGCTTCGCGCAGATAAGCTGCGTGTCTCGTTTCATCTTCAGCCACGCTCAGAATTCCTTTCTTTAGATTCGCGCTGACCGCATCGTTCGGTAACGCATCCGCCATTCTGACAAAATCCTTGCTGGCATCGAGTTCAAGAATATAAGTGCTGGCAAGAAACACTGCCCATTCGACATTCTGCGGCTTCAATTGTTCTTGAGTATAGCCCTCGAAATAACCGCCAAAAAACGGACTGCGTTTGGATTCATCGGGTCTGCTATCGGTTTCTTTTTCTTTTTCGCGCATCTTGCTGAAATCCATCACCCGGTGATTGAGTTGTTTCAGCCCGTGAGCAAAAATTTGACCATGCCGCTTTTCATCGCTGGCATGTCGATCGAGTTTTTCAGCTAGCCAAGTTTCGCCTTCTGAAGCCGCACGATCGCGTAATGCTTGCAGAAATGGCACTGATCCCGACTCAGCCATTTGAAAGCCCGCGAGTAAATTGGGGCGGGTGGCGCGATCGCGAATGCCGCTCGACAAAATATAGGCACTTGCGCCTGAACCAACAATATGCAGGACTTGAGTGAGGAGATTCATAAGTGAGGTGTGAAGTTCTTACTGGTTATGGTAGCGCGCGATTTTGCTAGCGAAATTAACTCCGAAAACTGCAAATTCGCAATTCGTGAGCAGAGGTACATTTTTAAGGCAACAAAAAGGCGAAAATACTGAAGATTCAGTGTAGGTTGCTCATATGCTCACGCTTGGAAATTGGCGCAAAACCCTGGAGGCGATTTGTATTCCGATCGCTGCCCTGCTTTTCTCACTGGTTTTGTTCGGATTTTTCTGCTTTGCCGCTGGCGCAAATCCCTTCGAGGTGTATTCTGCAATTTACCAAGCGGCTTTCGGAAGCTGGTCAGCGTTTCAAAACTCGCTGATTCGGGCGGCTCCGTTAATGTTGACTTCACTCTGTACTGCACTACCAGCCCGATTGGGACTCGTAATTATCGGCAACGAAGGCGCATTAGTAATCGGCGGAATTACAGCAACGATCGTTGGACTCTCTAGCCTCAATCAAGCACCTGCGGTCGTGACTCAAGTTTCAATGGCGATCACGGGAATGATCGGCGGCGGCATATGGATCGCGATCGTTGGAGCTTTGCGCCATTACCGCGCCGTGAACGAAACGATTAGCAGTTTGCTGATGAACTATATCGCGATCGCGCTGTTGAATCATTTGGTGGGCGGTCCGATGCGCGATCCGAGTTCACTCAACAAGCCATCGAGCTATGCGATACCGGATCTCGATCGCTTAGGCACAATTCCATTATTGCCGCGAGTTCACTACGGTTTGGTTTATGGCATTGTCGCTTGTGTGATTGCTTATTTTCTAATTCAGCGAACAACCTTCGGGTTTGCAGCGCGGACGGCAGGCGGCAACGTTAAAGCCGCAAGAGTCGCGGGATTGCCAGTCGGAAAGTTGACTTTGGCGATCTGCTTTCTCGCAGGATCTTGTGCGGGACTGGCTGGAATGGTTGAGATCGCCGCAGTGCATGGACGCGCGAATGAATCGCTGAATGCGAACTATGGGTATTCAGGTATTTTGGTAGCGTTTGTGGCGCGAAATAACCCGATCGCAGCGAGTATCATTGCAATTCTGTTCGGCGGAATTCTTGCTAGCGGCAGTATCTTACAGCGGCGATTGGATCTCCCAGATGCCACCGTGTATGTTCTTCAAGGATTAGTCTTTTTAGTCGTGCTGTACAGCGAATCGCTGTATGGTCGGTTCAAAATCTTCAAAGAGCCAGAGCCGAAAATGCCCGTATCATCAGCCGTTCAGGGAGGTTAAATTAATGGCAACAGAAGCGATCGGATGGTGGGGAATTCCTTTAGCGATCGTGGCAGGAACGCTACGAGGAAGCGCACCTTTTTTGTTTGTGAGTTTGGGCGAATGTTTGACCGAGAAAAGCGGCAAAATTAACCTCGGATTAGAAGGCAATTTGCTGATGGGAGCCATGAGCGCGTATGCCGTGTCTTACTTAACTCAGGGAACAGTGGGTAGCGCCCTATCTCCTTGGTTGGGAGTACTGGCGGCGGGAATCGCGGGAATGTCACTAGCATTTATTCACGCCTGGTTGTCTCAGCAACCGAAGGTGAATGATGTGGCAGTGGGAATCGCCATGATTATTTTCGGCAGTGGATTGGCGTTCTTTTTGGGCAAGCCGTTTATTCAGCCGTCTGCACCTGCGCTGCCGTCGATCGGACTTGGCGATTGGAGTTCGGTTCCGCAAATTCAGCAGACGTTTCGGATTAATCTGCTGTTTGTGTTGGGCATTGCGATCGCGCCGTTAATGGCTTGGTTTTTCAAATCCACGCGCTGGGGATTGTTTATTCGAGCGGTGGGCGATAATCCTGAAGCGGCTTTGGCGATGGGAATTTCAATCAAAAAGGTGCGGATGCTCTGCATTATGGCAGGCGGATTTTTGGCGGGAATTGGCGGTGCGTATTTGTCGCTGTATTATCCAGGGAGTTGGTCAGAGCGGATTTCGAGCGGACAGGGATTGATGGCGGTGGCACTGGTAATCTTTGCCAGATGGAATCCGGTGCAGTGTTTATGGGCTTCGATGCTGTTTGGAGGAGCGCAGGCGATCGGACCCGCGTTGCAAGGAGTCGGAATTGAGAGTGGATACTATTTGTTTAATGCAGCACCGTATGTTCTGACACTGGTGATTATGATTCTGACTTGTTCGCCGAAACGCACAATTTCTGGCGCTCCGGGGGCATTGGGGACGCTAAACTAATCGATTCAAATCAAATACTATGACGACTGCAACCGAACATTCAACTTTAGAAACTCAAAATTTCCCGCCGCTGCTCGAAGTTCGGGAAATGACGAAACGCTTCGGAACTTTCACCGCGTTGGATCACGTTTCCATGATGCTGAAGCCTGGAACCTTTCACGCGCTTCTAGGAGAAAACGGAGCCGGGAAAAGTACGCTCGTGAAGTGCATTATGGGGTTTTACACACCCACAAGCGGCAAAGTTCAACTCGACGGGCAAGACTGTACGATCGCGTCTCCCCGCGATGCCCAAAAATACGGAATTGGCATGGTGTATCAGCATTTCACCTCGGTTCCAGCAATGACGGTGGCAGAAAACTTAGTGATTGCTCGATCGGGCGGTGATTTGCTGATCAATTGGAAAGCTGAAATCGAAAAACTGTCGGCATTTATGAAAACCTCGCCGTTTCAGTTGCCGCTCAATGCGCTCGTGTCACAACTCGCGGCAGGCGAAAAACAAAAGCTCGAAATTCTCAAACTGCTGTATCTCAAAAGCAAAATTCTAATTCTCGATGAACCAACTTCAGTTTTAACCCCAAACGAAGCCGATGAAATTCTCGGATTGCTGCGTGAACAAGTGAGCGCGGGACAGTTAAGCGTTTTGCTGATCAGCCACAAAATGCGCGAAGTCACAGGCTTTACCGATGAAATTACTGTTCTACGACGCGGCAAATTAGCGGGGACTGGCAGCATGAAGATTCTGGCAGTTCCTGACATTACCGAAATGATGATGGGCGAACGGCGTGAGGCGCAACCCGTCGAGAAAGTGCCGCACGACAATCCGGTTCCGGTGCTTGAAGTCCGCCATCTTCACGCCGATAAAGACAATGGACTCGAAGCGGTTTCAGGCGTAAATCTGAACGTTCACAGCGGCGAAATTGTTGGAATTGCAGGCATTTCGGGCAACGGACAGCGCGAATTTGTCGAAGTGTTAGCCGGACAGCGAATTGCGACATCCGGAGAAGTTTTGGTGAACGGAGAAACGTATCAGGCGACTCGATCGCAGATGACGCAGCACGGCGTATTTCTCCTGCCCGAAGAACCGCTAAAAAATGCCTGCGTTCCGCACATGAGCGTAGCAGAAAATTTGGCGCTGCGAACCTTCGATCGACCCCCGCAATCAAAAGGTTTACTGCTGATCTTCAAAGCGATTCGAGCCGCCGCTCAAGGATTGATTCAGCAATTCCGAATCAAAACGCCGTCACCAGAAACCCCGGTGCGAGATTTATCCGGTGGCAACGTTCAGCGAACCGTTTTAGCACGTGAACTCTCTTCGGCTCACGTCAAACTGCTGATCACAGCAAACCCCTGCTTCGGTCTAGATTTCGCCGCAGTCGAAGACATTCACAACCAAATTCTAGAAGCGCGCAATCGTGGTGTTGCCGTTCTGCTGGTCAGCGAAGATTTAGACGAACTGCTGAAACTGTCCGATCGCATTCTCGTCATCAGTGGCGGAAGATTTTTATACGAAAGTTTAATTGACAATGCGGATTTCAATGAGATCGGACGCAGTATGACTGGGCACTAATAAGGAGGTCACACGGCAATTCTGTAAAAACTTTACGGAACTGTCGCCGCTCCTTACTTAGATTCCGCTATGAAGTCTGGTCAGATCTGGCTTGCTATTACATTTTTCTTGATTCCGTTATTCAGTGAACAGTCGAAAATTCTCGCTCAGATGAGTCCACCTGCCCTTGTGCAACAAAGCCCACAAAGTCATCGTGCGTTTGAGCAAGGATTAAGAGAGCTAAAGAACCGAAACTATCAAGACGCGATCGCAGATTTTAACCAAGCGATCCAACTCGATCCCAACTTTAAAGAAGCTTACAGCGGACGAGGATTTGCACAACTACAAAGCGGTCAACTGTCCCAAGCGCTCGACAGCTACAATCGCATTCTGCAAATCGATCCGAAAGCTGCGATCGCGTATTCGGGTTTGGCATTAGTGCGATCGCGTCTAGGCGACGATCGACAAGCAAAACTCGACACTGAAAAAAGCGCATCGTTGTTGGCACAGCAAATCACTCGGCATTTATATCAGAGCGAACTTAGCTTACTCGAACTTTCGGTCACAACTGCCGGACAACCTCCAAAAGCTGATATTTGGTCGTTGATTCAACAAGGCTATCGGCAGATCGATGCGCGGAACTTTCGAGCCGCCTTGAATACGTTTAACCAAGCGGTTGAACTGATGCCATCGGGATCAGCGCGTCCTTATATCGATCGAGGAGTGGCTTATTTTTGGATGCAGGATTACCGATCGGCGATCGCGGATTTCTCGACAGCAATCCGGTTCAATCCGTTTTACGTCAAAGCCTACGAGTATCGCGCGCGGGCTTATGAGCAGGTCGGACAAACGCAGGCAGCGCGAGCGGATTCACAGAAAGCGACCGAGTTGGCGCGTCAGTATGGAACTCAAGCGATGTACGAAGATTTGACGGCGCGACAACGACAAGCAAAACAGTAGATTGGGTTGAGCGATCGTCTACTGATTTCCAACCTGCGTTTTGAACTCCTGATAATCTCGTTCCACTTGGGTTGCATACGATCGAGCATACTCAATCAAGGTCGGCTGCCAGTCCTTAGCTGCTGCTGCAAACGCGATCAAATCATCGGCGATGGCGGATTTTTGCCGCCCGGTACTTCGCATTTGTCCCCAAGCGGTCACTTCTGCCATCGTTTTGATCACTTTTTTCAGTCGTTTAATCTTGCCGTTTTTGCTTTCGAGATTCACGCGATCGGCAGTCGGTTGCAGTTCTCGCAAAACATACGGCTGATTTTGCATCATTAACGGAGTCAACAGAGCGGGCGGCGATTCTTGAAATCGATCTTGAATTGCGGTGATTCGCTCTGCTTCGTTCTTCCAATCCGGCTGCGAATATGGCGTATAAGTTTGCAGTGCTGACGATCGAGCCGCTTTGAGATCGAGTAAATAATTCTGATTCGGTGAACCGTTGCCTTCGACCAAAATCACATAGCGATCGAGTCCCAAACTCCCAGTTCCAGCAATCCGGTGCATCACATCGAGAACAGTATAGAACTGCGGATTCGTTTGAGTCGATGCCATTTGCGCGATCGCTTCTATCACCCTTTTGCGTTGTGCATCAGTAACGGGTGTCGTTTTTCCATCGATCAATTTCAGCGATCGCTGTTTGCCTTTAATTTCAGTGCGCTCGTCTAGAAAGTCCTTGCGTTTTCGCGTTTGTAGCCCGATTAATAACTCTTTGACTAATCCCGTTGCGATCTCACGGTGAACGGTTCGATCCTTTCCAGTTAATAGTTCTTGGGTGTAAGCTTCGAGAAAATCATGACAAAGCTGAAGCGCGTCTTCATCGCCCACATTCAGCGTATAAGCACCGACCATAATGCTTGTGATCAATCGCGTAATGTCCCAAGTACAAGGCGCTAAAAGTGCCTCATCGAAATCATTCACGTCGAAATAAACTAAGCGATCGTCGCCCTTAAATGTGCCGAAGTTTTGTAGATGCAGATCGCCACAGCTCCAAACGGCAGGAGCCGATTGAAACACACCCTCGATCGACATATCCTGATAAAACAAGTGACAAGTTCCGCGTAAAAAACCAAACGCATCTTTTGCCATTGCTTTGTACTTCAGCTTCAATCGTTCGGGATCGCGTCCTTGATTGAACTTGTAGATACGATCGACAGCAGTTTGGTTTGGCATCTGCGGAAAATAGGTTGAATCAAAAACACTTTCAAATCTATCACTTGACCTTGATCGGTGTAGTATTTGAAGATATCGTTTGTCTCATCTGAAAGGTGGATGACTGCCTCCTCCTTTCGGATGGAAAGTCAGTACGTATAATTTACACCGATCGCTTTGCAGGCTTTTTGTGAAGTCACAGGGTCTAACAGAGTCGCATGCTGCTGAAATTGTACAGAGCAGCGCAATTGGGATGCTCCGCGCGATGTAACCCGCTTCTAATTCGGTTCGGATTTCAAAATAGGTACATTTTCATGGATGAACAGGTAGACACCCGCAGCGACTACTTTGCAGGTTTCCAGAGCGATTGTAAATCCACATCGACGGAAATTGCGGAAGTCGGAACGGTGCATCAGGCAATCACTCAGAATTCACAGGAAGCACGATCTCAACTCATGCTAATCGAGCAGAATCGGTTGCTAAAATCGGTTGCTTCTGGGACTGCTTTCGAGGATTGCCTTGCTGCGTGTGATGCCATTGCTCGACTGAGTCCCGGCATCCGCGCTTGTTTTCTCCTTACGGATGCTCAACGGCAAAGCTTTGAGCGATCGACTACGCCCGACTTACCTGGATCGTTCGGGCAGGGATTGGAAGGCGCGCCAATCAATGACTTGTGTATTGGAACTTGCGGCGAAGCTGTGTATCGGAATCAGCCGATCGCGACGATCGAGCGAAGTGCAAAACTACAATCCGAACTAATCGAAGACTTGCTCGATGTTTCCTGCATTCTGCAAGGTAAATTGAGTCTGAATGTCAGTGCAGTCAATTGCGTCTCGATCATTCACTCTGCGATCGAAACCGTCCGACTCGCCGCTGAAGCTAAATTTATCCCGATCAAAACCACACTTGCTGAAGTCGGACAGGTTTCCGGTGATGCAACGCGACTACAGCAAGTTGTTTGGAATCTGCTATCGAACGCAGTGAAATTCACGCCTGCGGGCGGAGAGATTACAGTACGGCTCAAATCGGTTGGCGATCAGACTCTGATCAGCGTTACCGATACCGGAAAAGGCATTAATCCGAACTTCTTACCGTATGTGTTCGACTCCTTCCGCCAAGAAGACGGAGTGACCACACGCAAATTTGGGGGATTAGGACTTGCGATCGTGCATCGTTTGGTTGAACTCCACGGTGGCATAGTTGAAGCAATCAGCGCAGGCGAAGAACAAGGCATGACCTTTACTGTGAAGCTTTGCTTAATGGCGATGCACTCCACGCTTAGTCAAACCACAGACGATCGCGATCGATGTCTTGGTCTTAGTGGGATTCAGATATTAGTCGTAGACGATGAACCAGATTCGCGCGACTTTATTACATTTGTGTTAGAGCAAGCTGGAGCGCAGGTGAAAACTGCGGTGGGTGCAGGAGAAGCTTTTGCATTGTTAACACACGCTCAATTCGATGTGCTTCTAAGTGATACTGGAATGCCAGAGATGGATGGCTATAGACTGATGCAGCAAGTCAGAGCATTGTCGATCGAACAATTCAAGCAGATTTGCGCGATTGCGCTCACAGCGTATGCGGGTGACTTTAACCAGCGGCAGGCACTACAAGCCAGGTTTCAGAAGCATCTCGCAAAGCCGATCGAGCCAGAAGTATTAGTTCGAGAGGTTGCTGCGTTAGTCAAGGACAAGCAATGAACACAACCCGACAAATCAAAATTAGCAAATACCTTAGCAAACATTTGCGGCACGCTCCAGAACGCCTTGGACTAACGTTGGCTCCTGGCGGTTGGGTCAAGATTGATGAACTACTTGCTGCTTGTGCAGCACATCAGTTTGTCATAACTCGTACAGAGCTAGAGGAAGTCGTTGCCAACAGCGATAAACAGCGATTCTCATTTGACGAGACGAAAACGCTGATTCGCGCCAATCAAGGGCATAGTGTCGATGTTGATTTGCAGCTAGAACCGCAAATTCCTCCAGACGTGCTGTACCACGGAACAGGTGAAATGTCTCTATCTGCAATTTTGCGATCGGGATTGTCAAAAATGTCACGACATCACGTGCATTTAACCAAAGAGATCGAAACTGCCCGGAAAGTCGGAATGCGGCACGGGCATCCTGTGGTTTTTGTAGTAGATAGCTTTGCAATGCACCAAGCAGGATTTACCTTTTATTGTTCAGACAATGGCGTTTGGTTAGTCGATAAAGTTCCACCGCAATATCTAAGCGCGATCGATCCTTAGCTAACGGCTCGATCGCGATATAATCTATCAGTTCTGCTGTTCAACAAAGCATGATGCGAACCGTGACGGCAACTCGATATGTCACGCCACTGCGCGAAGGCGGATCACTTCCTGCGATTGTCGAAGCCGATGATGATGGAATGTATGTCCTGAAGTTTCGTGGAGCAGGTCAAGGAGCCAAATCCTTGATCGCTGAACTGATTGCTGGCGAAATTGCTCGGACTTTGGGGCTACCTGTGCCTGAGATTGTCTTTGTAGAGCTTCGTCCTGATCTAGCTCGCACCGAGCCTGATCCAGAAATTCAAGACTTAATTCGCGCCAGTGCAGGTCTAAACCTTGCGCTCGATTATCTACCAGGTTCGATTACGTTTGATCCGATAGCAGGAAAAGCGGATGCAGAACTCGCTTCGATGATCGTGTGGTTTGATGCTTATGTTACGAATGTCGATCGCACAGCGCGAAATGCAAACATGCTAATTTGGCATCGCAATCTCTGGCTGATTGATCACGGTGCTGCTTTGTATTTTCATCACACCTGGACGAACTATCTACAGCGGAGCCGCGATCGCTTTCCGGCAGTTAAAGATCACGTACTCTTGCGGTTTGCAACCGAACTCGAAGCGGTAGACTCAAAGATGGCTCAGCAATTGACTCCGGGAGTGATAGCATCGATTGTTGCTCTTATTCCGGAAACTTGGCTGGTTGAGAATAGTCCGTTCTCGGAGAGCGAACAACATCGATCCGCATATCTTGAGTATCTATTGAACCGATTAGAACAACCTCGTAGTTTCTTGGAGGAGGCAATTCGTGCCCGAACTCTTGACTTATGATTACGCTATCATTCGCGTTGTACCGAAAGTAGAGCGCGAAGAGTTCGTGAATGTCGGTGTGATTGTATCTTGTGGCAGTCGCAGATTTTTGCAAGCCCGAATCGAATTGAATGAGGCTCGATTGTTTGCGATCGATTCGTCGATCGATCTCGAAACCGTGCGGCAACATCTCGCGGTGATTCCGATGATTTGTGCGGGGGGCAAGCAAGCGGGAGCGATCGGACAACTCCCGCATCGAGAACGGTTTCATTGGTTAGTCGCTCCTCGCAGCACAATCATTCAGACCTCACGAGTTCATACTGGAATCTGTG
>CAXTDB010000096.1:0-14692 GCA_964242045.1 uncultured Leptolyngbya sp. | reverse complement strand
TTCATAGCGTGATTGTTCAATCAGTTTACAGAATCTTTATCTTCGATCAAATCCAGTATAAAAATCTCGCAATAAACCGTTACGATAACAGCAGCAATTTTGCGGATGCCCCTTATGCACAAATGGCACTGGCAAACCTGGAATAATTTGCCTTATCTAACTTGCAGCCTTTTAGAGCCTTGGCAACACGGCTTCTTTACGCAGCAGTTTTCACCTCGATCGCCGTTTGAACTCACCGAAGTGCTAAACCCAAAGGCTGAGGCTTACCGAGTTCATCAAATACATGGCAATGTAGTGCTGTCGCCGTCTGAATTAGAGCGTCCTGACGATCGCGAAAATTTTTCTCCAGCGGACGGACTGATTACCGAGCGCCCACAGCAGGCAGTTTGGGCATGTAGTGCAGATTGTACGCCAGCTTTAATCGGGGATGCGAGAACAGGAAATGTGGCGGCGGTTCATGCGGGCTGGCGGGGAACCGCTCAGAAAATTGTGCCTGTGGCGATCGCGAAACTTCGAGCGCAAGGGAGTCAGCTTGAAGATTTAAGAATTGCTCTTGGTCCAGCAATTTCAGGCGAAGTTTATCAAGTCTCACATCAAGTGGCTTTGGAAGTTGGAGCTACGATCGATCCCAATGCAGACCTAGAAAAATTAATGAGTCTGCTAAATTCGCCGATTTTGGAAGATTCAACGACAGGACGATCGCGCTTAGACGTGCGGCGTGTGATTGCAATTCAGCTAGAGCAGATGGGAATTGCATCGGCACAAATTGCGATCGCGCCTCACTGCACGTATCAAGATCCGACGAATTTTTTCTCATACCGTCGAGCCAAGCTGAAAAAAGTTCAATGGTCGGGCATCGTCAGCCGTGAAGCGGTCTTAGGTTGAGAAAACGCAAAATTCATCACTAGATTGTGCCTGAATCGGTTACCGATCTTTCGAGAATTAATCTATCTAAAGGAAAAGGTAGCAACCTGTTGAGTACGGTAAACTCCACTACTACAAGGCTCGATCAGGAAGATACGATCGAGTCCGTAAAGATAAAGCACTATAGGAGAAATCCAGGATGCAGACCACTTACGATTCCGGCAAGCGCCGCTTGTTATCCTGTTTAAGTCATGGCGCAATTTTCTTTAGTACAACCTTGTTTTCGATCGGCGTTCCTTTCGTGGTCAATCTCCTGACTGATGATCCTGTCATCAAAGCGAACGCTAAAGAATCGATGAACTTTCACCTGAATGTTTGGTTTTGGGCGGTTGTGATCGGTGTACCGATCGGGATTTTGTCGTTTTTGACCTTTGGATTAGGTGGATTGCTGTTCTTCCCAGTGGTTGGGTTCGGCTTTTTGCTGCACTGGGGATTAACAATTTGGGCACTGACGCACTGCTTCACGAACCCAGATGAGCCGTTTCGCTACCCGTTTATTTTCCGATTGTTCTAGAGATTTGAGACTGCGATTGAAACCGTAACGGAGGAATTCTCGACCGTTACGGTTTTTTGCGTTTAGACGTTGACCGAAGCACGATCGAGCGATTCAACTAGCGATCGGACAACCGCGATCATTGCGAGTTCGCTGTCGAGCTTGTGAATAGCGCTACCGATACCGACACCAGATGCACCAGCGGCGATCGCTAATGGAGTCGTGACGCTCGACAAGCCTGATGCACAGAGAACGGGAATGTCGATCGCTCTGGAGATTTCATAAGCTGCTGCTAGGGTTGGAGCCGCCTTTTCAATTAATCCCAACGTGCCTGAATGTGACGGACTCGAAGAAGTTCCACCTTCGGTTTGAATCAAATCAGCACCCGCTTTCACCAAATCTTCTGCAAGTTGAACTTGTTGATCCAAGGGCAAAATGTGAGGCACAGTCACCGATAGCGTTACTTGAGGCAGAACGGCACGAGTTGCGTGAGTCAGCGCTAGAACTTCCTCAGATTCAAAGCGACGACCCTGGGCGTAGAAGCTATCGAAGTTGCCGATTTCGATCAAATCTGCACCAGCCCCGATCGCCATCACAAACTGTTCAGGTTCGACGGCAGAGACGCAGATGGGTAAACTTGTTAGCTGTTTTGCCATGCGAATCAAATTGGCATCGGCAGCGATATCGACGAAGGTTGCACCACCTCGATCGGCAGCTTTGATTACTGCGGCAACGTTGTTGGCATCAAAATTGTTCAAGCCGCTGATGACTTTAAGGGCGCGATTTTGAGCGAGAGCAGTTTGTAGCGTAGAAATCATGGTGCTTCATTATTGTGAAATGAGTACAAATCATTGTGACAGGATTGGGAGATACGAGCTAGAGGAGATGCGATCAATTCGAGCAAAGCCTACAAGATCACAAAGTTGACGTTGTGTATTACGCTATCTCAGAGAATGAGTTTCACGCTTTGCATGGATAAATTAATTCTTTTGAGTTTTGATGTTGAAGAGTTTGATGTACCAGAAGAATATGGTCAAACTTTGTCAGACAGTGTGAAGTTCAAGGTTTCGGCAGAAGGACTAGAGAAGATTTTGAAATTGCTCGATCGTTTAAATGTCAAAGCGACCTTTTTCGTAACTGCCAATTTTGCGATTCATCATCCGTCTACAATGCTTAGAATTGCAAAAAAGCATGAAATCGCTTCGCATGGGTTTTATCATTCTTCGTTTTGTGTGGAAGATTTAGCGCGATCGAAGCGAGCGCTAGAAGAAATTACGCATCAAGAAGTAACGGGTTTTAGAATGGCAAGGCTGCAACCCGTGAGCGATCGAGAAATTCAACAAGCAGGATACCGATATAATTCTTCGATGAATCCGACTTATTTACCCGGTCGGTACAACAATCTTTCTAAACCTCGCACTCCCTATCATTCGGGTCAATTGCTTAATGTTCCTGTTTCGGTTACGCCGTTGATTCGATTTCCTTTATTTTGGTTGAGCTTTAAGAATCTACCTTTACCGCTTTATAAATCGGCTTCTAGAATCACATTGGATTGGGATTCTTACATTAATTTGTATTTTCATCCTTGGGAGTTTACGAATATTCGAGGCTATCAATTGCCGGGATACATCAAAACGCGATCGGGGTGGGAAATGCTCGATCGCTTAGAGAATTATTTGATTTGGATTAAAGCGATCGGTACGTTTGCAACGTTCTCTGAATTTCAAGCAAGGTTAGATCCAAGTAATTTGTTCAAAATGCTTTGAAAGTTGCGCTAGAGAGTGAGTTGGTTGCTAATCTACCTGGGCTAATCTACCTGGACTGAGAAACAAATCATAGCAGATGAGAGAAGCCGCCAGAAAAATTAAAGATATCTAATTCTCAAGCGCTTTTGACTTATTACCTAAAAGTATTAATGTCTCTGTATGAAATTTCTGTTACATCTGCAAGATGTAAACGAGTTAATTGCTAATCCTCATTCATTCTGCTTTTCCACATAGCTTAGTTATTAAGTGTTCGGTTGTTAAGTTTTGCCGTTTGTCGATGGTGGCATCAATTCAATTAATGCTCTCAGCACTTTATTAACGGATTCAGGTGTTTTGAAAACCTGAGCCACATCTTCATCTAAAACAACGATCGCTAACTTTTTCGTCTCACTCCGAGCAGCAAAACGGTTAGGCTTCGCCTTTTGATAATCAAAGCAATATTCATCTGAAAGCTCGTCATCGGGATTCTGGGTTTGGTCAGAAGGCGCTTTGCTCATAATCCTCACGCTCCTTGCGAGTCGCTAGACGGGCACTAATAATGCGAATGTTGCTGGAGCGCTCTGTAAAAGCAATTAACAGTAAAAGCAATTAACAGTAATCGATTCTGTTGAGAATGACCAATGATAATTTCTCTGCGCTCCTTGATTGAGTGAGCCTCATCATCAAAGATAACAGCTAGAGGATTATCAAACACCGTTTTGGCTTCTTCAAAGCTAACATCGTGCTTCTTGAAATTAGCGGTTGCTTTTGACTGATTCCACTCAAACTTCATGTCTAAATCATACTTAGTTATTCACTAAACCTGTGCAGAAGTCCGCTGTTGGGCAACGATCGCTGACTTTTCTAATCGTCTACATTTCCTAAACTCTGCTTGACTCTACAAAATAAACCCTCTACTGTTTGGAACTAAGTTATCTGCTGAATGAAGTCTTCGGAACTGTCCAGAAATACAAAGTCGTTTCTTCCTCGATCGCAAGCTTGATCACTCGCTCCGGTTGCCAATCGCCCATATCAAAATCGATTGATACAATTCGCGTTCCCGGTTTAAGCTGCTTTAACAAGCTAGGTCGAAGCTTTAGATTCAGATGTGGTAACAGATAAAGAACCACGATCGATGCTTCTTCAAATTGGCTCTCAAATAAATCTTGCTCTCGGAATATGAGTCGATCGCTAATTCCCACTTCTTCCGCTTTCGTCTGCGCTTCTTGAATTCGTACCGGATCAATATCGATTCCCACTCCTTGCGCCCCAAACCTCGACGCTGCTGTGATCAAAATCTGACCATTGCCGCAACCGAGATCATAAATTACATCTGAGGCTTTGACCTGTAGCGACTCTAGCAATACCTCGATCGCGCGTTGAGGAGTCGGAATGAAAGCAATATCAGGTCTACGCGGCATCCCGTTTCTCTTTACAAAATTTCGCCTGTTCCTCATCATACTGAAAGGCGATCGCGATTTTGTACACGAGAACGAAACGCGATACGCTTGACTCAACAGGCTAGGCTTGATTTAAAGTGCTTTTGTCGTGAGCAAGGCTAAGGGAAAGGCGTAGGATTTATGGGCAATTCGGCACAGAAAGAACAACTCAAAGCGATCGGAACCCGCCTCGGCGAAGAACGCCAGAAAAAATCGATTTCGCTCGAAGAAATTGCCGCGAAAACCTATATTCCGCAGCGACTCTTAAGCGCGATCGAAGATGGAAACCTCGATCGACTTCCAGAACCCGTGTTTGTTCAAGGCTTTATTCGCCGCTACGGAGACGCGATCGGGCTAGATGGAAGCGCGCTCTCGAAAGAATTCACTGTCGATCTGTCTCCGCTCCCAGTTCCAACCGCGACAACCCTGATTTCTTCCACTCCTGAACCGCCGTTAAAACCTGTCGTTCAATCTTCGCTTCCTCCGAAGCCTGCTGCGCCCGTTCCCCCGCCTCCCGCTCTGAAACTGCCGGAGCCTGAAATGGTTCGGGATGAGCCGAAAGTAAAAGTTGATCAGCCGAAAGTAAAAGTTGATCAGCCTCCAGCTCGATTGCCCTTAATTGCATTAGGAGGCGCGATCGCCCTGGGTGTGATCGGGGTTCTAGCCGCTAGTTTGCTGAATCGTCCGGCTGAGCGATCGACTCCGGTTGCTGCGAATGCGCCTGTCGCAAAGCCATCTCAACCGCCTGCTGCGCCGAGTCCGGCTCCCGTTGCTGCACCGAGTCCAGCTCCAGCAGAGCCAGTCGGCGTGAAGATGAATGTCAGCGAGGATAGCTGGGTAGAAGTCGTGGTGGATGGTAATTCGGTATTTGCAGGAACGCTGCCGAAGGGAACGCAGCGAACGTGGAGAGGAAAAAAACAAGTCGTTGTAAATGCTGGAAATGCAGGCGGGGTTGCGCTCTCCTACAATAATGCACCCTTTAAACCGATGGGTGCTGCTGGAGAAGTTCAAAGCGCGACATTGCCGCCTACGCCTTAGCGTTTAAGTGCGCCGTTGGTGGATTGGGAAACCGCGATCGCTCGATCGAGATGCTTCGCCTGATATTGGTTTGCAAGATAATGATCGACATGCTGGAAAACTGCGATCGGAGCAACGGTGCGAGTGGTAAAAAACTCAACTGCGACTCGCTGATCTGGAAACACTCGGACTTTTGGTGAAAAGTCTTTGGGGAATTCGGTGCGCCACTGCCAGTGGGGAAGCGGCGGCAGACTATCGATTAGACGGTGATGGCTCCAAGTTGCGATGCGTCCGACTTTGCCAAATTCGAGCAGTTCGCGGCGGAGCAGGGAAGCGATGACAAACGACATCGGGGAATAGTCTCCGTCGATCGCGTTCATAAAATCGTCTAGCGCGCCTTCGGGTTTGGGAGGAGTATCGCGACCATCAGCGATTAAGAGTGCCTTTTCGAGTTGAGAAGTGGTGCTGAACTGTTCTGGAAGTGCCCAAGTTGCCCCAGTTCCATCGTCGCCAACCCGGTAGAGATAGCTTACGAAGCGAAAATTAGGTTTTAGCTTTAACCCTGGTAGTTTCATCAATGCTGTGCCAGGATTCGCGGCGCTAATAAACCATTGCCCTTGACAATTTGGCATTTGAGTCGCTTCGTCTAGAGAGCCTCCGAAGTGAAATAAGCTGCCTAATTCTTCGAGCGATTCGGGTGCGGGAGGTTCGTCGCGCCCGATGTACATTTCTGGATGGTTTTCTGACTCTGGAACGAGCAGGGCGGTTTTGAAGTGCTGCCTAATTTTCTGTAGGGCTTCGAGTGGGACTTTTTGAGTAGACATGAGCGAGAAAACAAAAGGGGCGAGGAGTTGAATGTCTGCGTCTAAAGTGCCCTTGATTCGGGCTGGAATTCGTACCCCTGTGATTTCCCTTGCGCCTTCATAATGGAGAGAGTCCTTTATGTTGCTCAGTCATGCCGAGAGATTTGCGCGGATTTATCAGACAGCTTGAAGAACGCGGACAGTTGCGCCGCATTAGCACCCTGGTTGATCCTGACTTAGAAATTGCTGAGATTGCGAATCGGATGTTGCAGCATGGCGGACCTGGATTGTTGTTTGAAAATGTCAGAAGTTCGCCTTATCCGGTCGCGGTAAATTTGATGGGTACGGTGGAGCGGGTGTGTCTGGCGATGAATATGGAGTCGCCGCAAGAACTCGAAACGCTGGGGAAAAAGTTGGCGTTGTTGTATCAGCCGCGTCCGCCGAAAAAGTTTTCGCAAGCGATCGAGCTTGGTAAGGTTCTCTTCGATGTGGTGCAGGCGAAACCTTCGCGCGATTTTCTTCCTGCCTGCCAGCAAATCGTTCTCAAGGGCGATGAGGTTGATTTTGATCAATTGCCTTTGCTGCGGGTGTATCCGGGCGATGCGGGCAAGGTAATCACGCTGGGATTGATGATCACGAAAGATCCTGAAACGAAGATTCCAAATGTCGGTGTGTATCGGTTGCAGGTGCAGTCGAAAAATACTATGACGGTGCAATGGCTCTCGGTTCGGGGAGCAACGCGGCATTTGAGAAAAGCGGCAGAACGCGGCGAGAAATTGGAAGTTGCGATCGCGCTCGGTGTTGATCCGCTGATCATTCTGGCGGCGGCGACTCCATTACCTGTGGATCTTTCAGAATGGTTGTTCGCGGGCTTGTACGGTGGGGCGGGTGTTCATCTCGCAAAATGCAAAACCGTAGATTTGGAAGTGCCTGCGGATTCGGAGTTTGTTTTAGAAGGTACGATCACACCGGGAGATACTGCGATCGATGGTCCCGCAGGCGATCATATGGGCTATTACGGCGGCGTGAATGAGAAAGCTCCGTTGCTCCGATTTCACTGCATGACGCATCGTAAGAACCCTGTTTATTTAACAACTTTTAGCGGAAGACCACCAAAAGAAGACGCAATGATGGCGATCGCGCTGAATCGAATCTATACGCCGATCTTGAGGCAGCAAGTTCCTGAGATTATCGATTTCTTTTTGCCGATGGAAGCTTTGAGCTACAAGGCAGCGGTAATTTCGATCGATAAAGCCTATCCAGGACAAGCGCGACGAGCAGCGTTAGCGTTTTGGAGCGCATTACCGCAGTTCACTTACACAAAATTCGTGATTGTAGTAGATAAAGATATCAACATTCGCGATCCGAGAGCCGTAGTTTGGGCGATCACCTCGAAAGTTGATCCCGCGCGCGATGTGTTTATCTTGCCGGAGAATCCGTTTGATTCGCTGGATTTTGCGACCGAGAAACCTGGCTTAGGTAGTCGGATGGGAATTGATGCGACAACGAAAGTTTTTCCAGAAACCGATCGACCTTGGGCAGAACCGCTCAAGTCTGATCCGGATGTTGCCGCAATGGTCGATCGACGTTGGGCGGAATACGGACTGGCTGACCTCGAATTAGGTAAGGTTGATCCCAATCTATTTGGCTACCAGATCGAAAAATAGAGCGCGGTCTCCGAATTTGCCCTGATTCCAAGTTTCTCTCTCCACGAAAGAGAGGAACTTGGAATCAGGGCAGAAAGACTCTACTTCCGCGTATCAAATCGAACTGACCTATCCGCTTGATCGTGGTGTCATTTCAGCATCAGAAATCTAACTCTAGAAAGATTAACAAACATAGCGATTCCCTTTTGATGTCTGGAGTCGATCAGAAAATACGATGCCGAAGCAAAAGACTATCTATATCGCTGCGCTGATTTTGTCGATCGTGTTTGCGACGCAACTGATACTAATTCAACTGAACGTTCGTGGAATTCTTTCTACTTTGAGTTTTTCGATCCTCGTTCGCAAACGCTTAATCTCTTTAGAGTTTCTTGCTTTGTGCGGCTTGTATCTGATTTGGCTAATTCAAAGCCGTCCGAAAACGATCGCATCCCGCTATCTCGAACTCTTGAAGCATGCAAGCTCGTTTTTGATAGTAGCTTGGTTAGCTCATCCGCTTACAAGTGATATTCATTTGTATCTACAGTACGGTTTGATGAGCCTGTATCGCATAAATCCTTACATCACAGCCGCGATCGATTTTGATTCTGTGGTCAGCACTTTTTTAGATTGGGGTCAAACCTCTACTTATGGAGTCGTTTCACTCTTCTTGTTTGCGATTTCTGCAAAGTTCGTTGAAACTAACATTTATATCGGTGTTTATCTATTTAAGTTATTCTGCTTAAGTTTCCATATTCTCAATAGCTACCTAATCTGGAGAGCGCTTAAAGCGAATGCTCATCGACATAAAATTACGTTAGCGTACTTGCTGAGTCCAGTTCTTTTGTTTCAACAAGTGACAGAGGCGCACATCGATGTGTTTTTATGCACGGTTGTAATCGCGATCGATCAACTGCTTAAAACTCGTCGATATCTTTTGGCTTTGCTCTCCACAAGCGTTGGATTTCTCACCAAAACCCTACCGATCATTTGGATTCCATTAATTGGAGTATTTCTAATTCGACAGAAATGCTGGCGAACCCTGGTCAAATTTACAGTCATTTGCGCGATCGGCGTTCTGATTCTGCACTTTACGGTGTTTCCGACAAGCGGGGCTTGGAAAAGTGTTCTCAATCCAGGAGTTGAAGGAATGACCGCTGGATCATGGCATACGGTACTCCAGGGAGTTTTAAGTCGCACTCAAGCGATCGTGCCGAATCCCACCGCTCGATCAATTGTGCTGGATTCCACTCAAGCAATGATTTGGGGCTTATTTAATCGCTTTACTCTGCTTGTGTTTGCTGCCTACTATGGCATTACGATGTATCGCATCTATCGAAATCGCTTCATCTTAGAAAGTCAATTAATGATACAGATCGGATGGGTTACATTTGTTTTATTTGCTTTTGCAACCGCGTGGTATCAGCCGTGGTATGCAACCATTTTGTTACCCGTTGCTGTTCTTAATTTACAAGCTCCATTTTTTGCAATTACCGTCTTTGTGTTTTCGCTGACTGGCACTGCTGCAAACCTTGCTCTAGGATACGGTATAGGCACAGCCGGAATTTTAGCTGCGATTTTAACAATGGGGTCTACGATCGTCGTGTTGTTGCTGCGACCCAAGATCATGGCGTACCTTGAAGCAAAAGTCCCGCGTGAAAGTGGGCTTCAACAAACAACGCGATGAAATAATCGCTGTGATTGTTAGAGATCTTGTGCTTAGATTTCCGCTTCAGGCATGTTGAACGATTTCAGGCTTATTCGACGATCGCAAAAATGGATCTGCAATCAACCATGCCGTAAGTCCAACAGTTGCAAAGTTTCGCATATTGAGCAACAAAACAGGCAAAAGATTCATCTCGCTCAATTGGTCATAGGAAAAGGGGAAAATCGCAAGCGTTAGAATACAGATCGCGATAAAAATGTGGACTTGCTTAGTGCGTAAAAAGGGTGCAAAAGGCAATAACCAAACTAAGTACTGAGGTGAAAAGACCTTACTAGTCGTAATAGAGGTTAGCAGAATCAGCATCGAGCAAGCCAGTAAGCTCTGCTCGATCGTTGCGTAGTTTGATCGTCGCTCTAGTTGAAACCGCTTAAAGCAACTCAAAACTGCAAGTGTCCAAGCGACAATAAACACAAACGGCAGCACTTTGAGAATTGGCTCTGCGCTCGGTGAGATAATATGGTACGCGCCATAGTTGATGACCACATCAACCGTAGTCCAACCGAATTGTTTTGCAAGCAATAGCAGACCAGCAGGAATACTTTCTAACTGTATTCCTCGCGCCTGATGGTACTGGAGAGTAATAGACAGATGACCCAACCCGATCGTCAAAAAGGGCAAAAGTGTAACTCCCACAGCAAAAACACTTCCACCCAAAAATTTTGATGCCTCAATATACTGCCGTCTGGTCAAATAGTACAAGCCCAAAACAGGCAATAGAATAATCGGATACAGTTTGGTCATGATCCCTAGACCGATTGCGATACCTGCCAAACTTGGACGACAAATGATGACAAACCATAGTGCCAAAGCGGTTAGCAATGCAGGCAGAATATCGAAGCGGCAGAGAATCATTGTGGCGTTGGCAATCACAAGTAAGCTAAAGACTGCTATCGTTCGCCTGGAGTCGCGCTTTAATTGCGATCGCGCCATCTTTGCAACGATGACTCCTGTAATTCCGCATAGAACTACATTCTCAAAGGAAAAAATAACGTAATACAGATGGCGAAAAAACTCATCACTTCCTACTCTCAAAAATTGAGGTAAGACCATTGGCAACAGGGCTAAGGGTGGATACTCTACTGGGAAATCTCTATAGGGAATCTGCCCTTGAGCAATTTCGGATGAATAGTCGTAAAAGAGCCGCATATCTGCTCGAACCGCCCAGGAGCATGTAGCCAGAAACGCGATCGGAATTAGCAGAAAAGATGCTAGCCACAGTGAGCGATTTGTCTTGATGGACTCTCCGAAGCGTTGTACCAACTGATTCACCACATTGACCACTCCGTACTTACAGTCACCAGGCAAGGAAACAATAAAATCGTGTATTTACACATCTACAAATAGACAGATTGTAAGTGTATAAATTGGGCATGGGAATAAGTGTAGCCGCTGATCGATAAAGCAACGAAATTCTCGTAGGTTTGTACCACTCATTCAAACAAGGCTTCTGCGTGAAAACGAATATGATCTTCAATCAATGAAGCGATAAAGGAGTAGCTGTGATCGTATCCTTCTTGATACCGCAGACTCAAAGGCTGCCCAACCGATTCACAGGCTTTCTCAAACACTTCTGGTAACAATTGATCGGTAAGAAATTTATCGCTTGTACCTTGATCAATCAGGATTGGTTTCGGAAATTGACTCACTTGAACTAACTCAGTCGCGTCATACGATCGCCACTTTGATCGATCTAATCCCAAATAGTTCGAGAATGCTTTTTCTCCCCAAGCACACTGCATCGGCGCGCAAATCGGCGCAAATGCCGAAACGGATTGATAGCGATCGGGATTTCGCAGCGCACAAACTAGCGCCCCGTGTCCCCCCATCGAATGTCCAAAAATGCCTTGTCGAGGCTTGCCGCGCGCTCCGCGTTCGTGCCTCGCCGGAAAGTTTCCCTGGATCAAAGCAGGCAACTCATCAACGACATAGCTATACATGCGATAGTGCTGATTCCAAGGTTCTTGTGTGGCATCGACATAGAATCCTGCACCCGTTCCGAAATCCCAATCGTCGTCTTCGCCTGCAATTCCCGTCTCTCTTGGACTTGTATCTGGAGCCACCAAGATCAATCCATACTTCGCCGCAAACTGTTGCGCGCCCGCTTTCGCCATGAAATTCTCTTCGGTGCAAGTTAAACCCGCAAGGAAGTAGAGGACTGGAAGTTCTTGATCGTTCGCTTGAGGCGGCAAATAAATTGAAAACTTCATGGGTGCATTGCACGAGGTCGATCGATGCGAATAAACCTCGACGAAGCCCCCGAAACACTTTGTTTTACTAATTAATTCCATCAGAACGTCACCACCGATCGAATCACTTCTCCTCGGTGCATTAAATCGAAGGCTTCGTTGATTTGTTCGATCGGTAAAATCTTCGTGACCAGATCATCGATGTTTATCTTGCCGTTCATGTACCAATCCACAATCTTCGGTACATCCGTTCGCCCCTTTGCGCCCCCGAATGCCGAACCTCTCCAGACTCGTCCCGTGACAAGCTGAAACGGTCTTGTGCTGATTTCCTGTCCTGCACCAGCAACCCCAATAATAATGCTCTCGCCCCATCCTTTATGACAGCATTCCAGCGCTTGTCGCATTACTTTCACATTGCCAATACACTCGAAGCTGTAATCGGCTCCGCCTTTGGTTAAATCCACGAGATAAGGAACTAAATCGCCTTCGACTTCGCTCGGATTCACAAAATGAGTCATGCCTAATTTTTCAGCCAGGGCGCGCTTACTTGGATTGAGATCAACCCCGATGATCATGTTTGCTCCGACCATTCGCGCTGCTTGAATCACATTTAAGCCAATGCCACCTAATCCGAACACGACGACATTTGCACCCGGTTCTACTTTGGCAGTGTTGATCACGGCTCCGATTCCGGTGGTTACGCCGCAGCCGATCAGACAGACCTTCTCAAACGGGGCATCTTCGCGAATTTTGGCGATCGCAATTTCCGGTAAAACCGTGTAGTTAGAAAAAGTCGAAGTGCCCATGTAGTGCAAAATCGGTTCACCGCCGATGGAAAATCGGCTAGTACCATCCGGCATCAATCCTTTTCCTTGCGTTGTCCGAATTGCCTGACATAGATTCGTTTTACCGCTGAGGCAGTATTCACAGTTGCGACACTCCGGCGTGTAGAGCGGAATCACATGATCCCCAGGTTTGACGCTCTTTACACCTTCGCCGACTTCAACCACTACTCCCGCTCCTTCGTGACCGAGAATTGCCGGAAACAAGCCTTCGGGATCTGCACCTGAAAGCGTGTAAGCATCCGTATGACAAATTCCCGTTGCTTTGATCTCGACTAACACTTCTCCCGCTTTTGGCGGTTCGAGTTGAACGGTTTCTAACTTTAGTGGCTCTCCAGCTTTGTAAGCAACAGCGGCTTTAGTATCCATATCTTCCAACCTGTTCGGACTTCTTGAAAGTGTAACGTCGATCGATCTAGATCTCGGATCTGAGGTAAAAAATTGACATAATAGAGGCTGCCTTTCATGTGATAGATTCTCATGCAGACTAGCGATCGTCCTCAAATTTCTCCTGTGTTTTCTGTAGCTCGAATTGCCTCGATTTCTCGTAAAACTGGCGAAACTAATGTTCAAGTCACAGTCAATCTTGACGGAACCGGAAAATGTACGGCGAAAACGGGGGTTCCTTTTCTCGATCACATGCTGCATCAGATCTCATCACACGGTTTGATTGATCTCGATGTGCAAGCGATCGGAGATTTAGAAATCGATGATCACCATACCAACGAAGATGTTGGGATCACATTAGGAATGGCGATCAAAGAAGCATTAGGCGATCGTAAAGGCATTGTTCGCTTTGGTCATTTTGTTGCGCCACTCGATGAAGCGCTGATTCAAGTTGCGCTTGATTTTTCGGGTCGTCCACATTTGAGTTACGGCTTAGAGATTCCAACTCAGCGAGTGGGAACTTATGATACGCAATTGGTTCGAGAATTCTTTGTTGCGATCATCAATCACGCGCAAATGACATTGCACATTCGACAGCTAGACGGGATTAATTCGCATCACATTATCGAAGCAACGTTTAAGGCATTTGCGCGATCGATGCGGATGGCGATTGAAATCGATCCGCGACGGGCGCATGAAATTCCAAGTTCAAAAGGTGTGTTGTAAATGCGGTGGCAAGTGGTGTTAGGATTGGCGATTTTAATCGGATCGCCTGCGGTTGAGTTGAAGAGTGTTACGGCTCAAGAAAGTATCTGGAAGCGGTTTACATCTCAGCGGGGCGGCTTCTCGATCGTTATGCCGGGAACGCCGAAAGAACGAAAAGATAACGGATTAACGCTGTTTGAACTAATTCGAGATGATGAATCAGTGCGCTATTCTGTCGGTTATCTCGACTTACCTGTGGCTCCCGGAAAAGATAAGCGGCTCCAGAACGAAGTTTATGAAGGGGTTCGCAAAGGAGCGGCGAAAGATCAAGGAGATTTGCTTTCATTCCGCAGCATTCAACTTAATGGCTTTCCGGGTCGAGAAATGAACTTTAAGCTACCCGATGAGATGGTGGCAAAATGGCGCGTTTACCTGGTGAATAAGCGCGCCTACTTTGTGAATGTCACAACGACTCAAGCGAACCAGGAGCAAGGACTTTCAACCAGTATTGATGTGTTTCTCAACTCGTTTCGATTGGTTGGAAAACGCTAAACAGAGGTCAAAATCTGAGCAGCTTTAACTTCGATCGGCTGTTCAACAACCTGTGCCGGATCAGTCTGCGCGAGTGCAAAATGCTCGTCGATCAAACTTCCGACATCTTTTGGATCGAGTTTGGTGTAGCGCGTTTTTCCGGGCATGAAGACGACGGGAACTTTACCACAGGCTTTCATGCAGCCCGTTCCTTTGATCGCGACTTGATCTTCGAGTCCTCGATCGCTGAT
>CAXTDB010000095.1:804-14718 GCA_964242045.1 uncultured Leptolyngbya sp. | reverse complement strand
TTGTGTAAGTTATTGTGAATCCGAAGTGAATTTATTAGTTTCTATCTAAGTCAATCTGTGATTCAACTTTAGTAGGTATATGAAGAAATAGCCGATCGTCGCTTTGTTGCTTGCGTCCTCGATCGCTGCCTAAATGACTATCATACTTACCTTACTATTGTGGCGAATCATTGGTCTACAGAAGTAGCTAAGATGACTTGTTATACATAATAAAGCAAGAAAATATGAAACTAATAAGATAAAAAATACTTTCTTCTGTCGCTTTCGCCTGTGCCAAATTGCTTTAATATAAGTCTGTTAGACTTCACGTTCGCAGATCGATGTCTGCTATGTGTCAAAGGCGGCAGCAAGACACTTTTGACTTTACAGCTTGATTAACCTCCTAAAAGTGACACCATGAATGACACAAAGCGGATTTTAATTATTGATGACGAAGACGATATTCGCGCAGTCGTACAGGTTTCGCTCGAAGAGTTTGGCGGATGGCAGACGATCACAGCCAGGTGCGGCACCGAAGGAATAGGACTTGCTCGATTTGAAATTCCTGATGCAATTTTGCTTGATGTTTCGATGCCCGACTTCGACGGATATCAAGTGTGTGAAGTTCTTAAACAAGATGCTCAAACTCAAGCGATTCCAGTCATTCTTTTAACAGCGAAGGTTTTACCTAGCGATCGTCAGCGGTTTGCAGCACTCAGCGTTACAGGCGTGATTACCAAACCTTTTGATCCGCTAACAATCTGGCAAGAAGTGGGAGAGTTTTTAGGCTGGACATCATGAAATGATAAAATGTTAATTTTGTTGCTCATATCTAGTGCCAGCATTGTAAAAAGATGTCGATCGCAAAGCAGCCAGATTAGAGCTTGATTCAAAAAATCTGTCCTAGTACCGCAATGCGTGGGTAATACCAAATTGAATAATATTTGTACGGATGCCGTGGCAAATCGAATTCGGCGGGCATTCTCGATTCGTGCAGGAGGTTTAATCTTGGGTTCGATCGCACTCTCCATGATTAATTACATTCTGTTTACGATTCTCACCCAGATTCGCTTAGTTATTGCTTGAGCTGCAATGAATAACGCGCAGAGGATTTGGGTAGTCTAGCCGCCAGCAGAAAACAAACTCCGGTTAACCCTAGTGCGAGCAGCAGCGAATTTTGCATTCCTGCTGTCGCTGCATCAAGAGTGAGTGGGCGAATCATTGGAGAAACAGACGGTGGCAATTTACTCATCAGCATTTCTCTAACTTCTTCTCTGGACATTGTTTGAATCATCTCTTGTAATTCAGCAATGAGCTGGTTGCGCTGCGCGGGTGCTAGCGTTTGACCTAAAAGCGTTGAGATGTTGTCTACAAGTTCACGCGAGGCGAAGAAAATCAAAAATGTGCCTAAAATTCCCCTTCCTAATGAGTTACCCAGATCCTGAATTGGATTATAGATTCCAGCCCCTTCGGGTTTCTCATGCACAGATGTTGCAGCATACGTAAGCCTGCTAATATGCGCTAAGAACAATCCTGAACCTAAGCCCATGATGATCAATCCGGGTAACAGTTCGATCGAAGTCACTTCAAGATGCAAGCTCCGGTAAAGCACCAAAATGCCCACTGCTAGTAAAGCAACGCCACTACAGACAATGTATTTCGCAGGAAAGCGCTGTAGAGCAGTGCTGCCGTTTGGATCAACACCCAATTCTAAAACCTTCAAGACAGCCACCACAACAATTACCATCGTCACATTGTAGGGAATGATCGTCAGGGCGGTCCGAAACGGATTCAGCAACATTGCAACAGGCACAAACTGAAACAGATTAAATTGCACCCCTGATGTGATCAAGATATGCAGCATTGAAGCAGAGAGTCCCATGATAAATCCTGGCTTTCGCAGCAGTCCGGCTCTCAGTAGCGAAGCTCTAGATCGGTTTGCTTGTCTCCGTTGCCAAAAGGCAAACAATCCTAACAGAATTACTCCAACTGCAATGAGAATCGGCACGATCGAGAGCGGAACAGGAGGCAGCACGACACCTCCAAGTGTCAGAAAGCGCTTCGGTTCCCACCAGCCAAACTCTCCGCCTAAACTCATCCCTGACAAAATTAAGCCAAGCCCCAAAAACGAAAGTAGCCCTCCCACCCAATCAATCGGTTGCTCACAGCGAATCAAGAGTTGCGGCAACGATCGCTTCAATTGCCAAATCGCAATTAAGATTGCAAGGGAAGGGACAAATGCCCAACGCCAACCCAGTAGAGACGCGATAAAGCCGCCGAGGAGTCCGCCAGTTACACTCCCCAGTGCAGAGCTCAAAATCAGGGCAACGGTTGCTTGCTCTGCGGATTCGCCTGCATAAACTAAATCTGCAATTAACCAAGGCGTGTTTACTAAAGGCGTTGAAGCTAGCCCCGCCAACAGCGTGAAGCTGACGGCAAACACTGCCATCGAGGGACTCAAAGCGGTGATTGCAATCCCAACTCCATAAACAATTAAGCCCACAGCAAATACAGGGGTTCGCCCATAAAAGCGGCATAAGTTCTCGGTTGTGGGTGCAAACGCAGCAGTCGCCAGAGAAAACAGTACTAGAATGCTCTGAATCTGCCCAACACTCGAATTAAGATCACGCACGATCGCAGGCATAATCGCGGGCAGCACATTGACTGTGTAGGCGACTATAAATACTGTTAACCCGATCGCCCAAAATCCTTTTCGTCCGAATCGAAACGTTTGCGCTTGACTCACAACAGTTGCTCAGTTAAGGTCAGCTTCTCGAAAATCATAGGTGTGTTCTGCGATCGCTTGTAAGTTTTGTAACAGTGATACAGTTCTCGATGGGCGAGCCAGGTCTGGATCAACATCCCGCCGCTTGGACGGTGCAGAATCCCACGCATTGGAGCCATCCGCATCGTGATCTAACCCAACTCCAATCATGTAGTAGTGGGTTGCGGTATCAATCGCATAAATCTTACTGAACAATGTATTCTGTTCGATCATTCAGGTTTCCTCAATAAAGTGCGGTAACTCTGCTACACGCATAGGTGCTTGTAGAAGCTGAATTTTTATTGCCACAACCATGCTTTCCCAAAGTAAAACAAAAAAATATGAAACTGATAGGACAAAGACGACTCCCTCAGCCTCGACCTCCGTTAAGCAGTGACCAAACCTGTGATGAACAATCGAAATTGGGCTGTTTTGTGACGATTTGGTAACGTCCCTACCTTTCCTAAAGATTTCTTTTAGACTAAGATTCTGGAACACAGTCTGAGCAGATTCTTGTTTCTTTAGCGTCAGGTATTGCTTCATGTCGATTACCCGCAGGAGAACTTGCTCCGCGATCGCTCTGCCAAAACTCCTACTCCGACCAGCTAACCTTTCTTTACGGCGGGTGTTAACCGTTCCCTTCGTGCTGCTGACGTTTGGAACGACAGCCCTCATTGGTTATCTGTCTTATCGCAGTGGTCAGGAAACTGCAAAAAGTTTGAGGGATCAAGTCGTCACACAAACGAGCGCACACGTCGAACAAGAACTCAGATCCTATGTGAAAACGCCGCTACTGATTAATCGCTTGAATGTTGATGCGATCGATCAAGGACAACTCGATCCCCAAAATACACCAGCTTTAGAAGCAGCATTGTTTAATCGATCGCAGCAATTCGATCAGGTCACAGCGATTTTGTTTGCGAGTTCTGAAGGTCGGCTTAGAGTAGTTGAACGATTACCAGAAGGGCGGTATTCCGTTGAATCTGATCCGCCACGTCCAGAAAAATTGCGAATTTATCCGCTAGACGATGCGGGCAACCGAAAGCAACTCATTCCGGGTAAGCATAATCTAGATGTTCGCGATCGTGTCTGGTACAAAAGAGCTGTCACCGAGCGGAATTTAGGCTGGAGTCCAATTTCACAATATGGAAGTTGTAGAGCACTCGCTTTAACCGCTTCTCAGCCAGTTTACGATCGCACGACCCGGCAACTACTGGGCGTGTCTGCGGTGCATTTCCGACTCGATTACCTCAGTCAGTTTCTCAATCAATTAGAGACTAGTCGCGTCGGTCAAGTGATCATCACCGATCAAAGCGGTGCTCTGGTCGCAACCTCTACAGAAGAACAACCCTACACGGCAGCCGGAAAAGCTGAGTGTTCGCAACTTAAGCAACTCAAAATCGATCAAAGTCAGAATCCTTTAACGCGATCGCTGGGTGAGTATTTACGCGATCGCCCCATTCCTCAGTCTCAACTGCTCGAACTTCAGCTCAACGGTGAACCGCACTATGTCAAAATGACACTCTTTCGAGATCCGTATGGTCTCGATTGGCGCGTTCTAACGGTCATTCCGAAATCCCATTTTATGGGAGCGATTGAACAAAATGCAGCGACAACTGTTTCGCTTTCTCTATTGGCGCTAGGTATCGCGATTATGCTTGGCGCATTTGCTGCAAAGAAATTTGGCGATCGCTTTGCACAGTTCAACCAAGCGAGTCAAGCCCTCGCAGCAGGCAGGCTGGATCAACGCTTGCCAACGCATTCGATTGCGGAATTAAACAGTCTGTCGCAGACGTTTAACCAAATGGCAGATCAACTGCAATCCGCTTTTGATCAGCTTAAAACAAACCTAGCTGAATCCGAGGAGAAATTCGCTGTTATCTTTCACTCTAGCCCTGATCCGATCGTGCTAGTATCTGTCCCCGAAGGGCGCTGTGTCGAAGCAAACGAAAGCTTTCTGAATCTGCTGAACTATTCTCAGGAAGCGTTAATTGGGCAAGTCTTTCTAGATCTGGGAGTTTGGGTCAACCTAGAAGAGCGTGACCATCTCATCCAAGCTCTAAACCAACAAGGTTTCGTTCGCAATCTAGAAGTGCGGTTCCTCACCCGAACTCAACAGATTAAAACCGTACTCCTGTCTGCTGAACTGATTGAGATTAGTGATACAACCTACTCACTCAGCATTATTCGAGATATTAGCGATCGTAAAGCCATTGAAGCAGCGCTGCAAGAAAGTGAGGCTCGCTTTCGCCAACTTGCAGAAACCGTGGAAGAAGGATTTTTTGTCTATGAAACAGGAACAAATCGTTATTCTTATGTGAATCCAGCTTATTCCACGATTAAAGGTGAATCATCTAACGTAATCTACGAAGGAATGCATCGTTGGCTGGATCATATCCATCCCGCTGATTTAGAGCGCATTAAAGCTGCTTTAGAACGAGAACAGCAAGGCGAAACCTTTGATGAAGAATATCGCTATATCCGCCCCGATGGAGAACTTCGGTGGCTACGATCAAAAGCCTTCCCAATTCAAAACGAAGCCGGAACCGTGATTCGTGTCGTGGGAACGTTTGACGATATTACCGATGTAAAGCAGCGTCAAGCCGAACGCGAAGCGGCTGAACAAGCACTGCAACAAGCTGAGGAGCGCTACAGCCTCGCAACTCGTGCAGCAAAAGTTGGAGTCTGGGAGTGGAACGTTCAGACCAATGAGGTTTATCTCGACCCGAACATCAAAGCCTTGATCGGCTATACCGATGCAGAAATCCGTAACGATACTGAGGATTGGCTGTCGCTTGTCCATCCAGACGATCGCTCTGGAGTCATTGAGGCAGCGCAGGACTATCTAGCTGGCAAAGCGCCTGACTATGAGGTTGAGTATCGGATGCTGCATAAAGATGGCTCGATCGTCTGGATCTTGCTGCGCGGACAGTTAATTCGAGATGAACAGGGCAATCCAGAACGGCTAATCGGCACTGATACCGACATTACTGATCTCAAACGGGCGCAAAAAGCATTGCGGCAAAGTGAGCATCGCTTCCAGCAGCTTGCGTCTGCGTCTCCAAGTTTGATTTATACAATCGTCGAAAGCCCAACTGCGCCGATGCGTTTTGAGTACCTTAGTCCTGCTTTCGAGCCGATTCATGAAGTTCCAGTTGCAGTCGCGCTTCAAAATGCTGAGATAGTGTTTGAAATCATGCACCCCGACGATCGAGAAGGCTACCGTCAAGCCGTAGAACGCAGCATTGCGACGCTGCAACCGTTCCGCCATGAGTGGCGCATCCTCACGCCATTTGGCAAGCTGAAATGGCTGCAAGCCAATTCTCAACCCCAACGACGCGGCGATGAGCTTGTCTGGCATGGCGTGGTTCAGGAAGTGACGCAACGGAAACAAGCCGAAGCCGAAATTCAGCAGCTTAACCAGCAATTAACCGATCGCGTTAACGAACTCCAAACCCTATTTAATGTCCTGCCGATCGGTGTTGCGATTTCTGAAGACTCCGAGTGCAAAATTGCTCGTGTCAATCCTCGCCTTGCTGAACTGCTCCGAGTTCCAATCGATGCCAATGCTTCCCCCAGCGCCCCTAATGTTGAGCGTCCAGCTTACAAAGTCTATCGCAACGGTCAAGAAGTCTCGAACGAAAATCTGCCCATGCAGTATGCGGCGGCGCATGATGTTGAGGTTAAGGATGAAGTCGTTAACATTGTGCATCCCGACGGAACGATGATCCGGTTGCTGAGTTATGCTTCGCCCTTGCGGGATGAGCAAGGTAAAGTCAGAGGCGTGATTGGAGGATTTGTCGATATTACTGAACGCGAACAGATCAAAGAAGCCTTGCGTACCAGTGAAGAGCGATTTCGTAGAGCCTTCGATGATGCGCCGATCGGCATTTCACTCGTTTCACCAACCGGACAATTTCTCAGAGCAAACCCCATCTATTGCGATTTAGTCGGATACACCGAAGCAGAGTTAATGGCACTGTCTTTTCAGGCACTGACTCATGCAGACGATTTAGATCAAGATATGAAAGGCTTTCGGGAACTGCTCAACGGCGAAACTCGGTCCTTCAAAATGGAAAAGCGGTACCTTACCAAGCAAGGAACAGTAGTACCCGTGGTGCTGAACGCTGCGCCCATTCGAGACCCATCGGGACGAGTTCTCTACGTCGTTGGGCATATTCAAGACATTCGCGATCGCCTCAAAGTCGAGCAAATGAAAGACCAATTTATTTCTGTTGTGAGCCACGAACTTCGCACACCCTTAACTTCGATTCGCGGCTCGCTCGGAATTCTAGAATCTGGGGTGTTCCAAGAACGACCCGAAAAAGCTCAACAGATGCTGCAAATTGCAGTGAGCAACAGCGATCGTTTAGCTAGGCTTGTCAATGACATTTTGACTTTGGAGCGATTAGGATCTGGCAAAGCTCCGCTCATGATGGAATTGTGTCAAATTCCTAATCTGATTCAGCAGGCAGTCAATAGTGTTCAGATGCTGGCAGATCAGTCTGGAATTAAACTTTGTGTAACTCCGCTTTCTGGCAAACTCTGGGCAGCCCCGGACGCGATCGTGCAAACTCTGACCAATTTACTCAGTAACGCCATTAAATTTTCCACAGCAGGCGATACGGTTTGGCTCAGCGCAGAAGCGATTTCTTCGGAAGCTTGCAGAGTCAGTGAGCAACCGTGTATGCGAGAACATCAGGTCAATTTCTTGACACCCTACATTTTATTTACAGTCAAAGACCAAGGGCGCGGCATTCCGCAAAACAAGCTCGACGTAATTTTTGAGCAGTTTCAGCAGGTGGATGTCTCTGATTCTCGCAAAAAAGGTGGAACTGGATTAGGACTCGCAATCTGTAAACAAATTGCTCAGCAGCATCATGGGCGGATTTGGGTCGAGAGCAGCCTTGGTAAAGGCAGTACCTTTTACTTTGCCTTGCCCTCGATCATAAAAGCTGAAAACAGTTAGATGTGAAACGTTCCTTTCATATCAACGTCATATCTTCTTACTCTACTTTGAAAGTAGATTATCTCAGTAACACTCAAGTCTCTCCCAATAGGTTCAGACCAACTGATCGAAACTTAGCTGTACTGTGATTGTCCTGGTACTCTAGACTAAGCTTTGCAGCAGTTTAGTCAGCCTAACCACACTGACTCTGGATGATAGTGCGCTTGCTAGACGAGGACTGGGAGCTTTGTAAGTGAGCTTCGATCGCCTTGTCAGATTGAACGAACACTCAGAGAGCTTCTCAAAGCACTCCCAGTTAAAGCTGCTCCCTTTCAACTTGCAAAGGGATTATTGCTCATGTCTACAAAAACAATTCTGCTGATCGAACACGAAGACAGTCTTCGCGAGGTATTGTCCACCTGCCTTACTGTACTGGGTGGTTGGAGAGTTATCTTATCAGACTCAATTCAAGAAGGAATCAATCTATGTACAAAGTCCCGCCCTGATGCGATTTTGTTAGACACGTCTACTCCAGAAACCGATGCTTTGATCTTCATTGAGCAGTTAAAGCAGCGATCGGTCAGTCAGTCCGTTCCGATTCTGCTGATTTCTACAAGAGCAAGCTGGTTTACTGCTAATCAGCTTCATCAAATGGGTTTTACTGGAGCGATCGCGAAGCCGTTCAACCCCGCTACTTTAGCGGATCAAATCTCTCACTTGCTCGCGTCGAGTCATCCCGACTTGTAGCGACTTGATCTCGAAGGAAAAATTAGGAGAAGCTTATGTCAACCTTAACGGTTTGGAAATTTGACTCGGCTGGCGGTGCAAATAACGCACTGAAAAAGCTAGAAGAGCTAGAGAAACAAAAGATTGTTCTGGATGCAGCCGTTGTCACTTGGCCAGAGGGACGGAGCCGCCCTAAAACTTACCAAGCAACGAATATGGTCGAAGCAGGTGCGCTCGGTGGTGCCTTCTGGGGAATTTTGTTTGGCATTCTCTTTTTTACACCCTTGCTTGGGCTACTTATCGGAGCAACAGCGGGTGCAATTTCAGGTAGGTTCACCGACTATGGCATTAACGACACTTTCATCAAAGAGCTACAAAGCAAAGTCACAGCCGGAACATCTGCCCTATTTTTGCTCACTGGTCAGGTGACAGTTGATAAAGTAGAAGCAGCATTCTCCCCAGAGGAGAAAGGCGAACTGATTCAATCGAATCTATCAACCGAGCAAGAAGCCAAACTGCGCGAAGATTTTGGTTCAGAGGTATAGTTAACGCTTTTCAGGTGGAGAAGCAGAGTGGAAACCCTTTTCTATATTGCTTCTCCAAGTGAATCAACCCTAAATGTCTTTAATTGGGAAAAATGGCAACCATGAAAACACTTTTGACGATCGCAAGTGGAGTTTCGATCGCGGTAGTAACTGCGTCATTGTACTTGTCACAGTCTGCACAAGCCTTTCCTCCTGCCCCTGCAAACTGTCGCTATCTCAAAGAAGTCACAACAGGAAGACCTATTCTCCGCAAGACCGTGGCAACGAATAACTCAAACGCTAACACTGATTTTGCTGTGCCGACGGGAACAAGCTTTACGAGCTATATTGGCAGACTGATCCCCGAAAACAATTCGCGCTTCGTCGCAGAAGCGAACCTCAAATACAATGATGGTTCATCTTCAACTGCGGTGTCGCGCACGATCGATGCTAGACGCTTCTACCTTTACAACCAACCGTTCCGCACACCGACTAATCGGCAACCTTTCCAGATCAATGCGCGGATCACAGGAAGCCGTAACACCGCTTATCAAGTAGCTGTTTTAGCGTGTGAGTAAGCGCACTGCCGTGCGATCGAGCAAATTGATCTTTTGATGCAGAGCTTATGGCAACCACATCTTCAACTGATACAACTATTGTTAAAGAAACGCTTCCGGTTTTGTCGCTCACCGCGCTGGTCGTTGGCTCGATGGTCGGTGCAGGAGTTTTTACCCTGCCTGCTAAGTTCGGGAGCGCAACAGGCGTTTTGGGCGCTTTGGTCGCATGGCTAATTTCAGGCATTGGGATGTTGATGCTGGCATTTGTATTTCAGACACTTGCACAGCGCAAGCCCGGTTTAGATTCGGGCGTTTTTGCTTATGCTAAAGCTGGATTTGGCGACTATCTTGGATTTCTTTCGGCACTCGGTTTCTGGACAGGTTCGTGTGTGGGTAACGTTTCCTACTTCGTCCTTATCAAGTCCACTTTAGGGCGGATTATTCCAGCATTCGGAGAAGGAAACACGATCGCAGCAATCCTCAGTGCTTCTATCTTTCTCTGGCTGTTTCACTTTCTGATTTTGAATGGAGTCAAGGAAGCAGCCGGATTCAACAACATTGTCACGGTTGCGAAGATTGTGCCGATCGTCATTTTTCTGCTCATTCTTCTGTTCCACTTTAACCCAGAGATTTTTTCAGCGAATTTCCTCGGCGGTCAGGGCTATGAAGGCGAGTCGCTCTTTGCTCAAGTTCGGAGCACCATGTTAGTCACCGTGTTTGTTTTTCTGGGCATCGAAGGAGCAAGCATCTACTCACGCTATGCTGAAAAGCGCTCAGATGTGGGTGTGGCAACAATAGTCGGATTTCTCTCAGTGCTGTGTCTGTTTGTCTTAGTGACAGTCTTGCCGTATGGAATTCTGTCGCGCGAGCAACTAGGAGCATTGCGAAATCCATCGATGGCAGCAGTGTTAGAGTCTGTTGTGGGTCGCTGGGGTTCCATTTTCATTAGTATGGGACTGCTGATTTCGGTATTGGGTGCTTACCTTGCTTGGACGCTGTTTGCGGCTGAAGTTCCCTTTATGGCAGCACGAAGCAACGTGATGCCGAGTTTCTTAACTCGCGAAAACAGCAAAGGAGTTCCCTCAGCAGCACTTTGGATTACGAGTGGTTTGATTCAGGTATTTTTGATTGTGACGCTGTTTAGCGAGAATGCGTTTACGCTTGCACTCGAACTCACAAGCTGCCTATCACTCATTCCATACCTGCTGGTGGCTGCTTATGGTTTAAAACTGGCTTTAACGGGAGAAACCTACACGCAGCCTCAAAGCCGCAGAAGAGAATGGGTGATTAGCGCGATCGCAACTTTCTACTCGATTTGGTTAATCTATGCCGGTGGGTTAAAGTACCTGTTGCTGTCGGCGGTGATTTATGCACCTGGAACACTTCTGTTTTTGCTTGCCCGACGCGAACAAGGGCGCAAAGTATTTCAGTCCTGGGAATGGTTTTTCGTGACGCTGATTATCATTGCAGCGCTTTCTGGCATCTACGGTTTGTTTACAGGACTCATTCAACTTTGAGTTCCTTGAATTTACAGCATTGGATTTTTGGATGAGGTTGATATGACTTTAAGGTTTCGCAATCTAAGGCTTCGCAATTGGTTAGTTGGACTTGCTTTATGCAACGCCGTTTTGCCCTGTGCAACGATGGTTTTGCTCAAGCAGAACCTGTTGTACGTCAAGGGCTTAGACAAGCTCCGCCCAGTGTGAAAATGATCGGGCAGGTGAGTCCCAATAGTGCAGTCGATATGGTAGTTACGAATGATACGTCAACCACACTCGGCGTTGGGTTTTCGGGTGGTGCAAACGTCAAAATTGAGCCAGGTGAAAAAGCAACCGTGTCTTTTGTGGCGACTCCTGCCAACTTATTTATCTATCCATCTCGCCAATCGGTTGGGACTAAATACAACGTCACCTTGTCCGGTAACACAATGAACGTCCAGGTCATTCCGATGAAGACCGTTGCCTCTGGTGACAGTGCATTGAATGTTAGTCGAGCAGGCATGATTTATGTCAATTAAGAGTCACCTAGTACACTCAAGGAGTCCACAATGACTGTTACAACAAGTACCGTTACTCCCAATCAAAATTCTGTTGCCTATGGTGTGCATTCAGAAATTGGCAAGCTCCGAAAAGTGATGGTTTGCTCTCCTGGATTAGCTCACGCTCGGTTAACTCCCACCAATTGCGATGATTTATTGTTCGATGATGTGCTGTGGGTGGATCAAGCAAAGCGCGATCACGCTGACTTCGTGTTCAAGATGCGCGATCGTGGAGTCGAAGTCGTTGAAATGCACGAACTGTTAGCTCAAAGCTTGAGATTCCAGAAGCAAAGCAATGGATTCTCAATCAACAAGTGGTGGCAAATGAGGTTGGGTTGGGGTTAGTCGAAGATGTCTATGCTTTCTTGAACGGTTTAAGTTCGCGACAGTTAGCAGAATACCTGATCGGTGGACTTGCCGCTTACGATCTTCCCAAAGACTTTGGCGGCGACTTTCTGCGGGCTGCTCAAGCAGCCAGTGGGATTACCGGATATCTATTGCCACCCTTGCCGAACACTTTATACACCCGTGATACGACCTGCTGGATTTACGGCGGCGTGACGCTTAATCCGTTGTATTATCCTGCTCGGCACGAAGAAACAGTCCTAACTGCGGCAATCTATCAGTTTCATCCTAGTTTTACCCAAGCAAAGTTTGAAATTTGGTGGGGCGATCCGACGCAGCATCATGGATCGGCAACGCTCGAAGGGGGCGATGTCATGCCGATCGGAAACGGGATTGTCTTGATTGGAATGAGCGAACGCACTTCGCGTCAGGCGATCGCTCAACTCGCAGCTTCCCTGTTTGCTAAGGGTGCGGCTGAGCGCGTGATTGTTGCTGCCATGCCAAAGCTACGATCGGCAATGCACCTCGATACCGTGTTTACGTTTTGCGATCGCGATGTGGTTAGCTTGTTTCCTGACATCATGAATCAAGTCATCCCGTTCTCGTTACGCCCTATTGACAAACCTCCGGGATATGAACTCATAAAAGAAACACAACCGTTCATCGATGTGATTGCTTCAGCACTGGGATTAAAGAAGATACGGGTCGTTGAAACCGGGGGCAATATCTATGCTAAACAGCGCCAGCAATGGGACAGCGGCAATAACTTTGTCTGTCTAGAGCCTGGAGTTGTGGTGGCTTACGATCGTAACACTCACACCAATACTGCTCTCCGTAAAGAAGGCGTAGAAGTAATCACGATCGTCGGTGCTGAGCTTGGACGAGGACGAGGAGGGGGGCATTGTATGACCTGTCCGATTATCCGCGATGCTGTCTCTTTTTAAGGTGTCTGCCTAGTAGTCTGTTCGTCTTCATTGAAATCAAACTAGGAGAGATCCATATGGCTTTAGGTCCGATCGAGATGCTGTGTATCAAATTTCCGAGCAGCTCTGGCTTCGTTAAAGACGAAATTGCATCGGCATTGAGAGCATTGGTTGAAAATAAAACGATTCGCATCATTGATATTCTCTTCATTCAAAAGAACGAACGTGGTGATGTCATGATGAACGAAATTGATGATCTCGACGAGATTGACTACAGCATCTTTGATCCGATCATCGCTGATGTCACAGGGCTAATCTCTGAATTAGATGTTCAAACGACCGCGCAAAGTCTAGACAACAACTCGTTTGCAGCCCTGATGCTGTTTGAAAATGTATGGGCAACCACATTTCGAGATGCGATCGTCAATGCAGAAGGTCAGCTTCTACTCAATGAACGAATTCCCAGCAGCGTCATTGAAGAAGTGCTTGCGGCTCAGGAAGCTGTGTCCCGTTAATAATCGCTTTAATTTGCATCCTTGTTTTGCCTGTTTCCCTTTTTTTGAGGAGATTCAAATGCTTAGAAGATCAAGAAGACAGTCTGTGCCATCGCGACAAGGACCAAGCTTGCTAGGAACGATGGCAAGAACAGCAGTGATTAGCGGCACAGCAACAGCAACAAGCAGATCTGTAGATCAAGCGATCGGTCAAAAAGCGATAAAGGCAGAGCAAAAACAAGCAGCCGCACTGCAAGCTCAGCAAGAAACAGAGCAAGTTAAACATCAACTTGCTGCAATGCAAGAGACACAGACCCCAGCACCACAACCGAATCTTTTGACTCAACTCACTCAACTCACGCAGCTTAAAGAGGCAGGTGCACTCACTGAAGAAGAATTCAAGCTTGCAAAAGCAAAGCTACTGCTTCACTAGAGAGTAACTTACGTCACGAGAGATATCAGGAGAAATCACTATGGATAGCAATCAAGGCGCTTTGATGATCATCGGCGGCGCAGAAGATAGAGACGGCGATTGTTTGGTCTTACGAGAATTTGTCCGCTTAGCAGGCGGAATGAAAGCCAGAATCGCGGTGATGACGGCAGCAACTAGAATGCC
>CAXTDB010000095.1:0-794 GCA_964242045.1 uncultured Leptolyngbya sp. | reverse complement strand
TGCCAAAAGAAGTGGGAGATGACTATATCCACATCTTCAAGCGATTAGGTGCGGAAGTGGTTGAGACAGTTCATACCGAGTGTCGAGACGATTCGATGCGGGAGAGTTCTCTGCGGACGATCGAACAATCCACAGGAATTTTCTTTACAGGCGGTGATCAGTCCCGCATTGTAGACTTCATTCGAGAAACAGCTTTAGATCAAGCGATTCGCAGGCAACATGAGCAAGGCGTTGTTATTGGCGGCACAAGTGCAGGAGCCGCGATGATGCCTTGTGAAATGATTGTGGGCGGAGCATCGGTTTCTAATCCCAGTGTTGATGCGGTTAGCATGGGTCCTGGGATGGGATTTCTACCAGGAATTGTAGTGGATCAGCACTTTGCTCAGCGCGGACGTTTGGGTCGATTGCTCGCAGCCCTGGTACTTCAACCTGCGGTACTCGGTCTTGGCATTGATGAAGATACTGCCATTATCGTCAAAGATGATGAGTTTCAGGTTGTAGGTCAGGGAGCCGTCACCGTTGTTGATGAATCAACTGCAACTCACAACAATTTAGAAGGATTGCTCAAAGATGAAGCGATCGCGCTTTGTGATGTAAGACTACATATCCTACCGCATGGTTATCGCTTCGATCTAAGAACTCATTCGCCATTCCTTCAGTAGAAGATTTTGAGGTCGGAAAAATGGGACAAAAGATATTGCTCCCGATTACGTTTATCACATTCATCTCGCTGATTGCTTTACCAGCACTGTCACAATCTTCAACTCCAAGTAATCCAGTGCCCTCAAGTTCTT
>CAXTDB010000094.1:0-15110 GCA_964242045.1 uncultured Leptolyngbya sp. | reverse complement strand
AATCTCTAAATCGTCTTTGGAAAGTTTTTCACCCGGTTTTGCAACGACAGTGCGCGGGACGTTCATTTGAGATTTCGGCGGTAATTGAGCGACCGTCAATCCCGAAACGTAGCCTTTTTTCTCGTAAGGAGTGGGATCAACGGGGCGCAGTGGTGTGTACTGCATAATTCGAGTCGGAAGCGGATTACAGCCTGCAAGCAAGCTTAAAGCGATCGCGATCAACATTCCTTTTGTCAAACTAAAGCCTTTTCGCATACAACCTGGAACAAATCGACCTAGTTAGAATGCCTCGATTTCGGTTTTCGATCACACAAGAGCGTTAAAATTTCTTAAGGAAAGTCGCGAAATGTGGGATGTCGGAATGCGTGTTGCGATCGTTGGGGCGGGATTGGCAGGATTAGCCGCTGCTGTAGAATTAGTCGATGCGGGTCACGAAGTTGAAATCTTTGAAGCACGATCGTTTGTCGGCGGTAAGGTCGGCAGTTGGATCGACTCAGACGGCAATCACATCGAAATGGGCTTGCACGTATTCTTCAACAATTACGCGAATCTATTCGCGCTGATGAAAAAGGTAGGCGTTTACGATGAACTGTTAGCGAAAGAGCATGTTCATACGTTCGTAAATCGAGGCGGAGAGATTGGTAAACTCGATTTTCGCTTTCTGCTCGGTGCGCCGTTTCATGGGTTGAAAGCGTTTTTTACAACCGGACAGTTAACTGTTCAGGATAAATTGCAGAATGCGATCGCGCTTGGTACAAGTCCAATCGTTCCTGGCTTAGTCAATTTCGATCTGGCGATGAAGATGATTCGGGCACTCGATGATGTCAGCTTTGCTGATTGGTTTCGCAGTCATGGCGGATCGCAGAATAGCTTAAAGAAAATGTGGGACCCGATCGCGCTGGCGTTGGGATTTATCGATACGGAAAATATCTCTGCGCGCTGCATGTTAACGATCTTTATGATGTTCGCGTCGAAAACGGAAGCATCGAGATTGAACATGCTATCGGGATCGCCTGCGGAATACTTGCACAAACCGATTACGGATTACCTCGAAGCGAAAGGCACAAAAATTCACACCCGCAGACAAACCCGAAAAATTCTGTTTGAAGGCGAAGGACAAAACGCGAAAGTGACCGGATTAGCAATTGCAAACGGCGAAACCGAAGAAATTATCAGCGCCGATGTGTATCTTGCCGCGTGTGATGTGCCCGGAATTCAGCGACTTTTGCCGCAAGAATGGCGCAGCATCAAGGAATTTGACAACATTTACAAACTAGAAGCGGTTCCAGTCGCTACCGTTCAGATGCGGTTCGATGGTTGGGTGACAGAGATGAACGATCCCGAAGCGCGGCATCAAGTTGAGCGATCGGCAGGAATGGATAACTTGCTGTACAGTTCCGATGCTGATTTCTCTTGTTTTGCCGATCTCGCGCTTACCAGTCCCAAAGACTACTACCGCGAGGGACAAGGCTCACTGATGCAAGTGGTTCTCACACCCGGCGATCCCTTTGTGCCGATGAGCAACGAAGACATTGCGAAACACGCATTGAAACAGATTCATGATCTCTTTCCTTCGTCGCGGGAACTAAACATGACTTGGTATAACGTCGTAAAACTGGCGCAATCGTTGTATCGCGAAGAACCCGGAAAAGACCCTTACCGTCCTTCTCAAAAAACACCGATCGCTAATTTCTTCTTAGCCGGAAGCTACACGCAGCAAGACTACATTGACAGTATGGAAGGCGCAACGATTTCAGGAAAACAAGCGGCTCAGAAAATTCTTGAACCCACCGGATACAAAGTTCAAGGAGTTGGACTATTCAAGTATTAAAGCGGTGTGCTGTTCGAGTAAGCATGATTAACTTGGACAGCACTCCAACTTTGAATTGAGAAAGCAAATTAATTTGAATCATAAGAAACTTAACATTAAAGATTTGATATTTTTATAAAGATGTAGTGAGCAAAACAAAATTAATTGCGTGAAAAGAGGGATGATCAAATTGGGTTTCTGACAATTCGCGCTTAAAGACTGAAATGCTTAACTTCCCTTGAAGTTCGATCGCACACCGCGTTATTCAAAGCAGTCTCTTTAGAACGATCGCCGTTAGGATCCAGATTTGCTCTTCGTTTCGGATATTCCCATGACCATTTACGTTGGAAACCTTTCTTACCAAGCGACTGTAGACGACCTGAAATCGGTGTTTGCCGAATATGGAGCGGTGAAGCGAGTTGTCTTGCCCACCGATCGAGAAACAGGACGGATGCGAGGCTTTGCGTTCGTTGAGATGGAACAAGATGCCCAAGAGGATGCCGCGATCACAGAATTAGACGGGGCGGAATGGATGGGGCGACAGCTTCGAGTCAATAAAGCGAAACCGAAGGGAGAGTAAACGAAAAGCATTGATCTAAGGGAAAGAGCCAAGCCTCTCGCCTGTTGAATGAGTCCAAAAAGCAAAAGCTTTCTTTGAATCTAACTCAGAGAAAGCTTTTGTAATTAGCAAATATGGAATTGTTCCAATCGCGCTTAGCTGATTCGTTATGCAGCGCGACGAGTCAACAGACCCCACAAGAAGATTGCAACGATTGCACCCAAAACTGCGATCAAAATGCCGCCAAAGCTCAAGGAAGCCGCTGTTAAGTTCAGTGCCCCTGTGGTCAAAAAGGTATAAAGGCTGCCACCAACGAATGCGCCGATGATGCCCAAGATGATTGTTCCAAGAATACCGCCACCTTGGTCGCCGGGGTAAATTGCTTTTGCGATCGCGCCTGCAATTAGACCTAAGATAATCCAAGCGATAAGATTCATAATCAATTTCTCCTAAAGTTTTTTAGCTCACAAATAAAGACTATCAAGTTGTTTCGTAGTTACCCATCTGCCCGAAGTGATAATCAAAAATATCTCAAGGAAGAGTCGTTTTTTGAAATCATTAAACCCGCTACAACCGATTGAATTGTATTAACTTTTAAGCCGAAATCTCTAGCGTTTGTGCAGCTTCTTTCACGAGTTCACACGCTGCTTTCACTACCGTTTCGGGTGAGACTTGCGCTAAACAGTGGTGGTGTCCTTCTGGGCAGATACTTTTATAGCAATATTTACAAGGCACATCTTGAAACAGTAAGCGATGGGGAACTTGCCAAGGTGTATGTTGAGGATTCGTTAAAGCGTATAAATCTACGACTGGAGTTCCAACTGCTGCTGCAAGATGAGCCGGAGCAGTGTTATTTGAGATCAAAACAGGCGCGAGTTCAATTAATGCTGTTAATTCACTCAAGCTCAACTGACAAACTAGTGAATGAGACTTTGCCTGCATTCTTGCCTGAATCTGAGCAACGATATCCACTTCGAGTGTGGTTCCGGTAAAAATGACTGCGTAATCATGGTCTAGGATTAATCGATCGGCAACGATCGCGAATTGCTCGACTGAGTATCGGCGCGAGGGAGCCGTTGCCCCAGTGTGCATTACTACCCAGCGCTGCGGTAGATTCAATTCACTCAGCAGATTGGAAACACGATCACGATCGCGATCTTTCACTTGGATCGAAAGCCGCTGATTTTCGGTTGTTGCGCCAATGTGAGCCACTAAATCGAGTTGGCGTTGGACTTCGTGACGAATTCCGCGATCGGGTTCGGGGTCTTTGATCCAATCGCTCAACAGTTGGTAAGGATTTTCGTGACAGTGCGCCAATCTCAGCGGAATTTCTGCCATGTAGCATAAGAACGCAGAAGGCAAAGGATTCTGGCTGTACACGGTGAAAATGATTGCGCCATCAAACTGTTGTTGTCGAAGCAAGTCGATCATGTCGTATTCAGGGCGCGGCGTTTCACGTGGGGCTGTCGCCTTGAGCCAGGGAGAATCATAAACGATCGTGTGATCTAACTCAGGAATCAACGGTGCGATCGCGGCTCCCGCAGAAGAAGTGAGCAGCGTTAGACATCGATTGGGAACTGCCGTTTTCAGTGCCCGAAAAGCAGGGGTCGTCATCAAAACATCGCCGATCGTATCGAGACGAATGCAGAGTAGATTTTTAGCTTGGTTCCAGGACATGACTAAACATTGATTTCAGTTCTTCTAGCGTACAGCGCGCTGTTCCTGGTTTTTGCACCACGATCGCTGCCGCTGCTGCTGCGAGTTCCGCTGCGATCGTTGGAGCATCGGTGATTGTGAGCGCGATCGCGAAGGTTGCTGTAAATGTATCTCCTGCCCCGATCGTTTGAGTTGGACAAGCTGGATTTGCGCGAATTTGATAAGGGGAACGATCGCGCTGTAGCAAGATTACACCTTCTCGATCGAGTGTGACTGCTACCATTTTCGCTCCTGTTTCTCTTAGTATTTCATCTGCGTTATCTTTTATATGCTTAATTCTAGATAAATTTACGTTCTCAATTTGATTTAATAAATCTAACGTTTGCTGATAATTTGGCTTGACTGCGGTTATGTCTAGAGTTTTATACTTTGATAAATTCTTTGCGTCCACAATCAGTATTTTTGGATTTTGTTGCTGAAGTTGCTTGATCGTATCAATGATGCGATTCGTTAAAACTCCATACCCGTAATCTGAAATGATCACAGCATCGTAATTATCCCACTGTGTTTTTAATTCAGCAATGAGCTTGTTTTCTAATTCCGGGGTTAATAATTCTGTACTTCCTTGGTCGAATCTTAGCAATAAGCGATCGCCATTGATCACGCGCTGTTTGGTTAGGGTTGTGCGATCGTTTGCGGTCACAATTCCTTTAATTCCGTGCAAAACTTGCTGAAGCCGTGTTCCTTCCCAATCGCTACCAATCACCGAAAGTAAGGTAACATCCGCTTCCAAACTTTGCAGATTCACCGCAGTATTAGCGGCTCCTCCAGGCTGATCGATCGCATGAGAAAGCGTTACCACTGGGACTGGGGTTTCTTGACACATACGAGTAGCATCGCCGTGGAGATAGCGATCGAGCATGGCTTCGCCGATCACTAAAATTCGCGATCGCGAAAACTGCTCTAGCACCGAAAGAAAGTCGCTCATTCTCGCATCCGTGGCAACAAGACTATCAATACGGATTTAGCAAAGAAAAACAAACGCTCTTCGGATAGATTTGCTGTCCCGATCAATCTGGCTGATCTGCATTAATGTGAGTTTAATGAAAAAAGCCGATCGCATTTCCACGATCGACTTCTTCGCGTCACTCATTCAATCAAGCAGCATCTTCGTTGATTAACTGAACTAAGTTAGAGTTCCGCAGCAATTCAGCGCTCTCTGGCATCAAATAATCCTGAAGCTTATACACTGCTTGCAGCACCGCTAACTCGCGCCCATACTCGCGCTGTACGGTTGCGATCGTCGATTCCTGTCCGATTCGCTCTAGTCTCAATAAATGCAGCGTCATATTGATATTTGATAGCGGATTGCGAAGCTCTTGGTAGAAATGGTTGAGCAACCCATCGCGCGTCCCGGAAATCTGCGGCGAATCCGTTCCAGAAGCTTCTGCGGCATCCATTTTTTCTGATTTGGCTGGCTCAACTTTCTGAGAATACCGTTCCGCTAACGCTTCGTACTTTGCCAATCGACCCGATACCGCTCCGAGTAAATCCGTCGCTGTGCAAGGCTTAGTGAGATAATCGTCTGCACCGAGTTCCATCCCTTGTCGCTGGTCGGCTTTGGTACTGCGGGCAGAAAGAAAGATAAACGGAATGCCAGCCGTATCCGGCGACTTGCGGAGTTGAGCCAAGACAGAAAAACCATCGAGATCGGGCATTGTGACATCACATAAAATCAAATCTGGGTGATGTTCTTGCGCGAGTTGCACCCCGATGTCACCGTTTTCGCCGCCAATTCCATGAAAGCCTTCAGCTTCGAGTAAATCCAAGATCGACTCTCGAACCGTTTGTTCGTCTTCAATAACCAGGATTGTTTTCATGCGCGGACTGCCTGTTTAACGGTAGCGTGACAGTAAACAGAGTTCCCTGATTTTCCTCACTCTCAACAGTGATTGTGCCACCGTGTAAATCGACACACTGCTTCACGATCGATAACCCCAATCCTGTGCCAGGAATCGCTTTCACATTGCTAGCGCGATGAAATGACTGAAATAAATTCGCTTGATCTACTTTTGGAATGCCGATTCCGTGGTCTTGAATCCGAAAAACGGCAGTGCGATCGCTTAAATTCAGTTTGAATCCGATCGGCTCACCAAACGAATATTTCACAGCATTCGATAGTAAGTTAGTGAGAATGTGGCGCAGCAACCGTTCATCTAACCAAGGCAGCGAATCGGGTTCACCCACTCGACAAAATGAAAACGCGATCGAGCTTTTCTGCGTACCCGATAAATGCAGTTCATCGACTAGCTCTTTACAGAATCGAATCACGTCGAGTGGATGTGGACTAAATTGAAGTTTTCCAGCTTCGGTTTCTCCGACCGTCAACACATCTGATAGAAGCTCATTCATCCGCTTTATAGAACTTTGAATACGATCGAGATAAGTTTCTCGCTTTTCTTCTGTAATCTGAGTTCCATATCGTTGAAGCAGTTCGGTTGAAAAAAGAATTGTGTTTAACGGATTGCGAAATTCGTGCGACACGACTGAGACAAAGCGCGATTTTAATTCGTTGATTTCTTTTTCTTTTGTTAGTGCAGTTTGAATCAGAGATTCTGCTTTGTGGCGAGACAAAGCAATCTCGATCATTGTAATTAATTCTCGGTCTTCAAAGGGTTTCAGAATATAGCCAAACGGCTGCGTTTGCTTAGCACGAGATAATGTATTTTCGTCCGCATGAGCCGTTAGGAAAATTACCGGAAGTTGCCAAGTTTGACGAATTTGTTCAGCGGTTTCGACTCCATCCATTTCACCGTGTAGCCGAATATCCATTAGCACCAAATCAGGTTGAAAACTTGCCGTATTTGTTAGCGCTTCTTCTGCTGTCGTCGCGATCGACACAACTTGATATCCTGCATTTTGCAAGCTGGTTTGGATATCCAGCGCGATAATACTTTCATCTTCGACGATGAGTACGCGAGCCGTAGACATAAATTGAACCCTGATAAACCCTGATTAAACCCTGAGCTTTTGTTCTGTAAACGCGATCGTAAATTGAACTCCTGATTCAGCATTGAGAGTGATTTCTCCGCGTAGCTGCCGAATCAGAGTACAAACTAACTGCAAACCGAGTGATTTAGTATTGCGAAAATCAAGATCAGGCGGAAAGCCTTGACCGTTGTCGCGCACGATGAGTTGATAGCGCGTAAATTCGGATAATTCATGTGAAGGATCTGCTTGGAGTTGAATCTGAATTTCGCCTGTTTCGCCGGGGGGAAAGGCGTATTTGAGCGAGTTAGAAACGAGTTCATTAATAATCAGTCCGCAAGGAATTGCAGTATCGATGCTCAATCTCACATCCTGAACATTTAGATGCAGTTGAATCGAGCGAGAATTTGCTGAATAGGAACGAAATAACGCCGTTGCTAAGCTATGAATATACTCCGAAAAATGCGTTTTTGCGAGATCCTCGGATTGGTAAAGCTTTTCATGAATTAACGCCATTGCACTAACTCGATTTTGGCTCTCCTTAAATACTTCGATAATTCGCTTATCTTGAATATGACCCGCTTGTAATTTGAGTAAACTAGAGACAACTTGGAGATTATTTTTTACACGATGGTGGATTTCTTTTAACATCACTTCTTTTTCTTGAAGCGAGGCGCGAATTTGGTCTTCTGCCCACTTACGATCGCTAATGTCCACAACTGAACCAATGACTTCGATCGATTGATCATTCAACATTTTCATACTGTCCCGTAGCCAGCGGTATGTGCCATCGAAATGTAGAAATCGATACTCGCAAGTCACTTCTCCGATTTCGGGTAAACGATCGAGATGTTCTAACACGATCGGCAAATCTTCTGGGTGAATGTGGTCGATCCAAAAGTGCGGATCTTTGAGATATTGCCAAATTTCGTAGCCGAGTTGTTGAGTGATATTTTCACTGACAAATGTACAGGCACGGTTGCGATTGGGCTGACAGGTATAAATCACTGAAGGACTCGAAGAAAGTAGATATTTCAAACGAGCTTGAGTCGCAATTAAAGCTTTTTCTGACCATTTGCGATCGGTAATATCGCGCTGCACCGCCACAAAATGAGCGATGGTTCCCTGGGCATTCACGATCGGCACAACGTTTAAATCGACCCAATATTCGGAACGATCTTTGCGATAATTCACCAGTTCAACTTGAATCGATCGTCCTTCGCTCATTGCCGATCGCACTTTGGCTAACAGCGCGCGATCGGTTCGTTCACCTTGCAGAATCCGGGGCGTTTTGCCGATCACTTCTTCTGCGCTGTAGCCCGACATTTGAACAAACGCAGCATTCACATAGCTGATTCGCGGATTTTCCAGGTCGGGATTAGTAATAATGACTGCATCATTGCCGTTGACGACAATCGATTCAAATAATTTCAGGCGTTCTTCGGCTTGGGCGCGTTCTTCTTGTGCCCGAACTTTTTGCAGCACGATCGACAAATAATCGGCGAGTTCTTGAATCATTTCGACTTCGCACGTTGTCCATCGTTTTGGATAAGGCGCATTCAAGGAAAGAATGCCGATTTGATCAGCGGAATGCTGCACCGCGATGAGGACGAGCGCGCGCGTTCTGCGTCTCAACATATCCCCTGCCATCGGCGCAAATGCAGGTTCTAATAAGACATCTTCAACGATCGCGGGTTCTCGCTGTCGAACCAGATCAAGATATTGAGGAGTCAGGTAAAGTCCTTCGATCATGCCTCGCATTGCAGGCATGTCTGCGGGCTGAGCCGAATAAATGGCGTTGAACTGACGATTATCGATCACACCATATAGCACCCGAACATCGGTGAATTGCTGTGCAGTTTGATCGATCGCGAGTGTGATCAAGTCGTTAACCGACAATCCAGCTGCGACTCCTTGTGAAATTTGATTCAAAATCTGCAAACAGCTTTGCTTTTCGCGCAAACTTTGTTCGATTAGTCTTCGCTGCGCGATTTCTTTTTGTAATTTTGCATTCGCGGCTTTGAGTTCCACGGTTCTAAGTTCAACGCGAATTGCCAGATCTTGCTTGGTTTGCTGTAATTCAATTTCGGCTTGACGCTGAGCGGTGACATCGGTTGCAACGCCGATCAGTCCGATAATTTCGCCGTCTGAGTTGCGAATCGGGGTGGCGCGATTGTCGTAAAAAACGCCGCCGAATTCCAAAATTGATCGATGTTCTTCACCCCGGAGGACGCGATCGATATCTCGAATAATCTCTGGGTAGTCGCGATAAAATTCGTAAGCCGATTGTCCGACGAGCGCACCCGCCTTAAATCCAAGAATTTCCAGCCCTTTGCCTTCGGATAAGGTATAAACGCCATTTTGATCGATTGCATAAAGAATCGTCGGCGTATTGGTAACAACGGTGCGTAACAGTTTCTCGCTTGCGGCGAGATTTTTTTGAGCGCGGGTCTGCTCGGTAATATCGCGAATACTAATCACGCGACCGCCGATTTCATCCTCAATCCACAAGGGTTTTGAATACCGCTCTAAAATTCGCCCATCTTTGAAATGAAAAATATCATGACTTTCGATCGTCGGCTGCTCGATTTCGAGTTGTATCTGTTGGCGCAGCTGATCGGGATCAATCAGCATTTGAGTTGTGCGCTCGATCAGACGCGAATCTTCGCTCGGTGCTGATGATCCGATGTTCCACTGCTGGCGGAATTCTTGATTGATGCTGAGAATTTTGCCTTGAGGATCGATCGCCAAAATTCCATCAGCGGCAGCCTCGATCGTCATTTGAAGTAGAAGACGGTCTTTTTCGGCTTGCTGACGCGCGGCGCGTTCTTGCTGGAGTTCTTGCTGAAGGGCGGAGACGGTTGCTTCTAATTCTGAAAATGCGGATTGCAGTCGAGATAGCTCGCTCACGTCAGAATTACACTGACTCAGAGGCGTTTGGAGGTGAACTAAACTGGTCGCCGCGTCTATCTGGTGCATCGGTCATCGCTAAGAATAAAAAAGGAAATCATGAGAAGCCAAAAATCGATTTGATCTCCGCATTAACGATGCTTCGAGCTTGTACGATTCTCATGATTCCTTTCGCCTTGAACATAAGCGCATTATTCCCTAGATAATGGGATCTGAACCGAAATCTTTTCATAAACTTCTCGTTATTTTCTTCTAAGACTGAACTCGATTTCCGTGTCGTCTGCCTTATTTTCTCGGATGCAAACTATTCTTCAAACGCTTGAATCTGCGATCGCGCCCGTACAGTTACGGACGTGGGATGCACTAACCGAATTTCAACAAACGCAACTCAGCCGATCGCTGATTCATCCCGATCAGATTGTTTGGGTGTCACCGTCTACGATCGAGGAATTAAGCGCGATCGTGACCTGCGCGTACCAAAATCAATGGCGGATGCTTCCTTGTGGTCATGCAAGTAAGCTGCACTGGGGAGGAATCGTTGATGCAGTGACATTAGTGGTGAGTACAGAAAAGCTCGATCGCTTGATCGAACACGCACAGGGTGATTTAACCGTAACGGCTGAAGCGGGAATTTCGTTTGCTCAGTTGCAGTCGATCGTTGGCAGCGCAGGACAATTTTGCGCGATCGATCCACTGTTGAGCGATCGTTCAACTTTAGGAGGCGTGATTGCAACCGCTGATACAGGATCATTAAGACATCGCTACAACAGTATTCGCGATATGCTGCTCGGCGTTACGTTTGTGCGCTGTGATGGTGAAATTGTCAAAGCGGGCGGACGAGTGGTAAAAAATGTGGCGGGCTACGATTTGATGAAATTGCTCACCGGATCGTATGGAACGTTAGGAATTTTGGCGCAGGCAACGTTAAGGGTGTATCCGATTCCGGCGGTTTCTCGATCGATCATGCTCACTGGCGATCCCACCGCATTAGAGCAAGCCACCCAAACGCTATTAAGTTCAGCGTTAACTCCGGTGAGTGTTGATCTGCTTTCAGGTTCAATCACAGAAGTGTTAGAATTGTCAGATACGCTCAGTTTGTTGGTGCGATTCCAGAGCATTGCCGAAAGTGTTAATCAACAGATTGAACGATTGACAGAAGTTGGAAAAACACTCGATTTAGCCGTTGTTAATCCCGCAGATTCGGATCTATGGCAGCAGTTTACAGATCAAATTAATTCATCTGTCCAAAGTGACTCGATCGTTTGCAAAATAGGAGTAAAGCCGTCTGAATCGGTTTCAGTTCTCAATCAGATTTCTGCACTTTTGCCGACTGCGGAAGTTTTGATTCATGCTGGAAGTGGCATCGGGCGATTGAGTGTCAAAAGTGCGCGATCGACTCAACTTTTACAAGCGCGATCGATTTGTGAAGCAACAGGCGGATATTTATCGGTTTTGCAAGCTTCGATCGAATTCAAACAACAGCTTGAGGTGTGGGGCTATTCTGGCAATGCGCTCAACTTGATGCGGCGGGTCAAAGCGCAATTTGATCCTCAAACTCTTTTTAGAATTTAAAATGCATTCTGATCCAACCACAAATCCAGGCTTTGATGCTCATAATCCTCCTGATCCAAAGCTGATTGATTCTTGTGTACATTGCGGCTTTTGTTTATCGACTTGTCCGAGCTACCGAGTGATCGGCAAAGAAATGGACTCGCCGCGAGGACGAATTTATCTGATGGATGGAATTAATGAAGGTGAAATTCCGCTGAATGCCGCGACGGTGCAGCATTTCGATTCCTGTTTGGGCTGTCTTGCGTGTGTCACTACTTGCCCTTCTGGAGTGCAATACGACAAGCTGATTGCGGCAACTCGTCCCCAAATTGAGCGCAAAGAACCGCGATCGCTTGCTCAAACGCTTTTACGTCAGTTTATTTTCTCGGTGTTTCCCTATCCGAATCGAATGCGGGCTTTGCTGCGTCCGCTGGGGCTTTACCAGAAATCGGGACTTCAGAAATTAGTGCGATCGCTTGGGTTTTTGAAAGCGATCGCGCCTCAGCTTGCAGCAATGGAAGCCGTTCTTCCAGAGATTCCCGCAAAAGCTTTTAGCGATTCCATTCCCGCAATGATTCCAGCGCAAAATGAACAGCGCTATCGCGTTGGAATGATTCTTGGCTGTGTGCAGCGTTTGTTTAATCCCGATGTGAATGATGCCACCGTGCGAGTGTTAACTGCAAACGGCTGTGAAGTGATTGTTCCGCAAGTTCAAGGATGTTGTGGAGCCTTGTCGCATCACCAAGGGCAAGAAGAACAAGCAAAACAATTCGCGCGGCAGATGATTGATACGTTTGCAGAAACCGGAGTCGATGCCATCTTAATCAATGCTTCTGGATGTGGTCATACCTTAAAAGAATATGGTCATATTTTGCAGGATGATCCGAACTATTGTGAGAAAGCAGAAGCCTTTGTTCGCAAAGTGAAAGATGTTCAAGAATTTCTCGCAGAGGTGGGTTTAACTGCAACACTGTCACCTTTGCAAGACAAGCCTTTAACACTGGTGTATCAAGATGCGTGTCATATGTTGCACGGTCAAAAAATTAGCGTTCAACCGCGTCAAGTGTTGCGGAAAATTCCAGGCGTTCAACTGCGAGAGCCTGTGGATGCGGCTTTATGCTGTGGAAGTGCGGGGATTTACAACATTCTTCAGCCAGAAGTGGCGGACGAGCTAGGGCGGCAGAAAGTAGAGAACTTGACCAATACGGGAGCAACGGCGATCGCGTCTGCAAACATTGGTTGCTATGTGCAAATCTCTCGACATCTAAAACTGCAAGACAAATCAGTTCCGGTACTACATCCAATGCAGTTACTTGATTATTCCATCCGTGGCGTTCGGCTAGAGTAGCTAAATCTATCAATGATAGGAATGCTGGGTCTGACGTGAGGTAGACGACAAGCGACAAGAGAATAAAAGAGAATCGGGGTTAATGTTTGCCTTTGTATTGCTGTGCACGAAACGACTCTCTTGCAATCTCGATCGCGCGTTCATTCGCTTTCACTGTCACAACTCCTTGCTAACGTCGCTGATGTCTGCGAGTTTTGCGCCAACAATGCAGCCAATATTGATCACTGCGGTGCATTACCGATCGAGGAATTCGATCGCATCACAAAAGCGGGTCTGTTAATTGCGCCACTCAAGCCTGAGTTCGGCGGTTTGGGTTTGGGAATCGAAAGTTCAATGATGCCTGTGCTGCTAACGATTTTGAAGCAGATTGGACGCGCAAATTTAGCGATCGGGCGCATCTACGAAGGGCACGTGAATGCGTTGCAGTTGGTTCAGACGTTTGGCACAGCGGAACAAGTGGCAGCATTTGTGGAAGATGTCGTCGATCGACAAAAGATTTTCGGAGTGTGGAACGCAGAAGCAAACGATGGCGTGAAGCTTTTTCCTGGCGATCAGAATTGTCGAATCGAAGGATCGAAAACCTTTTGTTCGGGAATGGGACTGGTCGATCGACCGTTTGTAAACGGGGCGCTTGAGGATGGCAGTTGGCAAATGGCGATCGTGCCCATGGAAGAAGTGGCAACGGTGAGTGATCCGAGTTGGTGGCAGCCGATGGGAATGCGAGCGACTGCAAGTTTCAAAGTGGATTTTACCGGGGTAGAACTAGACGCAAGTAAGCTGATTGGACGAGCGGGCGATTATTTTCGGCAGCCTTGGTTATCGGCGGGTGTGGTGAGATTCGCGGCGGTGCAGTTAGGCGGGGCTGAAGCGTTGTTTGATGCAACTCGGAACTATTTGCAAGAGTTGGGACGCACTCAAGATCCGTATCAAGCAGAGCGATTGGGAAAAATGGCGATCGCGATCGAATCGGGTAATCTCTGGCTCAAAGGAGCCGCCGATCGCATTACAAACTATCACTCTATTTTCGGCGGTGATCCGAATGAGGCACAACCGGATGCCGATCGCTTAGTTGCATATACGAACATGGTGCGAACCACGATCGAGCAAATTTGCATGGACGTGATGCAACTGTGTGAACGATCGGTCGGAACGCGCGGACTAATGCCGCCGTATGCGATCGAACGGATTGTTCGAGATTTAACGCTTTATCTACGTCAGCCTGTGTTTGATGCAGCGTTGGCGAATGTGGGTCAGTTTGCATTAACGGATTCTCAATCGGTTGATTCACTTTGGAATGGCGCATCATGATCGTTTCTGCGTTGGCAAATCCGATTCAGTTTCCAGTCCGAGCGCTGCGATCGAGTTCGGCTTTGATTGTTGCACCGCATCCCGATGATGAAACGCTCGGATGCGGAGGCGCGATCGCACTTCTAAAAGCGCAAGGCTGTGCGGTGAATGTGCTGGTTATGAGCGATGGAACTTTATCGCATCCCCGATCGCGCAAATTTCCCGCGCCTCGACTGCGATCGCTGCGACACGAAGAAACTCGTTCAGCGATGCGGTTATTCGGCGTTGATTCAAAAGACATTACGTTTCTCGACTTTAAGGATGGCGCAATTCCGACGATCGACGATCAAATTTATGAAGCGGCTCTAATGGTTTGCCGGGCACATTTGATTGCAATTTCGCCTGAAACGATTTTTGTTCCGTGGCGATTCGATCCGCACCCGGATCATCGTGCAGCTTGGCAATTAATTTATACAGCAATCCAGCAATTGAGATTGCCTACACGATTGATTGAGTATCCAATTTGGGATTGGGATACTGAACAGCGTGGAGAATTTTTTCAGAACGGTAAATTTTCAGGTTGGCGATTAGAAATTGAATCTGTAATGAAAGCGAAGCAAAATGCGATCGCACAATATCGCTCTCAAACGACCAATTTGATCGATGACGATCCAGAAGGCTTTCGGCTTACGCCAGAAATGCTAGAAAACTTTTCACATCCTTGGGAATTGTACTTTGAGGAGGAACGATGAATCCACTACAACCGCATTCTTTACCGCCAAGCTATTTCGATAAGCTGTACTCGGAAGATCCCGACCCGTGGAAGTTTGAAACCAGCGAATACGAAGCCAGCAAATACGCAGATACGATCGCTGCCCTTCCACGATCGCAATACCAATCCGCGTTTGAAATTGGTGGCTCGATCGGCGTTCTGACGGAAAAACTCGCGGCAAAATGCGAATCGCTTTTATCGATCGATGTTTCTCAACTAGCGCAAGATC
>CAXTDB010000093.1:0-15290 GCA_964242045.1 uncultured Leptolyngbya sp. | reverse complement strand
TTTGGCGCAAGATGCCGAACTGCTGGATCTGATGGCAGAGTGTAACTTTAACGCAGTGTTTCTTGGAATTGAAACGCCGGATGAAGCGAGTTTGACCCTGACAAACAAACGCCAGAATACTCGCGATTCGCTTTCCGATGCGGTTGATACGATCGCTCGATCAGGATTGCGAGTCATGGCAGGCTTCATTATTGGATTTGATAATGAAGTCTCAGGCGCAGGCGATCGAATTGTACGATTTGCGGAACAAACGACGATTCCGATCGCGATTTTCTCGATGCTGCAAGCGCTTCCCGATACGGCTTTATGGCATCGCTTAAAGCGCGAAGGTCGCTTAGTCGAAGACAATGCCAACCTGAATCAATCCACCTTGATGAACTTTGTGCCGACTCGCCCGCTCGAAGAAGTGACGCGAGAGTACATTGATGGATTTTGGCGACTGTATGACCCGGTGAACTATCTCGATCGCACTTATCGCCACTTCCTCAAAATTGGTGCGCCAAGACATCCAGCGAAGCTGAGAAAAGTTACTTGGAAGGTGATTCGAGCATTTGCCACGGTTTGTTGGCGACAAGGTGTGGTGCGAGAAACGCGCTGGAAATTCTGGCATCATCTCTTCAGCATTCTCCGACACAATCCTAAAGTTGCCGAACATTACCTTTCGGTCTGTGCGCTGAACGAACATTTCTTAGAATATCGTCAGGAAGTTCGCACCAAGATCGAAGCGCAGCTTGCGGACTATTTGGCGCGCAAAGGATTGAACCAAGTCTTTGAATCCACGCCTTCAGATGCTCAGACTGTCTAAATCTCGTGGCTTTTCTCACGCTGATCATCGGTAACAAGAACTACTCATCGTGGTCATTGCGCCCGTGGCTTGCGCTAAAGCAGTTCGAGTTGCCGTTTGATGAAATCAGGATTCCACTTTACACGCCCGAATCGACTAATCAGATTCGGCAGTATTGCCCTGCTGGAAACGGGAAAGTTCCGATTCTGATTCATGCCGATCGCACAATCTGGGATTCGATGGCGATCTTCGAGTATCTAACCGAAATGTTTCCTGAACGATCGTGGTGGACGGGCGATCGTTCAGGACGCGCCACGGCTCGATCGATTTGCGCTGAGATGCACAGTGGCTTTTTGCCATTGCGAAATCAGATGGCGATGAACTGTCGGCAGCATTTTCCAAATTATCAAATTGCGCCAGAAGTGCAGCAGGATATCGATCGCATTACAACAATATGGCGAGACTACCGCGAAACGTATGGCGTGGGAGGAGATTTTTTGTTTGGGCGATTCACGATCGCAGATGCCGTTTATGCGCCCGTTGTGCTGAGATTTCGCACGTATGATGTCAAGCTTGATCCGATTAGTCAGGCGTATTCGGAGGCAATTCTAGCGCTGCCTGCGATGCAGGAATGGTTGGAAAGCGCGATCGCAGAAACAGAGATTATTCGGTTTAATCAATTCGCTTGATTTGTTGAATCTCTTCGATCGTTAAGCCAGTTATTTGCGCGATCGTTGCATCATCGATTGTTCCAAGCATCCGTTGGGCGACTTCCAGCCTTGCCTGTCGATCTCCTTGCTCGATTCCTTGTTGAAGGGCTTGATTTGCGGCTTTCGCGATCGCTCCTCGCTGATCTTGAATAAAAAATAGCTGGTGTTCTAATTCGTCTAACTCCTCTGGAGTCAACGTTGCTTGATTTGCCATCTCAAACGCCTGTTGTATTTCTCTAACTTCGCCCATTTTTTCAGGCACAGCGCGTAGGTCGGGTGCATGTTGCAGGAAATAAATCCACTTATCCGTTAAGGTTTCTAATTCTTCTAAGGTGCGTTTGAATTTTGGCAACTCAACGAACACTAGCTCCAAGTCTTTAATCGGATAGTCCACTAAGCGTTCCTTTTCCTTTAGAACGAAGTGAGAAATTGGTTTTTCAATGTCTTGAAACATCTCAAAATCAGTAATCGTTAGCGCGATCACCGGATTAAGCGTGGAATAAGCTTCTCCCGAACTGAGTTGAATTGAGTAAGCTTTCGCAGCATTGTAGAGGATTCGTTTTTCAAACCCTTCAACGTTCAGCACCTGCATTTCAATGATCACCGTTTCACCTGTATTCAGCAGCGCTTTGACATCTAGATAGGTATCTTTCACGCCGCGAATTTTGGGAGCTTGGTAGGGATTGAGAATGGTCAAATCTTGAACGATCGACTCGCCCTGATACAGAATGCCATTGAGAAAACTGATCAAAATCGCGTGACTTTGATCAGACCCAAAAATCTTTTTGAAGGCGAAGTCAGTTTTCGGATTAATAAAAACCACGATCGCGCTCCTGCCAATCTACTCAATGGATTCAGCTTAGCGTAGCGATCGTCGATCGAACATTTCTCGCTTCACTAGAGGCTTACCGACTGCAACACGCGGCAATCGATGCTTAAATCCGCACAAGATTTCCCAAGAGATCGTTCCGAGCAAATTCGCCCAATCATCCGCTAAAATCTTTTCGTTGCCGTCTTGTCCGAGCAGTGTCACGACTTCCCCTTCTTGTAAGGCTGGAATATGACTGACATCGAGCATTAACTGATCCATCGTGATCGACCCGATTTGCTTTGCCTGTTGTCCGCGAACGAGAGCGGTCATCTTGTTCGATAAATTGCGTGGCACTCCATCCGCATATCCAATTCCAATCACCGCAATCTGGGTTTCTCGATCGGCAATAAACCGATATCCATAGCTCACGCCTGTTCCCGGTTGAATCGTTTTCACCTGAGTTACGCGCGCTTTTACCTGCATCACTGGACGCAAATCTAAAGACGATCGCAAATGATCCGCTGGGTAAAGTCCGTACAGGATAAGCCCCGTTCGTACCAGGTCATAATGCAAGCTCGAATCAACGATCGTTCCAGCAGAATTGGCTAAATGAAAGCAGGGATGCTTTCCAGCGAAGTCATAACCACAAGCGCGAATCGCAGCTTCATAACGCTGCTGCTGCTGTTGGCGAATTGTGGGATCGAGATTTTCAGCGGTTGCGAGATGCGAATAAATACTTGCGATCGACAAATTCGGCAATCCTTTCACCAATTGCACAAATTCAACTGCGTTCTCCCAAGAAGTTCCTAAGCGCGACATCCCGGTATCGAGTTTGAGATGAATTGGCAATATACCGCGCCGCACCGATTCTGAATAGACTAATGCTTGCTTGGGAGTACAAAGCGTCGGTTGAAGCTGCCAATGTTCGATCGCGCGAATCTGCTCCGAGGTGTGCGTTGCTCCGAGTACCAAAATTGGCGCTTCGATCCCAGCTTCTCGTAGTTCAATCCCTTCTGGAATCGTAGCGACACCCAGCCACGTCGCCCCGGATTGCAACACCGTTTGCGCCACCGTTACGGCTCCATGTCCGTAAGCATCCGCCTTTACCACCGCCATCAACTCCGTTTTGGAAGAAACCAGGCTGAGAATCTGCTGCACATTATGAGACAGTGCCGCGAGATCAATCTCAACCCAAGCCCGCTCCCGCTGCATTAGAGCAATACTCGAACTTTGATCCCAACTCAACATCACGCTTACTCCTCGATCACACCGTGAGCCAATCGGCTCCTAACTCTATTTCAACAATTTTTTCAAGATCAGGAAATCTATGCGGTAGATTCGCTTTTCAATCCTGAAGATGTCAACGATGCCAATTTTCTACTCGTCGCTTGACTTCACTTTACAAGTAGAAAGCACAAGTAGAAAGCATTCCGCGCACACTTTAATATGAATGCGATCGCTTCTGAAACTGCTGCAACAATCGAAACCAGGATGCGATTTTTATAAAAACCTTTCATTGAAACCGAAACGATCGCGCTGATTTCGCGGTTTGTTGAAGATGAACAGGTTAACCCGCGCGAAGATCAACCCCACCCGCGCGAACTTATCGAGGCGTTTTCGATTAAGCTCCCAAACACTGAATCGATTGGATATGTTAGCATCAGTGCAAATAAGCACGTCTTAAAACAATCCGAATGGGAAAGGTTCTGGTGCTCAATGCCTCCTACGAACCGCTCAATATCACCAGTTGGCGGCGAGCAGTTGTTCTGCTCATTAAAGGCAAAGCTGAGCAAGTCGAGCATAACGGAAAGTTCATTTATTCGGGGTTTCCACTCCCCACGGTGATTCGCCTGCGCCATTATGTGCGAGTGCCTTACAAAGAGATTCCGCTGACCCGCAAAAATCTACTGCACCGGGACGCGCATTCCTGTCAGTACTGCGGCTACACCGGAGATGATTTAACGCTCGATCACGTGATTCCACGATCGAGAGGCGGCGGTGATTCTTGGGAAAATATCGTCACCGCTTGTGTGCGCTGCAACGTTAAAAAGGGCAGTCGCACCCCCAAAGAAGCCGCGATGCCGTTACGAAATCCGCCGCACCGCCCCCACAGCAGTCTCTACTTTGAAGTGACGAAGCACGTGAAAAACGGTGTGAACCAAGAATGGCAAAAGTACGTCATTGGAGGTTTGCGCGAGGAGTAAAGTCTCGTCAGGTTGCATCTCGGTTCGGTACTCTCTCTATCAAATGAGGGAAACTAGACAAATTGCTCTGCCGTTTTTTGAAGTTTTTTGCGAAGATCAAGAAGTGCCTACGGTCGCGAAGCGCGGTGCAAGCATCGAGCAGTATCAGAAACGGTACAAGCGATCGAGTACGGTTCTATTTTTCGCACCCCTTCAAGTATGCAATCCGATTCGACTGTGCCATTCACTTCACTGATCACAATGGAACCAGACTCTGGCATCTCTGGACTGAATCCAACTGTTCCGCCGATTATCGATGTTCCAAAGTCATCAAATGGCTCAAGTCAAGACCATCGAGGACGCTTTCCTTACGATGTCATGCGTTCTTCGGAACAAGAGCAGAAAATCGAGGCATTTCGGCAAGTCCTAGAGCGGCACAGAGGCGATCGACAGCTGATCATCTTACAGGATTTTCCTGATCCGGACGCGCTCTCTTCAGCTTGGGCTTACAAACTCATTGCTCAAAAATACGAGATTCAATCCGAGATTGTCTATGCGGGAACGCTTTCGCATCAGGAAAACATTGCGCTCGTGAAGTTAACCGCCTTACCGCTTCAGCGATTAACGACGCAAACGGCAAAAAGTAAGGATTTTTCGCTCTACAAAGGTTGTGTGCTGATTGACAACCAGGGAACTACGAGCCAGCTTCTTACGTCGGTTCAGCAGGCAAATATCCCGATTACGGTTGTGATCGATCATCACAGTATGCAGGACGACCTCAAGGCTGAATTTGTCGATATCCGCTCCTACACGCGCGCGACTGCGACGATTTTGACGCAGTACATTCAAGCGGGGATGCTGAAGTTTGACACCAGTACAACTGAGCATGTCAAGTGCGCGACTGCACTGATGCACGGGTTACGATCGGACACGAACCGCCTGATGCAGGCACAAGAAGAAGATTTTCTTGCGGCTGCATTTTTGAGCCGATTCTATGACGCGCAATTGCTGAATGCGGTGATGCAGTCGTCGCGATCGAAGCAGGTGATGGATGTAATCGAGCGATCGCTGAAAAATCGCACCGTTCACAACAATTTCTCGATCGCCGGAGTGGGCTATTTGCGGTATGACGATCGAGATGCGATTCCGCAAGCCGCCGATTTCCTTGTGACCGAAGAGAACGTACATACGGCTGTGGTGTATGGCATCGTTCACGACGAAGATGAAGAACTCGAATTTGTCGTGGGATCGCTTCGCACGAATAAACTGACGCTTGATCCCGACGAATTTATCAAAGAAGCGTTTGGACAAGATACCCAAGGGCGGTTTTTTGGCGGAGGACGATCGCAAGCGGGCGGATTTGAGATTCCGATGGGATTTCTCTCAGGCTTTACCGAAAACAGCGAGTATGCCAAAACGAAATGGTCGGTTTTTGATGCTCAGGTGAAACAGAAACTGTTGCGGTTGGTGAATCCAGAGCAGAACTATCCGAAAGGAGTAAATTAGTCTAAAGCAGGAAGTATGTAGAGCGCAGAATCAAGTAAAGATCCAGATAGCCCTTCATGACTGCATGCGTATGAAGCTCTATTTAATTCGGCACGGACTGGCAGGACAGCACGGCGATTATGCCAACGACGATGAGCGACCGCTCACCTCGGACGGAAAGCGCAAAACCGAACAAGTCGCAAGGCGACTTCAGGCGTTGGGATTGCAGTTTGATTTGATTTTGACTAGCCCACTGACGCGCGCGAAGCAAACGGCTGAAATTCTCAAAACGGCTCATTTAAGCAATGCGTTAGAAGTTACTGGATATCTCGCTCCGGGTGGTGATATCCAGTCTTGGCACAGTTGGCTAGATGCTTGGCGCACTCCAGAGAAGAGTTTGGCGCTGGTTGGACATGAACCGGATTTAAGCGGCTGGGCAGAGTTGCTGATCTGGGGAGAAGTGCGCGATCGCATTATTCTCAAAAAAGCAGGCGCGATCGGGCTGGTGTTACCGGATACGGGGAGCGCGATCAGTAATAGCCAACTGTTTTGGCTGACTCCACCGAAATTTTTGCTGTGAAAACGAATCGAATTCGTGAGACATTATAAATTACGCTCCACGCATCACCTACGATACTGATATCACCCGCAATCTCTATATTTCATCTCAGAAAGATTATTATAAGTTAGAACCTCTTGACCCTGCTTCTTTTGATTCGCACTCTGTCCGCTTCGAGCTTCGCGATCTGAATTGTTTAATTTGCACTTTTAGTCACGTAGATGCTCTCTTCACAAACCGAACAGATCCCCGCAGACGTTAAACGCTTGCTTGCCCCCCACGGTATCGGATATCGAATTAAACTGCTTTCTCAACTTCTGGGACGTAGATTTCAGGAACGGCTTGAGTCGCATAAACTAACTCCTTTCCATTGGGTTGTGCTGTGCTGTCTGTGGCAAGAAGACGGACAAGCGACTTCGAGTATCGGCGATCGACTCCAGCAAGTCGGGGGCACGTTAACCGGAGTCCTCGATCGCATGAGCGAGCGGGGATTAATTCGGCGCGAACGCGACACTCAAGATCGGCGGGTTTGGCGAATTTGGCTCACCGATGCGGGGCGGCAACTCGAAGAGATCTTACCGTCGATCGCGGTCGAAATTCGCGAGACAGCGTTACAGGGAATTCCTGATTCAGAGCGCGAACAATTTTCGGAGCTTGTCGATCGCATCGTCGCCAATTTGTCGAATTCTGCTCCTGCGAGTCATTCTGACGGTTGGCAAGCGCTTTTAGCGCCTTATAACCTCGGCTATCGCATCAAAATCATTGCTCAACTCGGAACCCGCAGATTTCAAGAAAGACTTGATCCTTATGAACTTACGCCGTTTCACTGGGTTGTACTGTGCTGTTTGTGGCAAGAAGACGGACAGGCGACTTCTGAGATCGGCGATCGACTCCAGCAAGTCGGAGGCACGTTAACTGGAGTTCTCGATCGCATGTGTGAGCGTGGGTTAATTCGACGAGAACGCGATGCACAAGATCGCCGAATTTGGCGAATTTGGCTGACCGATGCAGGAAAGCAGATGAAAACAACACTGCCACCGATCGCATTATCGGTGCTGGAGATGATGACGGCAGGCATTTCCAGTGAAGAGCAAGCGGCGCTGTCGACGTGGGTGAATCGAGCGATCGAAAATCTCAGCGCCACATAAAAAAACTGGGGAGTTTCCTCACCCAGTTGATGAAATCACAGCGATCGAAATCTACTTGTTCGGTTGTGGAGTTGTACGGAGGTAGGGTTTTACCTCAGTCACGCCTTTCGGGAATTTCTCGCGCGCTTGATCCGTTGGGATCGAAGGCACAACCACACAATCGCCGCCATCTTGCCAATTTGCCGGAGTTGCAACACTGTAGTTGTCGGTCAGTTGCAGCGAATCAATTACGCGCAGCAACTCATCAAAGTTCCGTCCGGTGCTAGCAGGATAAGTGAAGGTCAAGCGGAGTTTTTTGTTGTTGTCGATGATGAACACCGATCGTACCGTCAACGTTGAACCCGTGGCGGAGTTCGGGTGAATCATGTCGTACAGTTCAGATACCTTCTTGTCTTTGTCTGCCAAGATCGGATAGTTGACGCTGCATCCTTGAGTTTCGTTGATATCGCCGATCCAGCCTTTGTGCGATTCTGAATCATCGACGCTGAGCGCGATTACTTTGGCGTTGCGCTTATCGAAGTCGGGTTTGCGTTTTGCCACTTCTCCGAGTTCGGTTGTACAAACCGGAGTATAGTCGGCAGGGTGGGAAAACAAAACAACCCAGCTATCCCCTGCCCATTCATAAAAATTGATCGTTCCCTCAGACGAATCTTGTGTAAAGTCGGGGACGGTATCACCAAGTCGAAGAGCCATATCGCGTAGTTTCCTCTTGAATTTCTGTCGATCGCAAAACGTTACTGATCGATCATGCCACAAATCCCGGTTTCCCGGTCGGAGTTTAGATCTTTTAACGATTCTATAATTGATGAGGAATTCCGTAAAGTTTCCTGAGCTAAAAATCAGAAGATGTACGAGGGGGTGATGCAGGTTTTCGAGGTTTGGAAACCCTAAGTTCCACAATTTCTCAGTATCGAATTTGAAGCTCCGGTGAAACTACCGTGTGAATTGGTTGAAATTGCGGACTCTAGAAGCGGAGGATTCTAGTTTAATCACAATGGTCTGCGTCCAATCGCTGAGAACCTTGCACGACTCATGGCAAGATCTCAGTAGATTCGGGCGCGTTAACATCAATTTGAACACCGCACAGATTACCTTCATGGAAAATAACGCTTTTCTAACAATCGACGAAAGTTCCCTCAGTCTCCGGGATTCTCTTCGTTACTTACAAACCGCTGGTAAGCTGCAAGGATTTATTGGTGATATCCTGCGTCAGTACGTTTTAGAAACCGAGGTGAAAACGCGCGAAGATCTCGATGTCAATCCGGCAGTGATCGAGCAAGCCGTCGTAGATTTCAGAATTCAGCAGCAGTTAACCGATCCGAAAGTCTTTCAAGAGTGGCTAACTCGCAACGGACTCGATTACACTGCGTTTCATCAGCAGATTTCAACCAATTTTAAAAACGAAAAGCTAAAGATTGTTGCAACCGAACCGAAACTACAAGAATATTTCATCGAACGCAAAGTGTTTCTCGATCGCGTTGTGCTATCTCGCATTATCGTTGAGAACAAAGAACTTGCAGACGAATTAAAGCTGCAAATTAGTGAGGGTGAGAGTTTCGAGGCGTTGGCGCGCGAACATTCGATTGCCGATGATCGTATTGCAAATGGCATGATGGGTCCGGTGAGTCGCGGTACAATGCCCGATACAGTCAGAGCCGCGATCGATTCTGCGGGTGCAGGCGATTTAGTCGGCCCGATCGAGCTAGAGAATCGTTGGGCGCTTTTTCGCGTTGAGGAGGTGTTGCCTGCAACCTTAGATAATCCTCAATTGAAACAAATGCTAACGACGGAATTATTCGATCGTTGGATCGCCGAGAAGATTCAAAAAATGACCGTCAAACTTCAGGTGAACGATTAGACTGAATCACACTCTGTCCGAATTTAGCCCCCCTAGCTTTTTATTGCGCTCATGCTAACGAACGATCTCGCTGCCAATTTACCTTGGGAATCGCCGCCGCTGTGTTTTCTCAATCCTGAACAACAGGTGCAGTTTAAAACAAAGGCGGAAGTGCGTCGCTACAAGTTGGGCGATGTGCTTTGGTCGAGTGAGGATACGGGTGTTCAACTCATTGTGCTGGCTGGAAAAGTGCGCCTAGTCGGTGAAGATAACAGTTCGCGCGTGTTACAGCCGGGAGACTGGATCGGAGACTTGCTAGAGCTGCCCGGTTGGAAAGCTAGAGCCGCGAGTAGCGATGTTCAAGCGGTACAGTGGCGCAGTGAAATGTGGGCGGGGTTGAGTTCACCCGATGTCGATCGCTATTGGGCAATTGCTCGATCGAAGTATCTCCCCCAAACGGATCAATCACCGCAACCCGTATCTGGTTTTCCGTTTGTGCCGGGAATGAACAGCGCGGCAGCTTGTCTGACAATGGTGGCGAATCATTTGCAAAATCCAGTCCAGATGGATTGGGTACAGCGCCAACTGCGCGGACAGCGCCCAACGAACGTGGTCGATACGGCAGAAAAGCTGGGCTTGCAACTGCGACGAATTGAAACGACTTGGCAGAATGCGCGATTGTTGAATTTTCCGGCGTTGATGCTGTGGGGGGATACCGAGGAGCCGCACTGGGTTGTGGTGTATGCGGTGAGGGGCGATCGCTTAATTATTTCTGATCCGCAAGATCCGATGATGACTCCGCAAGCAGTACATCGATCAATGGTGGAGCAGCTTTGGGATCGGCAACTGTGGCAAGTTGAAGCGATTCAAAAGCAAGAACGGTTTAATCTATCTTGGTTTTTGCCTGCGGTGTGGAAATACCGCGTATTGCTCGGAGAGGTACTCTTCGCATCGATGACGCTGCAACTGTTGGGATTAGCGACACCGCTGATTACACAGGTCGTGATCGATCGAGTGATGGTACAGGGCAGTATTCCGACGCTGGATGTGATGGCGATCGCGCTTTTAGGGGTTGCCGTTTTTGAGGCGCTCCTGGGAATTCTGCGGCTATTTATTTTTACGCACACCGCGCGACGGTTGGATTTGAGTCTTTCAGCGCAGCTATTTCGTCATTTGATGCGATTGCCGCTGGCTTATTTTGAATCGCGTCGGGTGGGAGATACGGTCGCACGAGTTCAGGAACTTGAGAACATTCGGCAGTTTCTCACGGGAACTGCTTTAACCGTGATTCTCGATTCGATCTTTGCCGTCGTTTATTTGGCGTTGATGTTTTTCTACAGCATTCCGTTAACGGGTGTTGCTTTGGCAGTGTTGCCGTTGTATGCAGCATTGACCTTAACAACAACGCCGATTTTGCGGAATTGGTTGAATGAGACGTTTAACCGAAGTGCTGATAGTCAATCATTTTTAGTTGAAACGGTGACGGGAATTCATTCCGTAAAAGCGCATAGTGCAGAAAAGCCATCGCGCGATCGCTGGGAAGGTCTTTTCGCCCGCTATATTCGCACCAGCTTCAAAGCTTCGACGACTTCTAATATCAGCAATAATTTAGGGGACTTTCTGACCAATTTCTCGTATTTGCTGATTCTCTGGGTCGGGGCGCATTTGGTGATCAAGCAAGAATTAACGGTGGGTCAGTTGGTCGCGTTTCAAATGTTGTCTGGACGAGTGACAGGTCCGTTGTTGCGATTGGTGCAACTGTGGCAGAACTTACAGCAGGTGTTGTTGTCGGTCGATCGAATTGGGGACATTCTGAATGTGGCTCCAGAAGCAGAACCCGGATCGGGCTTAGTGTTGCCGACGCTGAAAGGACAGGTTTCATTTGATCAAGTCTTTTTCCGCTATAGTCCGAATCAAGAGCCAGTGCTGAAAGGAATTTCGTTTGATGTTCAGCCTGGAATGTTAGTCGGAGTCGTGGGACGCAGCGGATCGGGTAAGAGTACGCTGTCGAAATTGTTGCAGCGCTTATACTTACCAGAATCGGGGCGAATTACGGTAGATGGATTTGACATCAAGAGTGCGGATCTGCATTCGTTGCGGAGTCAGATGGGTGTCGTGCTGCAAGAAGACTTTCTTTTTAACGGCAACATTATCGACAACATTAGTCTCGGTCGCCCGGATATATCAGCAGAGCAAGTTGTCCAAGCGGCACGAATGGCGGCAGCGCATGACTTTGTAAGCGAATTGTCTCAGGGTTACGAAACGAATGTGGGAGAGCGCGGAACTGCTTTATCAGGTGGACAACGGCAGCGGATCGCGTTGGCGAGATTGTTCCTCTCGAATAGTCCGATTTTAGTATTGGATGAAGCGACGAGCGCTTTGGATAGCGAAACCGAGCAGCAAGTTTTACAGAGTTTGCAATCGATTTCTGATAATCGAACAGTGTTTCTGATTGCTCACCGCTTTGCACCGCTGAAACGCGCGGATTTAATTCTGGTGATGGAGAAAGGGGTGATTGCTGAGAAGGGCACACACGATGAACTGCTGCGGAAGAAAGGCTTGTACTGGTCGCTGTATCAGCGTCAACAAGCTTCGGTTTAGTTCGCGTGTCTGCATGTTATTGCTCGTAAGCGATTCAATCAATTTGCTTACAAAGAATACGATCGCTCAGGGGTACAAATTTGTGAAAGGTCGCGATTTCGGCTCCGAACTTCGCGATCTTTTTCCATTTTTGTTCCACATAATGAAGCGGAGTCTGTGCGATCGAGCGAATCTGTTCCAGAACTATAAGCATCGACTGAGATAATTCTTGATTCTTAAAAAGTTCTGTGTATCCTTGCGATCCCAACAAACCTTGTACCATCATTTAAAACAGCTTTCTAACTCCGGTTAGTACTGTAAATCTTTGAGTGGTGTGATGCCCATGAAGCTTGGATCTGAAGAACATAAACAACTTTTTTGCCAAGATTTTATCGCGAGTCATCTAAATTACGAACCGGAACAGATTGCTTTTCCGGATCTCAACGAAGTCGAACTCGATCGATTGCGTCAAATTCCTTTCTGGCAGATTGCCCTCAGCACCGAACGAGAAGCTGGAATGATGGTGAGTGCGATGGCAAATACGATCGATGATCCAGAGATTCGAGCCGCGATCGCGCTTCAAGGCGAAGAAGAAGCCCGTCACGCTCGGTTGATCGAATGTTTGATTCGACACTACAATTTGCAAGTCGAAGAACCACCCGCGCCAATTCTCCCGAAGAACATCACACAAGCCTTTACAGATTTTGGCTTTGGAGAGTGTTTGGATTCGTTTTTTGCGTTCGGAATGTTTGGCTTAGCGCGTCAAGCGAAGTATCTACCAGAATCAATGTTTACGCTGTTTGATCCGATTTTGCACGAAGAAGCACGACATATCGTGTTTTTCATTAATTGGATTACATACGTACAGGCGCAAAAAGGACGATCGGACTGGCTACGAGGCGCGCATTCATTTCTACACTACGGACGGGCATTGTTTAACCTTGGAACAATGGTGTTGAGCAATGATGATAAAGGCGGCTTTACGGCAACCGGAGCCAAAACCTTTGTCGATGATTTAACGTTGCCGCAGTTTTTGTCGGCAACCATTCGCGAGAATCAACAGCGAATGAGTCAGTTTGACGATCGTTTATTAGAACCGAGATTGCTACCGCGATTGGCAGCGATCGCGCTTCGAGCAACGACGCTCTTGCCAAAACGATCGACTGAGATGGAAGCTGAGGCAAGTAGTTAAATAGGATTCATGCTAGATTCTTCAACGCCTCCTATTCGCCGTGTCAGAATTAACGCCGATGATTTCGGCTTCTCGACAGGTGTGAATCAAGCGATCGTTGCCGCACATCAGCGAGGCGTGCTAACGAGCGCGAGTTTAATGGTGACAGGCGATGCGGTGAATCAAGCGATCGAGCTTGCCAAAGCCAATCCTGCTCTCGCTGTCGGATTACATCTGGTTTTAGGATTAGGGCGATCGGTGTTATCGCCCGCTCAAATTCCAAACTTAGTCGATGCTGAGGGGCGTTTTCCCGATGATCCGGGACGGGCAGGGTTGAGCTATCAATTTAATGCCAAAGCCAGACGAGAATTACCGTTTGAAATTCGCGCGCAGCTTGAAAGATTTCGACAAACCGGATTAAAGCTGTCTCATGTCGATGGACATTTGCATTTACACGCTCATCCGGTTGTGTTGAAACATTTAGTCGATCTAGCAGAAGAATTTGAAATCCCAGAGATTCGACTACCTTCAGAAGAATTAAGCATTGCATTGAAAATCGATCGCTCAGATTGGATCACAAAGACTGTAGGATCAGTCGTGTTCACTGGACTACGACGCTATGGAGAACAGCGATTGAAAAAACATCGGATTCAATTTGCCGATCGCGTGTATGGCTTTCTTCAAACTGGGCGCGTGACAGAATCGTATCTATTAGAACTGATTCCGAAAATCACAGCGAATGTGGTTGAAATCTATTCGCATCCAGCGATCGCAGTTCCCGGAGAGCCAAGCAATGCGCCGTTGAATTTGGGACTTGCAGAACTAGAGGCATTGTTAAGCGATCGCGTTCGAGCCGCACTCGATCAGCATGGATTTGAACTGACGGCAGGTTCGCCGCTATGAGCCGAACGGTTGTGATTTTGCTTCTCATTATTTGTCAGGTGTTTGGAGATATCTGGCTGAGTCGGGGAATGCGTCAGATTGGGGCAGTGAATTCTATAGAAATTGGGTTCTTGATCGCGATCGCCATCAGATTTCTCACAAATCCTTGGATCTGGTTGGGCATTGCCTTTTTGATTTCTAGCTTAACGCTGTATCTTGTTGCTCTATCGCGCTTTGATCTGAGCTATGTGTTGCCGATGACTGCTTTTACTTATGTTCTCAGTACATCATTAGCGGTGTTAATTCTGCGTGAGCATGTTTCGCCAATTCGATTGTTTGGAACTTGCATTATTACCGCTGGAGCATTTGTGGTCGGATGGGATGAACAGAAACAGAACTCAGGGTAAGCAGGATGGAAATGAGAACTTGGATTGCATTAGTGGGATTGATTTTGTTGGACTCGATCGGGAATGTGCTGCTTACTGCAGGCATGAAGCAGATCGGTGATTTTCAGCCGTTTCCTCTAAAGAATCTGCCGCGACGACTGCTGCGAGTGTTAAGTAACTTTCGGATCACTTGTGGAGTTTTTGTTTTAACGATCGCATTTTTTCTCTTCATTTCCCTGTTGAGTTGGGCAAACCTCAGCTTTGTTTATCCCTCGACTTCTTTAACTTATTTACTCAGTTTGATCGGCGCGCGCTATTTTCTGCACGAACATATTACCCCTGCTCGATTGCTTGGAACGGCTTTAGTTTGCATCGGTGCGGCTTTTGTCTCGATCGGTTAAACTCTCTCTTCATTATCTGACGATGAATCACTCTTTTACGATTGTTCAAACCCTACTTCAGGATACGGAATATCTAATCCTTGCGGCTTTATTGGTGCTGAGTTTATCTACCGTTTTTTTCTACCTGTTTTCAATCTATGCTGCGATCCAGTTTTTTCGCCCGCATCAAGAGAGCTTCGGTTTTCAGCCCCCGGTCAGCATTCTTAAACCTGTTTGCGGGCTGGATGATAATACTTACGAAAACTTGGCATCTTTCTGCCATCAAGACTATCCGAACTATCAAATTATCTTTGGGACTCAAGACCCTAGTGATCCATGTATCGCGATCGTTGAACAGCTTATCGAAGATTTTC
>CAXTDB010000092.1:0-15292 GCA_964242045.1 uncultured Leptolyngbya sp. | reverse complement strand
CCAGAATTTGATGCTCGGATTACTGTGTCTTTTAGGGCTATTTTGGTTTAGTAATCTTATTATGCTTCTAACGCTTGGATGGTCTAGCATATTGCGCCGCGATTAGATTCGATGATCTATCGCTTCAGAGCTGAGATCGTAACCTTACCGCGTTTTGTGGAAAGGTTACGATCTTGGTTGAAATCTTTCGGAAAATCCATTTAAGCGATCGTAGTGCATTAATATTCAGAATTTGAGCCTAAGCGCGAGCATTCCTACCAGCACGATTAGACCCAATGATCTGCGGAAATAGTTCACTCCCTGAAACAGTTCGAGCCATGCCCAAGTAAACAGAGAACCGAAGGCAATTAGCTCCAGCAGTGTTTGAAATTTACCGTCGAGTCCAACGAATTGAAGTAGGCTTGCCGTTCCCCAAACCAGAATTGGTAGATTCGGCTTTTGGGCAATGACAATGTTGCCTTCACTATCGCGAAAAGTGCGATCGAGTAATGTGCTTTCCATGGCTATTTTTCCTTTTAACTAACATCGAGCTTATCGATCAAACATTAGTAGAATCGTCCCTCTTAGGACTGCTCTTAAAACTATCGGAGAGTCTATCACTAAGATCGATGTAATACGCTGAGTTCTCCTAGCTTCGGACTCCACCAGCCTTTTTCAGTCTGAAAATAAACGACATCTTTGTGCTTCGGATCACTGCGCGCCTTTGGATTAGAGCAGCGCAACAATGCTTTAGCCTGTCCCTCTTTTTGATAAGTATACTGCTCTAAAGGCTGGTGACAAACTGGGCAAGGCGCATCGGTTAACTTCGGTTTGGGTGAGTCAGCTTGAGCTAATTTTGCTTGTGGGATTTCCCATCGCTTTGTGTACTCTGACCAAAACAGCACCACATTCTCACACCCTTCGAGGCACTTGAGAAAGTATTTCTTTTTGATTTTTGCACTCTTGATCTTTGATAATGGCTTCTCACAATTTGGACAGCGAGTTCTAGAGGTTTCAAACTGTTTTTTAGGAGGAGCGGGTATAGAACTAAGCTGCTGAGTAGAACTAAGATGCTGAGGCAAGACTCGTTCTGCTTTCAGTAAGGCGGGTTGAAAGTAAGATTCATGCCAATGGGTTAGATAGTGCTGCCAATTTTGCTTGCCCTCAGCAATCTGATCGAGCGATCGCTCCATTTCTGCGGTGAATGCCGATTGCAACAGATCAGGAAGTGCGTCCGCGAGAAAGCGATCGACTTCTAATCCTAAAGCTGTCGGCTGCAACACTTCTCTCAGAACTTCGACATAAAGCCGCTCTTTTAGGGTCTGAATGGTCGGTGCATAAGTACTCGGTCGCCCAATCCCTTGCCGTTCCATTACTTGTACAAGTTTTGGTTCACTGTAGCGCGGAGGCGGCTGAGTTTGCTTCTGTTCGTGTGCGGCTTGGGTTAGGTTCAACACCTGATTGATTTGAACGATCGGCAATTCAACATCAGCGCTTAAGTTACTCCAATATTTGCTGTAGCCTGCAAATTCAATCACTTGTCCTTTTGCTTGCCAGGTAATCGTCCCCGATCGCGTTAGAATTCGAGTCTGTCGGACTTTTGCAGGCTGGCACTGTGAAGCGATCGCGCGTTTCCAAATCAAGACATACAGTACAAATTCATCGTTCGATAGTTCGACTTTTAACTGAACCGAAGCGCGATTGATATCAGTCGGACGGATTGCTTCGTGTGCTTCTTGTGAGCCTTTAACTTTGCGATGGTGAGTAGTTTTGGTCGGAACATTGGCTGAATCATGCGCGGTTAACCATTGCCTTGCCGCTTCTCGATACTCTGGACTTAGCTCGATACTATCGGTTCGCATGTAAGTGATGTGTCCCGCTTCGTAAAGCGATTGTGCGACCTGCATTGTTTTTTCTGGACTAAATTTGAGTCGCGAACCTGCTGCTTGTTGCAGTGACGAAGTAACAAAAGGGGGCGGTGGGGTACGATTGACGACTTTACCTTCGATCGAGATCACTTGGTGCGGAAACGCTTGAGCTTGCTGGACTAAGCGATCGGCTTCGGCTTTGCTGAGGACTCGCGTTGATTCGGGCGTGGGACGATCGCGGTTCGTCGTTGCATCATCTGTGGGCGAAGATTCTGATTCTGCTGTGTCTGTTCCTTGGTAAAAGGCGCGAAATCCCTCCGCGTAATCGATAAATACATTCCAGTAATCCTGTGGCACAAAGGCTGAGATTTGACGTTCTCGATCGCACAGTAAATGTAGCGTTGCGCTTTGAACTCGCCCCATCGATTTCGCGCCGTTTTGCAATTTCCAAAGCAGCGGAGAGCCTTTGTATCCAACCAATTTATCGAGAACGGTACGGCAAAGTCCCGCATCGACTAAATGTTGATTGATCGGTCTTGGATGCGCGATCGCTCTTTTCACTGCCGCAGCGGTAATTTCGCTGTATACCACTCGTTGTGGCTGCTTCAGGTTCAATGCTTGCTGAAGATGCCACGCGATCGTTTCTCCTTCTCGATCGTCATCGGTTGCCAGCACGACGGTTTTAACCTGCTGTACCGCAGACTTAAGCTGTGCGATCGTGTCTTTACCGCGAGTTCCTCTAGGGACAAATCGACATCGCACCGTTGATCCCGATAAGTCAAACCCTAGAGAATCAATGCCATCGTTCGCCAGTTCTCGGACATGCCCCATGCTGGCGCGAACCAGCCAATCTGATCCTAAGATTTGGCTTAGTTTTTTAACTTTACCGGGACTCTCGACGATTAAAAGTTTGGTGGGCATCAGTTAGCAGCAAGATGGCTTCAACTCATTAATATAAACCAAATGTACTATTTGAGATGCAAAGAATCGCGCAGCGAACTTCTCATCAGTTTCAGCTCTGAGTCAATGTCCACTGCATCAATTCGGTTTCTAACCATTTCCAGATTGCAGAACCACCAACGATCGACCCATAACCGGAACGTTCTTAGTTCCAGTGAATACGATCTTCTCGCTGACAAATCGCGGCTCTTTCGTATTGACGATCGCTGTCCATTTCCGCTGACGTAATCGAGCAGGTAGAACAAAATCAAGCATTTCCCAGTGAGCGTTGAACAGCAATAGAAAACTACTGTCGCGAATGCGTCCGCCTTTTGGTCCGCGATCGGGCAGTTCGCTGCCATTGAGAAATACCGTAATCGCTTTGGCGTATCCATTGCACCACTGCTCTTCGGTCATGTCTTGTCCATCAAGATTAAACCAAGCAATATCACTTACACTTGATCCATGAATTGCCTGCCCTTGAAACCAGCGCTGTCGTCGGAACACCGGATGCGATTGGCGAAGATGGATTAGCTCTCGTGAGAAATTGAGCAGATCAGCATTGCGATCGCACAACTCCCAATCGAGCCAAGAAAGTTCATTATCCTGACAATACGCATTGTTATTGCCGAACTGAGTGCGACCCATTTCATCGCCCATCACAATCATCGGAATTCCCTGCGATAACATCAGCGTCGTTAGAATATTTCGCTGCTGTTGCTCTCGCAGTTGTAGAACTTCGACATCCTCTGTTTCGCCTTCGATTCCGCAGTTCCAAGAGCGATTGTGACTTTCTCCATCGCGGTTGTCTTCACCGTTTGCTTGGTTGTGCTTCTCGTTATAGCTCACTAGATCCCGCAGCGTGAAGCCATCATGCGCCGTAATGAAATTGATGCTGGCATGAGGTCGTCTACCATTGAGTTGATAAAGATCCGGGCTTCCGGTGAATCGATACGCAAACTCGCCGAGTTTGCCATCCTGTCCGCGCCAGAAATCGCGCATTTCATCGCGATAGCGTCCATTCCACTCTGACCAGAGAACCGGGAAATTTCCAACTTGATAGCCGCCATCGCCCAAGTCCCAAGGCTCTGCAATCAACTTCACCCCTGCCAGAATCGGATCTTGGTGGATGATGTCGAAGAACGAGGCTAGATTATCCACCGCATACAATTCCCGCGCCAAAGCTGATGCCAAGTCAAATCGGAAACCATCCACGTGCATTTCTGTCACCCAATAGCGCAAGCTATCCATCATCAGCTTGAGAACTTGGGGACTCTGAACATTCAGCGAGTTTCCGCAGCCTGTAAAGTCCATGTAGTACCGCTCGTCTCCTTCCACCAAGCGATAGTAGGTTTTGTTGTCGATGCCCCGCAGCGATAGCATCGGGCCACAATGGTTGCCTTCTCCGGTGTGATTGTAAACCACATCGAGAATGACTTCGATACCCGCTTGGTGCAAAGCTTTCACCATTTGCTTGAATTCTTGCACCTGTCCGCCCAATGACTTATCGGCACTGTAGCCCGAATACGGTGCAAAGAAGTTGAGCGAATCGTAGCCCCAATAATTGCTTAATCCCTTGCCTTCTAAATGCCCAGGATGAGCCAGAAAATGATGAACAGGCATCAGTTCAACCGCCGTTATTCCGAGGCGTTGGAGATGCGCGATCGCTGCTGGATGTGCGACTCCTGCATAAGTTCCTCGCAATGCCTCTGGAATTTCAGGATGCTTCTGCGTAAATCCCTTGACGTGCATTTCATAAATCACGGTTTCATTCCAGGGAGTCTGTAGCAGTTGATCCCCTTCCCAATTAAAGGCTGGATCGATAACAACACACTTCGGCACTAAATGGGCATCATCTGAAGTCGAAAAAGCTAAATCACCCGCTGGATCAGTCCACGGATAGCTGAAAATTTCCTCACCTTGTCGAACGTCCCCGTCGATCGCTTTTGCATACGGATCAATCAGTAGCTTGTTTGGGTTGAATCGATGTCCACGTTCAGGCTCCCAAACCCCATGTACCCGAAATCCATATCGCTGTCCAGGAGCAATGCCCGGAACATAGCCATGCCACAGAAAATTCTCGCCTTCGTACAGCGGCAAACGAAGTTCTGAGCCATCTTGATCAAATAAACAGACATCGACTCCGGTTGCATGTTCAGAAAAGAGTGAGAAGTTGGTTCCCTTTCCATCCCAGGCTGCGCCCAGTGGGTAAACTTTTCCCGTCCAGATCGGTGCATACATCGTTGATAAAACCTTGTGTATTAAAGGAACTTTGGCGCATTCAAGGCAGCAGTGATGCTTATCGTGTTGCACAAATGCTTATTGATACATTTACTTTAATGGATGGGCTGCTAGTCTCCCTTCTACCACGGGTTTAACCTGAGTTCTATCAAAGGTGCAGTAACAATCAGAACGACTACAACAATCGGAGGATGTTTCTAGCAAAGTCAGGACATCACAACGAGTTGAAAAAAGATCAGTCGTGTTAGATTGACGCAAATCATTCGCCGACTATTTCTTTGGCAAAATCGTGATGTTCAGCTTGTAGCTAGAGGCTTGTGTTGCAACTGCACTAACGCGATAAATTCCGCTTTCAGGTAAGCTGCCACTCCAACTCGATAACCCGCTTTGATACCGCTGAATTGGGCTACCGCTCGGACTCACTAACGTCAGCAAAACCGCTTGATTTGGTGAGTCGATCGAGATTGTTGCAGTTTGATTTGCAGTTGCCTCGAATGTGTATTGGTCGATCGCTTTATTTGCCAGCGTTCCGTCCACTGTCGCTGAGGAACTACCAGCGGCGAACTCGATTTTTTTACGATCGTCAGATGCAGGAGGCGAAAGTGGTTGAGCAGCTTGCGGAGCTTGTACTTCTGGAGTCGGTGCGGGCGTTGTCGGGGTCGTCGGAATTGGACTCGGTGAAGCGGGTGTTACAGTTGGGGTTGGAGTCGGAGATTCAGCGAGTGGGGTTGTAGACTGACCACATCCCCCCAGAATTGTTCCTAGCCAAAGTACCAGAATTCCGGGATAGACTTTGCAGATCGTTTTCATAAAAATCGTTACGCTCAAATTAAAGCTGTTTAGGTGAATTCACAAATTCAGTGTCCTATTCCTTATTTTGGTAATGAATTTAACGATCGTCATCTGTCTCAGTTGCAAGCGTCTTATTCCCTACCTCAATGCTTTTGTGGGTTTTGATTCACCCTTGGGCGATCGAGTGCTTTTTGCTACAGTGACTCATTAGCGTTTTTGACGACAAACTTACTCGTTGTTCGCAGGATAGTTTCATTGTTGCAGAAACTTTGCCCCGCTCCCACAAGCGTGAGCGGGGAGCTAGAGGCTTTCTTTGCTCCCTGCTCCCTCGATTGATTTGCTGTAAGTTACGATCGCGGAACAGAAGGCTGAGGAGTTTGTTGGGGCTGTGTGCGATCAAACAAGCTTCTCGGAGCCGCTTGGCGAAATGCACCGCAGTAGTGCATCGTTAACACCGCTTTGTATGCCCAATCTCTCGGAGAAACATCAACAAAGGGATTCGGCAGAGTTTCAGCCCGATTCTGAGTGCAGGCTTGATAAATCTCTTCGGTTGTGGGCTGTGGAGAATTTTGAGCGTTGACGGAATGGGCGGGAGCGGCAAGGCTGACTGCGGGAAGGGAAGTGAACAATACACTTGCTGCAAGAATCGATTTCAGCATGAAAATGAGCGATAACAGGACTTCTGTTATCAGCATAGATCAGCAAATCACGATCGAGGAGCCTTCAAGGACATTCCAACGATTCGCGAGTACTCACCCCTGTTTTTGAATTCACTCCGTCTGCGGTTTTACAAAGTTCAACCACTTGCGATCGATCTAATACCGCAAAGCTAAAATCTGCACCTGTAATCGTTGCGCCCTTGAACACCGAGCCGATCATCATCGCAGAAGTCATAACAGCATCACTCAGATCTGCGCCTGATAAATCCGAAATGTAAGCGATTCCATCTCCGAAATCGACTCCTTTCCAATTCGACTTTCTCAAATCTGAGCCGCTAAACACTGCCCCGCGCAAATCCGCTCCGCTAAAGTTACTGCCTTCGAGCCGAGCATTACTAAACTCAGCGCGAATTAGCTCTTGTCCAGAATAATCTTTGGTGCTTGCTTTCACATCATCGATCGCGCGAACTGCACCCGAACTTGCTGCATTAACTGACTGCGGCAAGCCAAGCATTACGATCACCGCTAGAAAAAATCCGAAAAATACTCGCAGCATACGGTCGCCCAGCGTTAGAATTAGGCTTAACATTTCGTAATTCTATCAGGCATTGGCGATCGCAGATCGAAACTACTCAACTATCGGGCTTCAAATAATCGAGCAATCGATCGCCCGAATCTGCTCGCACTAGTCCCACCGCAATATCGGGCAGTACCGTTAAACTCGGATAAATCAAATAGCGCGGCTCCCAGCGCGGACGAAACTTCTCTTTAAACTGATGCAGCCCTTTGAAGTTGTAAAACTGGTTCAAATGCTCGAAAAAGTAATGCAAGCCTTTTTCAACTCGCAAAGAATCAGGAGCCTCACCCACACCCGCTAACGGCGATAAGCTGAAGTTAAAACTATCGTATCCCGCTTGCTGAAAATGCTGCATCATCGAGGCGAATAGATAATCCATTGTGCCTTTCTCCGCATCTTCGCGATGACGCATCAAATCGACTGTGACTTCTTTGCGGTTGTAGCCGGATAAAAGATTCGAGAATGCAATAATTTTTCCATTTGCGTTGTAGATTACTGCAATGTGGCAACCGCTTAAATATTCGCGATCGAACCAGCCGATCGAAAACTGCTTTTCTGAACCTTGCTTTGATTGCAGCCATTCATCACTCACAGGCTTTAATCGCGCAATCAATTCGGCATCGATCGGTGGTTCATACACTTGCAGTCGATAGCCTGATTTCGTCAGCTTGTTAATCGCGGTTCTAAAGTCCTGATTTGCTTTACCTTTGAGGTTGAATGTGTGCAAATCAACGATCGCTTCTTCGCCGATTTGCGCCCAGCGATAGCCCAATGATTGATACAACGGCAGCGTTTCCGGTAGCACTTCGTAGAATGACGGAAACCAATCGTTTCGGTTACAGAATTGCTGAAAAGACACGATCGCTTCTCGCAGATCTTCGACGTGCCCGATCGGATCACCGAGCGCGATCGCGGCTCGTCCCTTCGCGACATAAGCAATCACGCTTTTTCCAGACGGACTAAAGAAATAAGACTTATCCGGCAGCAACGACAATCGAGCCAGTGAAGTCTTGCCAAACTCGTCAATAATCCGGCGGGCTTGTTCGCGATCGTGCAGCGTTGTCGCATCACCGCGCAGCAGCACCGGACGCAACAGCATCAACAACGCATACGCTAACGTAATCGCACCGACTGCATAAATTGAATTGGCAAAAAACACGGCGTAACGTCTTCTTGGCTCTAGTCCCGCATTATCCGCTGTGAAAAACATTGCTAACGTTTGCCACACCGATTCGGTGAAACTGAAGTTTACAGGTCGTCCGTTGATGCTGAAATAGCCATCGAGAATATAAAAGCCGATCGTGCCATACGCTAAGGTAAACAAAATTGCTGCAATCAGAACGCGAATTCCCTGCGCGATCGACGGTCGATCGGATTTCGCAGTATAGGCTTTTCGCAATACAAATAGCTGAATTAATAAAACGGTTGCAAGAATACTTTCTTCAATGTCGAAGCCTTTGATTAAGTGACTCAGAATCGAAACAATTAACAATCCAACCGTGAGATACCAAGCAACACGCTTACGCCGCAGTAAATTCGCCGCTAAAGTGAGTAAAATAAATCCCGATAGCGCCGCAAACAAATGACCGCCCGCCCGCACCGAGAACGGAAAAAAGTGTTTTAACAAAGCCGTTCGCTCTGGAAAACTCGGTGCGACCGCAGACCACAGATTGACAAGCCCCATTACGCCCGTCAAGATCGCCGCTGACCAAACGCCGATGCGAGTTTTACGATCAAGACTCTCCGGACGTTTGCGATTCCAGCCGAGTTTGGGAGGAGGTGATTGCTGCATGAGACTCAAAAGTGTCGATGGTTTTTCTGCTCTTGAACATAATGGAACTGGCGACCGACGAAGCTGAGAGAATCGGCTAAATGCGTTCTCCAATAGTTCCAGCCCACATCCTGTCCGACAATTCCATGCCCACCTGGAAATACATAGAATTCGTTATAAATTCCTAAACCGTCTAATACTTTGTGAAAATCGCGCGTGGCATCCAGATATTTTTCATCGGCTTCCCCGGCATCGAGATAAACGCGAATGCGCTTACGTTCCGTGACTGGAATTTGCTCAGCAAAAATCTGCGGGCTGTTCTGCGGGCCACTGTTATCGATGAAATATCCGGTATGACTAAAGAAAATCGTGAATCGCTCTAAGTGTCGAAACCCGATGTTAAATGCACCCCAAGCCCCAGAAGACAGTCCGCCCATCGCCCAGTAGTGAGAATCTTCGATCGTGCGAAACTGCTGCTTCACTTCTTTCACTAAGTCCAACCCGATATAAGTCGCAACTTTGCCGTGTTCACCGTCAAAGTAGTCTGAGTCCCAAAACGGGCTAGTGCCGCGATTGTCGTTGCCATCGGGCATGATAATCAATGCAGCGGGAAGTTTTTTATCACGATATAAGTTCTTCAGGGTGGTTGTGATCGCTGCTTTTTCGTAATAGTCGCGCTCATCGCCGTGCCCACCGTGCAGAAGAAAGATCACCGGATAGCGGTGCTTCAGGTGTTTCTCGTACCCAGGTGGCAAAATTACGCCGTATCGTCGCTGCTGCCCCATTGCTTCGCTGTAGAAGCTTTTCACCTGAAAATTGAGTCCTTCGACTTCCTCGATCGCGGGCGCATCAAGCTGAGGCGCGCCCAAAACAAAAACATACCAGTAAGCGCCTGCCGCGATCGCACATAAAACGATCGCGCTGAAAATCAGCGCTGGCTTTCGGAGATGCTTTCGTTTGTACTTCGGTTTGAACGTGAGTGGCATGTGTAAAAATGAACAATCACTGCCTGAATTACTCTACTCTAAAGTTGCAATTCAAGGACGTATTCTGGATCGCGTTTTTGGAATATTTTTGCGTGAATGAGAAGGATAATCCTAGCAGGTTTCTTGGCAGGTGAAGAGGAAAGTTGATTGATTGCGTTATAACACACATTATGTAATTGGAAGATGCTAATGTGTGCTGCAACTTATCGTGAACGCGCGGATGTCGGAATGGCAACGCTACAGACGTTTTACAATACTTCAACTGGATTGTGGAATACAGCAGGCTGGTGGAATAGCGCTAATGTGTTAGAAACCACGATCGATTACTCGACGTTTACTGATTCGCTCACGTATCGCACTAATATTTTTAATACGTTTGAGAAGAATAAGCGCAACAATTTCTTAAACGAATTCTACGACGATCAGGGATGGTGGGCGTTAACTTGGATTAAAGCGTTTGATCTCACGAATGAAACGCGCTATTTGGAGATGTCGAGAATCATTTTTAACGACATGACCAAAGGCTGGGATAACACCTGTGGCGGTGGAATTTGGTGGAATAAAGAACACAAATATAAAAACGCGATCGCGAATGAGTTATTTTTGTCGATCGCGGCTCGGTTGTTTCTCAGAACGCGGGATCAGCGTTATCTCGATTGGGCAAATCGCACTTGGAGTTGGTTTCGCAAAACCGGAATGATCAATTCCAGCAGTTTGATCAACGATGGCTTAGATAGTCAATGTAAAAATAATAATCAGCCGACTTGGACATACAATCAAGGCGTGATTTTGGGTGCGCTAATCGATCTGGCACAATGTACGAATGATCGATCGCTGTTAACCGTGGCGCAATCGATCGCAGATGCAGCGATCAAAATACTTGCACCGAATGGGATTTTACGCGAACCCTGTGAACCCAACTGTGGAATCGACGGACCGCAATTCAAAGGAATTTTCATCCGCAATCTGTCCGATCTTTATCGCACTGTGAATAAGCTTTCGTATCGAGATTTCATTCTTCGCAATGCCGACTCGATCTGGACACAGTGCCGCAATCCGAACAATCAGTTCGGGCTGTGTTGGGCGCAGAAATTCGATCAAGCCGATGCCGCACGTCAAAGTGCTGCCGTGGATACGCTAAATGCGTCGATCGTAGCAGGTCGAACCCCGATCGTGCTGCAAGCTGAAACCGCGACTCTGCACAATTTAGCGATCGAAGCCGTTTATGCGGGATACGAAGGAACTGGATATATCGCAGGCTGGAACCGAGACGGGCAGTGGGTTGACTTTAATTTCACGCTTCCCAGTGCAGGGCGGAATGATTTGATTCTGCGTTATGCGGCGGCAGGCGGGAATGCGAGTCGATTCGTGTTTGTGAATGGCAGAGCGATCGTCAACGCTCAGGTTTTTCCCGGAACCGGAAGCTGGGACGTTTGGAACACCGTCACGATTCCAAATGTTGCGCTCAAACCTGGGAACAACACTGTTTCTATCATTTTTAATCAATCTAAAGGAAGTCGAAACTGGTTAAATCTCGATCAGCTTATAATCCGATAGTTTAGCGATTTTCGACTTGATATGAACTTCGATCGTTCCGCGAGGCAAGCCTTTTGAGATTCAGACATCGACAAGCTCGACGCATCAAAATTCAGGTTGAAGACGGACGCTTTCAAATCATGGGAATGAATGCGTGGTATTCCTACTGGCGTGATCCTTATCATCTCGTACTCACCGTTCCGTGGCACGGCTTCGTTGGCATCATCTTTGCCGCTTATCTCGGAATCAACGTTCTGTTTGCGTTGCTGTATTTGATGGGCGGTGACTGTATTGCAAACGCTGCACCTGGATCGTTTTGGGATTATTTCTTTTTCAGCATTCAAACGTTTGCCACGATCGGATACGGCGCGATGTATCCCAAAACGTTTTATGCCTTGTCGATTATGACGATCGAATCGCTCGTAGCGATCTTAGGAATCGCTATTCTCACAGGACTTGCATTTGCGCGATTTTCTCGCCCGACTGCGCGGGTGGCTTTTAGCCATATTGCCACGATCGCACCGCATGAAGGCTTACCGACGTTAACTTTCCGCGCCGCCAACCAACGCCGCAACCAAATCTTAGAAGCACAAATGCGGGTCTATCTGATGCGCGACGAACTGACCTCAGAAGGACACTTTATTCGCCGGATTCACGACCTGGCGCTGGTTCGCAGTCAAACGCCTGGATTTGCGCTTTCTTGGTTAGTGCTGCATCCGATCGATGAACAGAGTCCGCTTTACGGCATGACACCAGAATCAATGGTGGAAACAAACTGTTTGATTTTAGTTATGCTCAGCGGTATCGATGAAACCGTCGCGCAAGTTTTGCATGATCGTCACACCTATGCGCCTCAAGACATTCTATGGAATCACCGCTTTATCGACTTGTTACACAAAACACCCGAAGGAAATCGCGTGATTGATTACAAGCACTTTCACGATGCGGAACCGATCAATCCGTCACCTTAGAAGATTCAATCGGACGAACGACAACTCGACCGTTTTCAACCACCGTACAAAGCTGATGCGGTTTCGCGTCAGGCTTTGCCAAGGCGGTTTGAGTTTGATGCTGAATCGCGACTTGCTGCTGGTCTTTTAGAATACTGACACAACCTGTACAAGCGGCAGTTGGGGAAGTCATAAGATTGCGAAATGGCTCTAACTCCATTATGCGCCTTTAGATGGCTGAAACAATAGCGTATTTCGCTGGCTCTAAGGTGTGGATAATACGAGATTGTGACACCGACTAGCGTTGAGTCTCCGCAACTGTTGGCGTTTTTAGATATGCGGCATCGGTAGCAATCAGCGTCCAGCCTGCATCTCGTAGCTTTTGAAACGTTGTCCAGCCTTTAGATGCACCAGGAATCTGCAAATCGGGAACGCGATACTTTGGGAAAGAGGTGTAGGGTTTCCAGGGTTGATGAGCCTGTTCGCGCAGGTGAAGAATTTTTGCGTCTCCGCCCAGACCTGCTAACCAACACATTTGTCCAGCCATAGTCGTAATCTCCAGTGAAACAACTTCGATGTTCAAAAGCTTCAAGCGCGACTGCACCGATTACGCTCACATTATGTCTCTATTCTTAAAAGAGCATTGATAAAAAGGCAGAATTGTGTATGGGGGAATTCCTTCTTTCGATCGAGAAATGAAAAAATCGGTTGACCTCCGACAGTTTCAAGCGTCACCGTCAGAGTACACTGCTAACTAGCATGTGTTGGATTTCGTCACCCCTGAGTCGCTGTTTACGTAATTTCCGTCTCGTTTGTCGCAATCTGACAAAATTTCGTCAAAAATTTTTGTTTGCTTTTACAAATTGCGGCTAGATATAGAAGGGCGTACTGCACTGACATCGTTAGTAACATCAAATTCTTCACCTTCTCGGTAGCACCCCCGGTATGACATCAGTTGTAACTTCTGAAATCTCTTTATATGAGCTTGTAGCGGGTTCAACCTCAGCACCCCTAGCCATGCACGTCAGTCCGGTTACGTTCAAAGCGCTGATGAGCAGTTTGATCGATATCTTGATTGATCAGAATGAACCTGCCTCGGTGTGGGCGAAGTTGCCCAAAGGCGGAGCGTGGCAAACTGAATTCGATCGCTTTGTCGATCAAATGCTTCCTTCGCAGCAGGTTTTCTGTTTCAAAAACCAGCCTGACGAGATCATAGAGGAGCCGTCCGGGCTTGACTCCCTTGTTCAAGTCTATTCGATCGCTCCGACCCCGATCGTTCTGCCGCTAGATAGTCTTTTAAGAAAAGAATATTTTTTACTGATTTGGTCAAAACAGTTTTGTGGCTTGCTCGTCGGACATCGAGCGAGGACTACGCCGCGTGAAGGCGATACTTTCACCCCGATCGATGAAGAAGTCGCCGAAAAGAAACAGACGTTGATGGCGTTTTTGGTGATTGATCCCGTCGTTGTGCGACAAGCGATCGCCGTTTTACAGCCGCTTGTTCCAAGAAGCGAAACGCTACCAGAACTTGATGTCGTTAATCCCCGTTTAGTGAATCAACTATTAGCGAAGCATGTTCAGCGACAAGAAGACCTCTGGCAGCGCGCGAGTTCCCATCGTCGCCAAGCAGAAACCGCGAGTCTCCTTCAGCTTCAAAACGAGGAACTGCTCAGCACCATTCGCTTAAAAGACGAATTTTTACATAACGTTGGGCAAGAGCTACGAACACCGCTGACAAACATGAAAACGGCATTAACTTTGCTGAATTCGCCGAGTTTGAAGCCGACTCAGAAGCAGCGCTACATGGATCTATTGACGCGAGAATGCGATCGTCAAAGTTCGCTGATCACAAGCTTGCTGGATTTAGTCAGCTTGGATCAAATGGCAGAAACAACGATTCAAGCCTTAAGTTTGGCGGATGTGGTTCCCGGTGTTGTTAGTACCTATCAGCCGTTGGCAGAAGAGAAAGGAGTGCGACTCGCGTATACCATACCGGAAAATTTGCCTGCGATCGCTTGTTTACCCACTTGGTTAAAGCAGATTGTGATCAATTTGTTGCACAACGGCGTGAAATTTACGCCGCGTGGTGGACAAGTTTGGGTGCGGGCAAAACAGCAAGGCGATTACATTCAGCTTGAGTTCCGCGATACCGGAATCGGCATTGCACCGAGCGAGATTCCCAAAATCTTCGATCGCTTTTACCGAGTGCGACAATCGGTCGATGAAGACTTGAGCGGTTCAGGATTGGGATTAACGATCGTTCAAAAGTTACTGCTGCACTGCGGCGGCTCGATCACGGTTAAGAGCCGAGTGGGAGAAGGATCGACATTTAATGTATTGTTACCGATTTATCGCGGGTACGAAGCGCGTTAAGCGCTAAAAAACGGTTACAGTTGCTCGAAAGTCGCCTATAATTCCAGCCAATGCTTCGAGTTGCGCTCGATCGCTCTTTGTTGCTGCCATTGATATGCTGAAATCTCTCAAACTCGAACTGACTGCCGCGATCGCTTTACTAATCAGCACACCTGTCACAGCGGCTCCTCTAGAAAACTGGCGCTTTGACCCCAACACTAACCAGCTTGAGGTCACAGTTCCCGCAGGCATTACACCGCGCTATTCTCTCCTGGCTCAACCGATTCGTATTGTGCTTGATCTGCCGGACACGCAGATGGGAGGCGTTGAGCCAAGAGGCACGTATTCCGGTGCAGTCCGAGAAGTTCGAGTTTCGCAGTTTCAGCCCAACATTGCCAGAATCGTGCTGGAACTTGCCCCGAATGTCGTTTTAAGCAATCAGCAAGCCCAACTCCAGCAAATCAAAGACTCGGATCAAACGCGATCGCGTTGGACGCTCCGCCCCGTTTTTGTCGCTGGTGCGCCCTCTGCTAAGACACAAGCGGTATTCAATGCGCTGCGTCCGATCCAAACTGCTCCGATTCCTCAACCTTCGACTCCGCAAACAAGCGTAACTGCACAGTCTGCTAATGATTTTGGTCT
>CAXTDB010000091.1:0-15296 GCA_964242045.1 uncultured Leptolyngbya sp. | reverse complement strand
AAAGCTAATTCCCAAAGTCGGTGGAACATCAACAAAGGTATAGATATCTGTCCAACCTGGTTTCCCTGCTTTTGCCGCAGCGGTGTACCACGGGCGCGGACGCGGATCGAAGGTTCGCTCGGAGTGCAGGCGCTGTATGTTTCCTTGGCGATCCACATCGAAGATCTTCACAGGTGGAACGATGTTTCCGCGTCGATCGCTGTATTTGAACTGTCGATCGCCAAATCCTCGAAACTCAACATACTCACCTTGAGCTGAGCCAAAATATAGATAAGCCAGCTTTTCAAATCGTTGGCTTTGTTGAAACAGGAAAGGATTCCAACTGCCTAAGCTATCGAGTTTGAGCTTCCCGCTCTGAAGGGCATCGGCGTTGAGTTGCGTCACCAAAGGCGGCATTTCTGTGTAAGTTTTGAGATAAGTCTGAACGCGATCGCTCTTTTCGTTCATTAACTGTGTGGCTAAGTCAGCGATCGATCGCTGACTGTTGCGGAATGAGAAATAACTCACCAGCCCGACTGTACTTGCAATCTGAACAATGAAAGCAGTAATCAAAACGGTGCTCAGTCGAGGATGGGGACGTTTCATTGGATCGGTAGCGTAAACCAGAACTTCGCGCCTCGGTTGATGGCGCTAATCACGCCAATCTTCCCACCATGCGCTTGAATAATTTGCCGACATAAATACAATCCCAATCCAACACCGAGCGATCGACGCGCGCGGCTTCCTTGCTGATAGCGCTCAAACATCAATTCACATTCTTGCTCAGGAATGCCAACGCCATCGTCTTCCACAATGCAAGTCAGTTTTTTCTCATCTGCAATCGCGCCAATTCTCAAAGAAATTCCCGGCGGATTGTGTTTGATTGCGTTTGTGATTAAGTTTTCAAACACTCGTCTCAATTGAAACCCGTCTATATTAAGTGCGGGTAAATCAGCAGGAATGGCATTCTCGATCGTACTTTGGTTTTCTAGCAGAATCGGTTCTAAATCGAATCGAATCTCATCGACTAATTGAGCCAGATGGATCGGCTCAAGATTCAAAGTCAGTCCCTGCTCGTTGAGTTGAATTGCTAACAGAGAATCCAAAAGTTTAAGCTGGCGTTCGTTGCTTTCAACAATGCGATCGATCATCAACTTCGATAAAACGATCGGATCGTTATTCTGATTCTGAAGTCGTCGAAAAACCAAAAGACTGCCTGTTACAGGTGTTCTTAAATCGTGACTAACCGCGTGGAGAAACTCATCTTTCAACCGACCGAGTTGCTCAAGCTCGCGCATTTTTTGCTGTAATTCTTGAGTGCGATCGTGGATTTGTTCCTCTAGCGTTTGATTTAGTGAAGAGAGTTGCTGCGTTTGGGTCTCTAGTTTGCGGTCTTGCAAATAGCGCTGAACGGCTTCAACGATCGTTAAATTAATATCTTCAGGTGTCCAAGGTTTAGAAATATACCGATATAATCTCGCACTCCGAAGCGCACAACTCACGGCTTCTAAATCGGCTTGTCCGCTAATCATAATATTGAGAGTTTGTGGAGAGCGATCGTGAATTTGTTCTAATAATTCATCGCCTTTTAATCCCGGCATAATGTAATCTGCAAGCACTAAAGCAACTTCATATTCTTCACTGTCTTGAAGTTCATCAAAGATTTCTAACGCTTCTTCACCGCCTTCTGCTGTCTCAATCAGACACGCATCTCCAAGGACGCGCTTCAGCTCAATTTTAAGACTTTCTAACACTAAAGGCTCATCATCTACACAGATGACTACAGGCTTACTCATAAGGTTTGCAGCTAAAGGCATTTGCCGCAGTGAATAGAAGCTTGCTAATTATACAAAACTTACATCCTCCGCTTGGTCAACAGAGAATCACAATTCATCACGATTTTCTCAGGATGACTTGAGGAATTGCAATTCCTTCGCAGTCAAATCTCTCCATTCTCCAGGAGATAAATTAGTGAGGCGCAGTTGTGCGATCGCAATTCTCACTAATCTCAATGTTGGAAATCCAACCGCTGCGGTCATGCGGCGAACTTGGCGGTTTTTCCCTTCGGTCAGCGTGATTTCAAGCCAAGCGGTCGGAATATTTTTACGAAATCGAATCGGGGGATCGCGGGGCGGTAAATCCGGTTCATCGAGTCGATCGACGATCGCCGGACGAGTGCGATAGTTCTGAATCGTCACACCTTGACGCAGTTGAGCGATCGCGCGATCGGTGGGAATGTTTTCGACTTGTGCCCAATAAGTTTTAGTGTGCTGAAATTTTGGATCGCTAAGTCGATGTTGCAGTTGTCCGTTGTCGGTGAGCAACATTAATCCTTCGCTATCGTGATCGAGCCGTCCCACTGGGTAAACATCGGGAATTGGGATAAAGTCTTTGAGCGTCGCCCGTGGGTTCAGCGAATCATCGCTAAACTGACTCAACACATTGTAGGGTTTGTAGAACAGTAGATAGCGGTAAGGCATACAGCCTGTGGAAACTCTGTGCTGTACGATTCTACAAGATTAGAAACCGAGTAGCGGCAGCGTAATCCAACGACGCGATCGACCTGTGGGAGTCGATTCTGAAACTTGCAGCGCGATTTTTAATTCACTTAACGGTTTTGCAGTCCGAGCGATCGGCGTATTGAACAATAACGCGATCGTAATCACGAGTACTAATGTCCAAGACACCGGAAATTTAATCAGCGGGAGAGAGCGATCCATTGGTTTGTTGAGAACAGCTTGATTATTATGGCTGAAATTTGAGATCCTAGCTAAGAAATCTGTGCTTCGATCACGCCCTCCGCTTCTAGCACGATCGTTCTTAATTGGTCTAATGTTTTTTGCTCTGCTTGTTGCCAAAATCCGCGCTGATTCGCTTCGAGCAGTCGTTCTGCCATGTCTCGCAGTGCCCAAGGATTTTTCGATTGAATAAAGTTCTGCACCTTGTCATCGAATAAATACGCTTCGGTAACGCCTTGATACATATAGTCTTCAACGCACTGAGCCGTAGCATCATAAGCGAACAGAAAGTCGATCGTCGCTGCGAGTTCAAATGCGCCCTTGTATCCGTGTCGCATTGCGCCTGCGATCCATTTGGGATTAATAACGCGCGATCGATATACGCGGGCAATTTGTTGTTTGAGCGATCGAATTTTCGGATTTTCGGGCAGAGAATGATCGCCAAAATAAGTCGTCGGGTTTTTGCCTTGCGTCGATCGAACCGCTGCGGTTAATCCGCCTTGAAACTGATAGTAGTCATCTGAATCGAGTAAATCGTGTTCTTGATTATCTTGATTTTGCAAAACAATCTGCATTTCGTTTAATCGATTTTGGAATGCTTCAGGAGCAGATTGAGCAACACCAGAACTACTATAAGCGTAACTACTCCAGTTAATATAAGCGCGAGCGAGATCTGCATCGGTTTCCCAATTCTGTGACTCGATCAATCCTTGCAGTCCCGCTCCGTAAGCACCGGGTTTCGAGCCGAAAATGCGATGACGCGATCGACGATCCGCGAGTTCTAGGCTCAATCCAGAATCTTGCCAAGTCTGCGTTTCTTGTTTCACCTGGGCTGCAAGCGGATTTTGCTCGGACGGCTCATCGAGTTGTGCGATCGCGGCAACCGCTTGATCAAATAAATCGATCAAATTCGGAAAGGCATCGCGGAAAAATCCCGAAATTCGCAAAGTCACATCGACACGCGGACGACCCAGGATCGACAACGGCAAAATCTCAAAATCCACCACGCGCCGAGAAATCCCATCCCAAACAGGCTGAACTCCTAATAACGCCAAGGCTTCCGCCAAATCATCTCCGCCTGTCCGCATCGTTGAGGTTCCCCAAATTGAAAGCCCGATCGTGCGCGGATATTCGCCGTTTTCCTGGGTGTAACGTTCAACGATCGCTTCTGCGGCGTTTCGTCCCACTTGCCAGGCGCTTTCGGTTGGAATGGCTCGAATATCTACCGAATAAAAGTTGCGTCCAGTGGGCAGTACTTCCGGTCGTCCGCGAGTCGGCGCACCTGATGGCGCAGCGGGAATGTATCCCCCGTTCAAGCCGTGGAGAAGAAAATCGATTTCTTGATGCGTGTTTTGCAATGCTGGCAGCAAAAAGGTTTGAATCCAGTTGAGTTCGCTTGTGTAGGCGCGACCTTGGGGAATGCGATCGAGTCGATCGACTAAATTCGCCGCTTCGGTTTCAATTGCCGCGATCGCATCTCCGACCGTTCTAAACTGATCGTTTAAGGGTTCTACAGGATCAGTTGTGAGCGGATCAAAATCGAGCTTCCAATCTTCCGCGATTGCTCTAGTCAATCCGATTCGATTTGGTTGCGGATGACGTGCGATCGCCACAATCAAATCCCTTAATTGCCGTCCTTCTGGGCACTGTCCAAAAATGTGTAATCCATCTCGAATCTGTGCTTCTTTCAATTCGCAAAGATAGCGATCGGTATTGGTAATCAAATCTAAAATCGACTCAGAATCGCTTGGAAGCTCAGATTTGAGATTGTCTTGTTCAACGAGAGCGAGAATGCGATCGCGAACCACATTCAACCGCGACGGATCAAGATTTTGCGCTTCGTAATATTCATCGATCAACGCCTCTAATTTCTGTAATCCGCCATAAAGTTCGGCACGAGTCATCGGGGGCGTAAGATGATCCAAAATCACCGCTTGAGCGCGCCGTTTCGCTTGAGAGCCTTCACCCGGATCATTCACAATAAACGGATAGAAATGCGGTAAAGCTGCGATCGCAATTTCAGGAAAACAATTCTCAGACAGTGCCACACTTTTTCCTGGGAGCCATTCAAGATTGCCGTGTTTGCCGACATGCACGATCGCTTGTGCGCCGAAAGTTTTTCTCACCCAATAATAGAACGCTAAATAATTGTGAGTCGGCTCTAAATCCGGTGCGTGATAGTTCAAAGAAGGATCGAGATCATATCCGCGCGCAGGCTGAATTCCGACAAATATATTTCCGAGTTGAATCCCAGGAATTGCGAATGAGTCTGAGGGTGAATTCCAGCGATCGAGTATCGATTGCTGAACAGGTAACGTTGAAAAATACGTTTCATATTCTGATAACGATAGTGATTGATTCACTGTGCGTAATTCTCTCGCTTCTGGATCATTCGTCACGCCTTTTGTTAATCTCGAAACTAATTCATCACCATTCTCAGGAATATCCTTAACCGTATATCCTTGACGTTGTAGCGCTTTGAGAATTTCGATACAGCTTGCGGGTGTATCGAGTCCAACTCCATTTGCTAACCGACCATCGCGCGTGGGATAGTTCGCCAAAATCAGCGCGACTCGTCGATCGCGAATTTCACTCCGCCTCAACTCGACCCAGTTGCGCGTTAATTCCGCCACAAATTCAACGCGATCGCGCACCGCTTGATAAGTCACCACTTCAGTTTGCAGCGCTGGATGTTTCGCCTGCACAGATTTAAATGAAATCGCTCGACTAATAATTCGCCCATCGACTTCGGGCAATGCCACGTTAATCGCTGTATCGCGCGGTGAAAGTCCTCTTAATTGTTCGTGCCATTGTTCGATCGTGCCTCCGCTCAAAATCACTTGCAGCACCGGAACATCTAGTATTTTCCATAATTCCGGCGCACCCGAAGAAGTTGTTCCCCCAAATGGAACCGCAGACAAAAGCGAAAAACTGGTTGTGTTCAGAAGAATATCAATTGCGTTCTGATCCTTCGGCTGAAAATACGTTAGCAATTCGCTTTGAACATCTGGATCGCGCAGCGACGAAACAAAAACCGGAACCGGACAGAGATCGCGATCGCACAACGCCGCACACAGTTGATCGATCACCGAAGTATTCCCCGACAAATAATGCGCGCGATAAAACAAAATCCCAACTTTGCGCGCGCTGCAAGATTTTCCAGCCCGATAGCTACAATTCACACCTGTTCGATACAATCCCACACGCGGTACAACTTGTGGATCAATCACTTCACCCGCAACCCTTAGATAAGTCTTCGCTAAAAACTGAAGCCCGTTGCGATAATTCTCTACTCCGCCTTCGTTGAAATAGCGCCACACCCGTTCTACTTGAGCAAACGGAACCGTCGAATGGCTCATCAAATCGAGATCCGGTCGGTCGTCTCCCGGCAGCACAATCAACGTTGCACCCGACTGACTCACGGTTTCGCGCACCACTTCCAAGCCATACGACCAATACGATCGACCCCCAATAATCCGCAGCACAATCACCTTTGCCGCTTCTAAAACTTCTTCTGCATACGTATCGATCGTCAATTGCTGCTGAAGCTGAAGTAGATTTACGCCTCGCACTTCTGGAAACTCAGCGGGCAATTGTGCGATCGCGCCTGAGAGCGTTTGAATATCGGTATCTGCCGCCGTAATGATAACGATCGGGGCGGGAGTTTGCTCGATGAAGACTACTCCTTCTAAATCAGGAGTCCAGCCTCCGGGGGTCGCGGCAATTCGGTGCATAAACGCTTGAAATCACGATACAGGCTCTTAATCTAGCGCGAATTTGGGTAGGCTCCTTGCTTCGATCGTTCTTCTAAAGAACTGCATTCAACGTTCGTCGATCGACCAATCCACAATTTTCAGACCCGGAACCTGTCCAAAATCACGTTGATTCCGAGTCACGATCGTTGCCTCTTGAGAAAGCGCAATTGCCGCAATTCTTAAATCCTGCCGAAGTCGCTTTTTTCGCAAATTAGCATTCTCAAGCAGAACCTTAACGTAATAGGCATCCGCATTCACATCAAACTTCAAAATCGGAAACTGACGCACGAAATCTACAGTCTGCCAAAAACTTTCGTATCGCTCGATCACAAGAGCAGCATCACTTGTATCATTCAACCGCCCTACCCAGCCATTAAATAGTTCTTGAATTGTGATAATTGTCAAAAAAATGCTCGGTGCTGATTCTGCAACCTTAACTTTAATCAGTGGATGCCCTCTCAACCACAGCGAGACGTGATCCGTATCCAGAATAAACATGATTCAACGCCGATATTCCGCTTCGTCCATTTCTTCATCACCCCATGCTTCTCGCGCTGCTTGGACTTGTTGCATCATCTCAGCAAAGTCAGTATTATCCTTGAAAATACCTGCAAATCTTAGCCAAGATGGTTCCTGGTCGGTCTGATTAACGGGAAGTTTCCACGCTAGTGCTTCCGCATCTTTGACTTGATTGAGTAAAGCATCCTTTAAGCCCCCGATCGCTAATTCACGCGATTCTGCTTTGACTCGATACGCAGGCAATTCCAACACAGAAGCCTCAAACTCTCCGGATTCCAGCGATTTAACTAATAATGTGATATCCATACCTAATTGCGCGATTCGCAACGATGGCTTTAGTGTAGCTTGGATCGTTTCCTTAAAATTTTGCTGTCGAGAATTCTGTTCCTCGCTAAACTGAAGCCTATGAGTTACTGACAGTGCGATTATGTTTCGCTTCCTTTTGCTTGCAGCTCTAGTGGGAACAGTGGGTGCTTGTACGGCTCCGTCTAAGATTGCGATCGAACAACGCGCGATCGCGGACACTCCCACTTCAATGGCAATTAAGAATCAGTTTGATAGTGCTTCTGACTTTGCTGAAGGGGCAGCATTGGTACAGTTCGGACGAGAGTTTCGCTACATTGACCACGCTGGCAAACTTACAGTAACTCCAAAAATAGAGCTTGAAGCTTACGCGCCTTTTTCTGAAGGATTGGCGATCGTCAAACTCGGCGGATTGTTCGGCTATCTCAATCGACAAGGCGACTTTGCGATCGAGCCAAAATATGAGCAAGCTTCCAAATTTCAGGAAGGACTAGCAGCGATTCGAGTTAATCGCCGCTACGGATTTATCAAGCCAACGGGTGAAGTCGTGATTCCGCCGCAATTCGATTTAACTTCAGGCTTTTCTCAAGGGTTCGCAGCCGTAAAACTCGGTGAGAAATACGGCTACATCGATCAAACCGGGAAAACGACGATCGATCCAAAGTTCGATGATGCTTGGCGATTTTCGGCAGGTTTAGCAGCAGCACGAATCGGGAAAAAATGGGGTTACATCAATCAGAGCGGTCAGTTTGTGGCACAACCTCAATTCGATGGCGCGTTTAATCTGGCAGATTCGATGGGACGGATTCGCATCGGCGATCGTTGGGGCTACATCGATTCCCGTGGAAAAATTGCGATCGCGCCTCAGTATTCTTTTGCTTCTGATTTTTCTAACGGATTAGCGTTAGTTGAAACTAATAAAAAATGGGGCTATATCGATAAATCTGGCAAGCTTGTAATCGAGCTAAAATATGACTTTGCATCAAGTTTTCTCGATGGATTTGCGCCTGTCAAAATCGGAGAAAAATGGGGCTATATTGATTCGACGGGGAAAATCGCGATCGCGCCTCAATTTGAAGAAGCAGGCTCATTTCACGAAGGATTAGCCCGCGTCAAACTCAACGATAAATGGGGCTATATTCGTAAGCCTTGAGAATGACTGAGAATCTATCAGCAGATCAATAGGTCTGTTTCACGCTCCCCATTAGAGTGAAGAACGAATGCAATATGGGAGTGCGCTTGTGGACGTTTACATTCTTGATCTACTGGTCATCGGGTTACTGTTGCTAACGGTGACGCTGGGATCGGGATGGATTGCCCGACTGCCGCTTTCTTATGCGCTGATTTATTTACTTGTCGGCATTGTCCTCAGTCCTTATGGATTGAATCTGATTCAGATTCGCCCCGATGCCAATTTTTTAGAGCGAGTTGCCGAAATTGTTGTTTTAATTTCGCTATTTAGTTGCGGACTGAAAATGAATCGCCCGATGCAATTTTGGGCATGGCGATCGACGACTCGATTAATTGGTTTGTTAATGCCGATTACGATTTTCTCGATTGCCACGATCGCGCATTTTATTCTCAAATTAGAGTGGGGATTAGCGATTCTTTTAGGTGCAATTCTAGCTCCGACTGATCCGGTTCTCGCTTCAGAAGTGCAGCTTGAAGATCCGCACGATCGCGATGAATTAAGGTTTGGAATCACATCCGAAGGCGGACTAAATGACGCGCTAGCATTTCCGTTTGTTTACTTTGGCATTCACTCGATCGAAAAAGGCGATTGGCACACTTGGTTCAGAGAATGGCTACTCGTTGATGTGATTTGGGCGATTTCGGCGGGAATCGTGGTTGGCTTCATTGTGGCGAAAGCAGTGAAAGCGATCGATAAAAAACTCGAACCCTTTCGCACTTCCGACGATTTGATGGAAGATTTCGTCGCACTTAGCACAATTTTCATTACCTACGCAGTGACTGAGTTGGCGAATGGATATGGATTTTTAGCCGTTTTTGTCGCAGGAATTGCGATGCGACGACGACGGAACGTTGAATATACCGAGAATCAGCTTCATTTCATCGAGCGATTAGAAAAGCTTGCAGAGATTGGAACAATTTTACTACTCGGATCGATGCTGCGATTTCAGCCGATGTTGAATTTTGCAGGCGATGCGTTTCTGATCGCATTTAGCTTGATTTTTGTGATTCGACCGATCGGAGCGTGGATTAGTACGATCGGCTTAAAAGTGCATCCTGCGACTCGGTGGCTTTATGGCTGGTTCGGCATCCGAGGAGTCGGATCGATCTACTATCTCGCGTATGTTTTCGGTCACGGACTCAAAGGCGACGATGGGGAGCAAATCGCCTGGATTACGTTTTGGACGATCGTCATTTCAGTTTTATTACACGGGATCACTTCCACCCCATTAATGCGCTGGTACGAACGCAACGTCGAACACAACGAATCGTTAGAGCAGAATCCAGCCCAGCATGAAGCTTGATGTATCACGGCGGATTGGAATTTGATACAGTAAGCAAAACTTTGCTGATAAATCATGGATGCGGCTCAACTGATTCCGATTTTTGCGACGGCGATCGCGACCTCGACTCCGCTAGTGTTTGCCACACTCGGAGAAACGATCGGCGAGCGCGCAGGTGTAATTAACCTTTCGGCAGAAGGCACGATTTTAATGGGGGCGATGACTGGATTCGCGATCGCCAAAACCCTCGAAGCTACAGGAACGGTTCCAAGTTTGCTGCTGGGATTCGCGGGAGCGGGACTCGTGGGGGCGGCATTTGCCTTGATTGTGGCGTTTGGGGCACTCACGCTAAAACAGTCTCAAGTTGCGATCGGCTTTGTGCTGGCGCTATTGGGCGCAAGTTTATCCTCGTTTCTTGGCAATGCGTTTGTGAGAATTCCAGGTCCTACGGTTCCGAGTTTTAGAATTCCAGTGCTACAAGATATTCCGCTAATCGGGCGGCTGTTCTTTCAGAGCGATTGGCTGGTGTATTTAAGCTATTTATTGATCGCGCTTGTCTGGATTTATTTCTACCGCACTCGTGCTGGATTAATGCTAAGAGCGATCGGAGAACAACCGAATGCGGCATTTGCAAGAGGAACGAATGTGGTGTTAATGCGCTACGTTTACACGCTAATCGGTGGCGCGCTGATGGGAATTGCAGGGGCAGCCTTTTCGCTGAATTTCAAGGCAGGCTGGAGTCAGTTGCATACGGCGGGATACGGCTGGATTGCGTTAGCGATCGTCATTTTCGGCGGCTGGAATCCTTTGAGAGTCGCGATTAGCTGTTACCTTTTTGGAATTTTACAATCGCTGGCAGGTGTTGCTCAAAGTACTATCCCCGATGTTCCAACTCAAGTATTTACTGTGGCTCCGTTTCTATTGATGATTCTGCTGCTCGTTTTAACTTCGAGCGATTGGTTAGAGCGATTGCTAAAACTATTACCGTCCCCGATCGACAATACCGCATCGGAACTGATTCGCAGTACGCCCCCTGCTGCATTGGGAAAAGTATTTGAACAAGATTGATCTTAAAATCCTGCCGATGAAAGAGGAAACAGAGTGAAAGTTGCGATTCGATCGAGCAGTTGAATCGTAAATCGTGAATGACTGACCTGAATCTCGCACAACCTGACACGCTTCCAGTCGCCGTTAACGCTTTTTATCGATTTGCGATCGCTGCCGAGCAGATAGCCGCCACTACAAAGCGACTCGCAAAAGCTGAGATTTTGGGACGCTACTTTACACCGCTCGACGATGCGGATTTGCGTCTCGCGGCGCGGTATTTTGCAGGTTCAACCTTTCCGCAAGCGGATCAGCGAGTCTTGCAAGTGGGCGGAGCGGCATTGCTCAACGCACTTCAAGTCGCAAGCGGAGCCGAACTCGATACCCTGCAAGCAGAATTAGTGAAGCGAGGAGACTTAGGAGAAGTTGCAGTTGATGTTCTGCCCGATTCGATCGTTCCAGTTTTGCAACTTTCTGAAGTTGCAGAGGCGTTTTCAGCGTTAGTCGAAACGCGCGGCAATCAGCGAAAAGTCGCGAAAATTGTCGATCTGCTTCAACGATCGACTGCCCTCGAAGCGAAATATTTAATCAAGCTCATGACCGGAGATCTGCGGATCGGACTGCGCGAAGGTGCGGTCGAAGACGCGATCGCGCGACTCGCCAACCTGCCCGTTTCGCGAATTCAATGGGTGAATATGCTTACCGGAGACATTGGAGAAACTGCCGTACTCGCTCGACATCAGCAGCTTGATACCGCACAAATGCAACTGTTTCATCCAATCAAGTTTATGCTGGCAAGCCCGGTCGAAACCTTCGAGGAAATCATGCAGCGAATGCCCGCTGGATTCGCGATCGAAGATAAATACGATGGAATTCGCGCTCAGGTTCATATTGCTCCGGTCGGCTCAGACCATAGACCGCTACACGGAACGACGATCGCGGGCGTTCGAGTTGCTCTATTTTCTCGTACTCTAGATGAAATCACCGCAACGTTTCCTGACTTAGTACAGTCCTTAGCGACTCTCAAAATCGACGGCGCAGGATTGATTCTCGATGGCGAGATTGTGCCGATTCAAGAAGAACGGATTTTACCGTTTCAGGATTTGCAGAAACGATTAGGACGAAAAACATTGAGCGATGAACTCTTGCAATCGACTCCAGTTGCGTTTATCGCTTATGACGTTCTGTATTGTAACGGGCGAGTTTTGATCGAGGAACCTTATACCGTTCGACGATCGATCTTAGAGTCTCTCAATCTCGCGTCTACTCGACTCCGTAGAGCAATTTCTCAGCAATTTCTAGATGTCGCAACTTTAGAGCAAGAGTTTCAGGCAGCGCGCGATCGCGGAAATGAAGGCTTGATGGTGAAGCAATTACAGTCAGCTTACAAACCCGGAAAGCGAGGAAAAGACTGGCTGAAAGTGAAACGGGCGATCGCAACCTTGGATGTTGTGATCACAGCGGCTGAAGTGGGAACTGGAAAACGCAGCCGATTTCTCTCAGACTTTACGTTTGCGGTTCGTGCCAGTGAAGCTGATCCAACGCTATTAAACGTAGGAAAAGCTTATTCAGGACTCACCGATGCGGAAGTTCAAGAACTGTCCGACTGGCTCAAACAGCATACGCTGCAAGAATTCGCACATGGTCGAGTCCGAACCGTGGAGCCGAAGATCGTACTGGAAGTCACCTTCGATCGTGTCCAAATCTCAAAGCGGCATAAAAGTGGCTATGCGCTGCGATTTCCCCGAATTGTTCGCATCCGCTCTGACAAGCCACCAGAAGAAATTGACACTTTAGAAACGGTTCGCCAACTTGCGGCACAGATAGGAGAAAAAGAGGACATTTAAGGGTTGATACAGTTTTGTGCCTGATTTGAATTCGTCCGATCAGTCTTTCAACAATCATTGACGTGAGGCTTTTGTCTTATGCGGCTAAAATTGAAAAGCTAGTTAACTGGCACACCGTATTTTTTAGGAATCAAACTGCAATGCAATCTCGATCGACTGACGCTTCCTTTTCGATGGAAGATTTTGCTAAAGCCCTAGAACAGCACGATTACGAGTTTCAAAAAGGGAAACTGGTGACAGGCAAGGCGTTTAGCTACGAAAGCGATGGCGCATTAGTCGATATTGGCGGAAAATCTCCGGCGTTTTTGCCGATCGAGGAAGCGAGTGTGCGACGAGTCACCGATGTCTCTACGGTGCTGCCACTCGATGAAGAACGCGAATTCATGATTGTGCGCGAACAAGATGCAGATGGGCGCGTCACGATTTCCCTACGTCAGCTTGAAGTCCAAAAAGTCTGGGAACGTCTCGCCGATTTGCAGGCGACAAATCAGAGTTTGCAGGTTCGCGTCACGGGGTCAAACAAAGGCGGCGTGACGGTTGATGTGCAAGGACTGCGAGGCTTCATTCCGCGATCGCACTTGGTCGAACGCGAAGACCTCGACGCGCTCAAAGGACAGAATTTATCAGCGACTTTCTTGGAGTTGGACCGCGATCGCAACAAAATCGTTTTATCGAATCGCCTTGCCGCACGAGCCGCAAACTTTAGTCAGCTAGAAGTCGGTCAACTGGTCGAAGCGAAAATTACCAGCCTCAAACCGTTTGGCGCGTTTGCCGAGTTTGAAGGCACAACCGGATTGCTCCACATCAATCAAATCAGCAAAAACTATGTTGAATCGCTGTCCTCACTCTTTCAGGTCGGGCAAGTGATTAAAGCGATGATTGTGGATTTGGATGAAGGGCGCGGTCGGATTTCGCTTTCAACAAAGGTGCTGGAAAATCATCCGGGAGAAGCGATCGAAGATTTTGCCAAACTGATGGAAGAGGCAGAATCTCGGCAGGAACGCGCTCGGAAGAATCTGCTGGGCTGAGAGACGCAGCCCGTCGATGTAGACAGCCTTCGATCGAACACTAAAAATCCGACCTTCTTCTGCACGAGACCGTGTAGAAGAAAGTCGGATTTTTCAGTGAATCAATTGAGGTAAATGAACTATCGGATGTCAGGAGCAGTCGTGGCTTGAGCCGCGATCGTATCCGCTTTGCGATTTGCCAACGTCGGAACTTCATCGCGTAAACGTGCAGTTAGTTGCACCGTTTTCGAGTCGTAGATTTGCGTCAGCATCTTCGGATAGAATCCGATCCCAATAATCGGCACGAGCAGCGAAGCAATAATGAAAACCTCACGCGGTTCCGCATCGATCAGGTTTTCGTGTGATGTTAGCTCTTTGTTTTCAGGACCGTAGAAAATCTCGCGCAGCATTGAGAGTAGATAAATTGGTGTCAGAATTACCCCAACCGCTGCTAAACCAACCACAATGACTCGGAACGGCAAGCTATAGGCATCACTCGTCGCAAATCCAACAAACACCATGAGTTCTGCGACAAATCCGCTCATTCCTGGTAATGCCAGCGATGCCAACGAGCAAGCGGTAAACATCGAGAAGATCTTCGGCATTTGCTTACCCACACCGCCCATCTCATCGAGCATCAGGGTGTGAGTTCGATCGTACGTTGCCCCCACCAAGAAGAACAAACTCGCCCCGATCAAACCATGCGACACCATTTGCAGCACCGCACCGCTTAAACCGAGATCGGTAAACGAGGCGATCCCGATTAGCACAAAGCCCATGTGTGAGATCGAAGAGTAAGCAATCTTGCGTTTGAGGTTGCGCTGAGCAAATGAAGTTAACGCAGCGTAGATGATATTAACGACCCCCAAAATGACCAAGGCAGGAGCGACGATCGCATGAGCCGCAGGCAGCATTTCGGCATTCATCCGAATCAGAGCATATCCGCCCATTTTCAGCAGAATTCCTGCCAGCAGCATGTGAACCGGAGCCGTCGCCTCACCATGAGCATCGGGCAGCCAAGTATGTAACGGAATGATCGGCAGTTTCACCGCATACGCAATCAAGAACCCTGCATAAATCCATAACTGAAAGGTTAGAGGGAATTGTTTGTGCGCCAAGGTCTGCATATCAAATGTCGGGGTGTCGCCGTAAAATGCCATCGCTAAAGCTGCAACTAAGATAAACAGCGAACCGCCTGCCGTGTAAAGAATGAACTTTGTCGCCGCATACAAACGTTTTTTTCCGCCCCAAATGGACAGCAGAAAATAGATTGGAACAAGCTCAAGTTCCCACGATAGGAAAAACAGCAGCATGTCTTGAACGGCAAAGACGGCAATTTGTCCGCCATACATAATCAGCATCAGGAAGTAAAACAGGCGAGGCTTAAAGGTAACGGGCCAAGCCGCCAAAATTGCCAGCGTTGTGATAAATCCTGTGAGAATGACAAGCGGCATCGACAACCCATCGACCCCGACCGACCAGTTTAGGTCAATCTGAGGAACCCAGGCATAACGCTCCACCAACTGCATTTCGGGGTTAGAGAAGTCGTATCGGGTGTAAAAGGTGTAGACGATGAGCAGAAAATCGATCAGTCCCACAACCAGGGAATACCAGCGAACCGTTTTTCCGT
>CAXTDB010000090.1:10022-15301 GCA_964242045.1 uncultured Leptolyngbya sp. | reverse complement strand
GATTGCTCAATCAACAAAGACGAGAACGGGGTGAGCAACTTCAGCCAGAGTATCCGCTGCAAACTCCGAAGCGAGTTGCTGATAACTTAGAACAGTTCGTGTTAGGGATGAAATCAAAGTCGATCGCGCTTCCTTCGCGTCAAGCCATGGTAATTGATGCCGTTTCAAATCACAGTTTAACGCTGCAATTAAGTAAGCGGCTGAACACTGGATTCGAGTTAGCGTATCATTTCGAGGATTGGGAAACGATTCGATCGAGCATTCAAGCCAAGCTACAAACTGCTGGAGCAACAATCGTTTTACTTTATCTACGCGCCAAAGTTGGAACAACTGTAGAAGGTGAACCCTGTTTGATTTTGGGAACTGAGCGAATCTCTCGATCGTGGTTACGACAAGCTTTGCGCCAAAGTGCGGTCGCTCAACAGATTGTAATTCTCGATTGTCCAGGTGCGGGTGATTTGGCAGATTGGATCGAAGAGTTGCAGCGAGAACAGGGACAGTGTTTGATTGCGGCAGCTTCTCCTCGAAATGAAGCAGAACTGTTTACTCGATCGCTGATCGAAACCTTGAAGACTGCAACGGATCGATCGGGCTATCCGGTTGCAGCTTGGATAACTCAACTTCAGTTCGTGTTAGCCGGAAAAATTGCGCTCCATACCTGGCTATCAAGCACACAAGCTGCGATCGAGGTCTTCTCAGAACAGCAAGTGTATCGAAGCTCCGATCTGAATGGGTGTCCTTATCGGGGATTGCAGGCATTTACAGAAAAGGATGCTGAGTTTTTTTATGGACGAGAAGCACTGACGCAGCAGCTTTTACAGACCGTTCAGCAACAAGCTTGTTTAGTCATCATTGGGGCATCGGGAAGTGGAAAATCTTCGATCGTGCAAGCGGGACTGATGGCACAGTTACGCCTGGGAAAGCGCGTTGCGGGCAGTGAACGATGGAGGATTCAGCGAATGTGTCCGGGCGATCGACCGTTTGATGCTTTAGTGCGATGTTTAGCTGATCCAGACGAACAAGACCAGATCGAAGGATTGTTGTATCAAGGAACCGCAGGCTTAGTGCAATGGCTCCGAACTCGACCTGAGCCGATGGTGTTGTTAGTCATTGATCAGTTCGAGGAATTGTTCGCGCTCTGTTCGGAATATGTTCGACAAGACTTTCTCGACATCATTTTGGAAGCACTTGAATACACAAGCGATCGCTTTCGTCTTGTTCTGACTTTAAGAGCCGATTTTGTTGCGGCAGGCTTAGAAGTTCCGCAACTTGCAGCGATTTTACAGCGATCGAGCATTCTAGTTCCGCCTTGCTTGAGCGATGAGCAGTACTGTGAAGTCATCGTGCGTCCCGCCGAACAAGTCGGAGCGACTGTAGAACCGGAATTAATAGAAGTGTTGCTGCAAGAACTCGGTGGCTCTGCCTCACAAGGTGTCAGAACACCCGGAGATTTACCAATCCTAGAATTCGCGTTAGAGCAACTCTGGCAACAAAGATCACTAACACTCGAAGCCTATCAAACTGAAATCGGAACGTTGCAAGGTGCATTAGACCACAAAGCACAATCCGTTTACAACGATTTAGATCATGATGAACAACAGTGCGCGCGTTGGATCTTTTTGTCTCTGATACAGCGAGGAGAAGGGACAGAAGATATGCGGCGTAGCGTTTTAAAGTCAGAGTTATCCAGCGCAAAATACCCTCAAGATGTAGTCGTTCGCACATTACGATCGCTGAGTGCGGCAAAGCTGATTGTGATCAACACCGATACGATCGAGCTATCGCACGAAATTCTAATTCGGCATTGGTCTACTTTGCGCGGATGGCTTGACGAGAACCACAATCGGCTAAACGTGCAACGCCCAATCGAACAATTCGCGATCGAATGGAGAAAAAGTCGTCGTCCGCCCGATTTATTGCTGCGAGGAATGCGACTTGCAGAAGCAGAAGAACTTTATGCAAAGTACAGCGATGAATTGAGCCAAGATGCTCAAGCGTTAATTAAAGCGAGTCTAGAAGCGCGCCAAGGTGAAAGGATTGCGCTAAAGCGTCGTTTAAAGCGCGCTCAGCGCACGATCATCGCGATCGCAACATTTGCCTTTGCTGCTGTCGGTTTTAGCGGCTTTGCACTCTGGAATCAGCGCAATGCTCAGATCCGAGAAATCCAAGCCCTTTCCGCTTCATCTGAAGCTCTACTCAACTCAAATCAGCAATTAGAATCATTAACCGCAGCGATCAAAGCTGGACGACAGTTAAAACAGATTGATCAACTGTGGAACTTTATCCCGAATGCGGTGAGAATCAATGCGATCGCTACTTTACAGCAAGCAATTTCTCGAACCCAAGAATTGATTCGTCTCACAGGTCATACTCAATCTGTGAATGATGTTCGCATCAGTTTCGATGGTCAAACGATCGCAACCGTGAGCAATGATAATTCGGTTAAACTCTGGTCGCGTGAAGGTCAATGGCTCAAAGATTTAACTGGACACCGCGATCGTGTTCTTGCAGTCACATTTAGCTCTGATAATCAACGAATCGCAACAGCAAGCGCAGATCAAACAATTAAGCTGTGGAATCGTGAGGGAAAGCTGTTGCAGACTTTGAGCGGACATCAGGATTGGGTAACAGATGTGCAATTTAGTCCGAACAATCGATCGCTAATTTCGAGTAGCAGAGATGGCACGGTTAAACTGTGGCAACTCGATGACTTCAAAGAAGCTCAAACCTTTCGAGGACACAAAGGATCGGTGAACAGTGTGGTATTTGGTCAGAACGATCGACAAATCATTTCGGGGGGCGAAGATGGCACAGTCAAATTCTGGCAGGTCGGTAAATCGGCTGCACTCAAAAGCTTTATAGTTCACAACGATCGAGTAAACAGTGTGATGCTAGCTCCGAATGGTCAATCGTTTCTCACCAGCGGCGATACTGTTGCGAAGCTTTGGACATTGAACGGAAAAGAGATTGCAACGTTACAAGGACATCGCGATCGCGTGAGTACAGCGAGTTATAGCCCGGATGGACAGACGATCGCGACAGGCTCGATCGATAAAACTATTCGATTGTGGAACTTAAAAGGCGAGCCGCTCGAAACCATTCAGGGACATGAAGCCGCAGTGCTGCACGTTAGTTTTAGTCCTGCGGGTTCTCAACTCTTAAGCGCGAGTGCAGATAAAACGGCGCGAATTTGGCAAGTAAATCCTTTACCGCGACTGAATACGGGTCTATCCGCCATGAGCGTGAACGCAGACGGAAGCATTATCGCGATCGCGGCTCCTGACAATAGCATTCAACTGCAACACAACAATGATTTTCTCAGCTTAAAGGGTCATACGGCTCCGATCACCCAGATTCAGATCAGCCCGGATAATACGTTGCTCATTTCTGCAAGTGTCGATAAAACCATTCGGCTTTGGAACATCGAGACCGGAGAGCTGATTAGAACAATTGCAGGACATAACGATCGTGTAACTGCTTTGAGCTTCAATCCCGATCGACAAAGTTTCGCTTCTGCCAGTGCTGATCGAACAATTAAGATTTGGGCGATCGAAGGAAAGCTACTAACGATTTTGCAAGGTCATACTGATGCAGTGACTAGTTTAAGTTACAGTCCCGACGGGCGTTTAGCTTCGGGAAGTGCCGATAATACCGTTCGATTGTGGGATGTCGATCGTAAAACTTCCACGATTCTTGGAAAACATAAACTCGCGATCGCAGCCCTCGCATTTAGTCCTGACGGGAAAACACTCGCTTCTGCAAGCTGGGACAATACGATTCAACTTTGGGCAGTGAATGAAGCAAAACTCCGTCAAACTTTGGTTAGCCATACTGGCGGTGTTACATCTTTAAGCTTTAATCAAAATGGTTCGGTGTTAGCTTCTGGCAGCGATGACACGACGATCAAACTTTGGAACGTTGAAACCGGAGAATTAATCAAAACCTTAATCGGCACAGAGGATCGAGTTGCAAGTGTTGCCTTTCAGCCAAAAAAGCTTTTGAGTACTAGCGATCGCTTAGGATTAACAAGCTGGAATCTGGACTTAGACAATTTGCTGGATCAAAGCTGCGATCGTCCCGCTTTGTGTTCAAATCTCACTCAGAAGCATTAATAGTTTTTGATTAATAGCTCTCGACCTTCAGCAGCAGAGGTTTGTTTGTAGTTGTTCATGCCATACTGAAGCGTCCATTCGATGATGTGAGCAAACTTAAACAATCTCCGAACTTCGGGAGAATCATCGTAAGTAATCAGCCATTGATGCGAACAATTCTGCATATTGTTCGCGAATCGCTCATGATCAAAGTCAGTGTGTAGCTTTCCTCTGACTCCATAAAGCTTTGATTTTGTCGCACTCAAGTAAGGCGGGTCGAGAAAAATAAAAACGTTGTCTCCTGGCTGAAACAATAGATTCTGATAATCACCCTGCGTAATCTGAATCGAAGATAAGTGAATTGACAGTTTGCGTAACCGCTCGATCGATGAATCTGTAAATCGCCGCTCAAACGCTTGCTGAGAATATCCACCTGAGTCGACTGTACCTGAAAAGGTGATTCGATTTAATACAAAGAAGCGAACGGCTCGATCGAACTCGCTTAACACTAAATCTTGACGAGTAAGGTCGTTAAATAATTCTCTTCCGTCTGTATATTTCTGTTTAATCTTTTCTACTTGATCTGCAAGTGATTCAATCTCAGTTTTTGCAAACATCCAAAAGCAATATAAATCGAAGTTCAAATCATTAATCCAATAGTGTTTGATTCGATTACCAAAAAGCTGTTTTACTGCAAGACAAACCGAGCCACCGCCGATGAAAGGTTCTCGATATTCACGAATACTTAGCGGAATATGAGGAAGAATTTTGTCGATCGCTTTCGATTTACCGCCCGGATAACGCAGCGGACTTTTAACTCGTGACATCATGACCCACTCTACTCCTGAATTCACTCCTGCGATCGATTCCTTCAGCCGCAATCTCTGACACAATGCAAATCTGATCTTTTGGAGCGGTTGAGTATGCTTCCTTCCTGGCTAGTTATCGGCGGTGTCACTTTCTTGATTGCGTTAGGAAGCAGCATTCTTCGACCCAAAGATATTAAATGGTTTAATCGATTGCAGCGTCCGAGATGGCTGACGTTTGAGAAAGCCATTCCGCTGATTTGGACGATCGTGTTTATCTGCGGTGCTTGGTCAGCCTACATCGTTTGGGAAAAAACGCAGAATTGGGGATTGATGGCATTCTACGCCCTGGTTGAAATCACGATCGTCGCTTACTCCCCGG
>CAXTDB010000090.1:0-10012 GCA_964242045.1 uncultured Leptolyngbya sp. | reverse complement strand
AACGGCACGATCGTTGGCGGTCTCGGCTTTGTATTGGGCTTGATTCTAACGGTTCTCGTTCTACCAATTTCCGGCACAGCCGCGCTCTTACTCGTTCCTTATTTGGTCTGGAGTCCGATCGGCACTTACACGACTTGGGCGATCGGGCAACTTAATCCAGAATCGCTTTAAGATGAAAGTAATATTCTCGCCCTCGTGCCCATGAACCGCCAAGATCGTTATCTCGATACAGCCCTTGGTCTTGTCTCGACCCAAAGTTTTCCCGCGATCGTGGGCACTGCCGATATGATGCTGAAGTCTTCCGGTGTCACGCTCGTTGGCTATGAAATGATCGGCGGCGGTTACTGTACCGCCGTTGTGCGAGGCGGAATTTCGGATGTGCGGCTCGCGGTCGAAGTTGGAGCCGAAACAGTCGAACAATTTGGGATGAAAGTCTCTACGGTGATTATTCCGCGACCGATGCCGAATTTGGATGCAGTTTTACCGATCGGCAGCAAGCTCGCGGCAATGATTGGCAGTCATGGCACAAGTCAATTTCGCAATCTCGCAGTGGGATTGCTTGAAACTCGCGGTTTTCCAGCAATGGTAGCGGCAGCCGACGCGATGCTGAAGTCTTCGGATGTGACTTTAACCGCGTATCACACGATCGGCGATGGCTTGTGTACCGCGATCGTGCGGGGAACCGTGGCAAATGTGGCGATGGCGGTCGAAGTCGGAATGCAAGAAGCCGAACGAGTCGGAGAACTGCATTCTGTGATGGTGATTCCGCGCGCCCTCGATGATTTGGATCAAACATTACCGATCGCGTCGTGTTGGATCGAAGAACTCCAGCCGCTGCAAATTCCGATTACGGTGAAAGAAGTCGAAAAGCCCTTGGTGGCGTTGCCAGAGTTGGTCGAACTTCAGCCGCTAGAACTTCCTGCCCAAGTCGAGAGAGCGCTGCCTGAAGCAAGAGCCATTGAGTTTGAACCTGTGGCGGAAGAAAAAGACGCGATACCTCTGGCACACGAGGAGGTGACCGAGCTTGAACACGCGCCTGAATCATCCGAAGAAAGTTCAGAAGAAAGCTAGAATTGCAGGGGCTGTTGTATGTCGATTATCGTTTCGCCCGAAGACCTCGAACTGTTCCGTGAACAACTTTCAGATCACCCAAACGCACTTTCGGCTTTAGACGTGATCGAAGACTGCGACGGAGATCTAGAAGATGCAGCGATCGCGTTGGCGATTCGATCCGGACAGTTACCCGAAGCAAACGAAGGCTGGATCGTGGGATTGGCAAAGCGATGGCGACATATTTTGTGTGAAGCGCAGCTAAAAGAAGAATTAGAAGATGGCTTGTCAGGTGCGGTGGTCGATACGATCGTCGCGCAGACTGAACTACCGATGCGGTTAGCAGTTCCGGTTGCCATTTATGTGATCAAAACGGGTGTACAGCCTTTTTGTCAGCCGATGCAGGAAAAGATTTTCGGCGGTTAAAAAAGGACAAAATATTAGCCTCTATGGTGTGGGGCTAACACTCTGTCCCAAAAATTGACATTGATTTGTGATGCCTTTATGCGTTGGCAGTATTCATAACAAATGCAACTTGTGTAGCCTTATCGTTCAATCACCAGATTTACTAGGGTTTGTAACGACAAAGACTATCGTTACATACTCTCGATCGATAGGTTTTTCATGCAAAAGTAATATAAGAATGTTTGCACTACTTTACGGAGTCTCACGTCTAGTATCAAATGGACTCGCGCTGAATTTGCGATCGAATCAGTTCCAAATCAATAAAGCGATCGGCAAGATTCATCAACTCAGAGCTAATCCAGCGGCGTAACCCTACGAGTTCAATTTGCGCGCCGTGATTGCCAGCGGCGTTAACTGCGTATGCTAAATTTTCGTTGTGAGTCACAAGAACAATCACTTCACACTGCGAAGAAAACAGCACCATATCGATCGCCAGTTCCACAGATAAATCTGCGCGCTTTGAACCGTCTGCCGCGATCGTCAGTTCTTTACTAACTACCCGATAGCTGTGATTCTGCATCCATTGTAAGAAAGCTCGCTGTCGCAGATTGCCAGAGCTAACTCCGGTATAGAACAGGGCTTGCAGCAATCGCCGCTCTACGGTTAGCACCTTGAGCAACTTTGCATAATCTACCTCAAATTCTAATACGGCAGCACTCGCAAACAAGCTCGCGCCGTCAATCAACACAACTAAGCCTTGACGAGTTATCGATCGCTCACTCCCAGACATTGGACTCCTCAACCCCGTGCAAGCATTCGCTTTCAAATTCAGCTTTGAGCTAGATACTCAAAACTTAAAAATGGTTGCTAAGCAAAGACGGACTTGTATAACTGTCCAATATTGATAAGCGCAAAAATCTGTCGAATCGCTCTCACGTTCGAGTTAGATTAATTAAAAGATTAAATATGTCAGATAATCTTTACATAATTTCTTTAGTTCCTCACGATTTTGATCGCAAACTACATATTTCTTGATGCACCTCAATCTTTCTTAATCTAAGCCGCGAGTGACTGACAGATTTGCCCTTCTAGCTCTGCTTCTCGGACTTGCATTGCTTGAATCGATCGCATCAGAATTTCTTGATTGTTCAAGCCTTGTTCACTCAGTTTGAGCCAACGCTGCGCCTCATTTCCTTCACGTAGAATCTTCTTCACTGGAAGCAAGAAACAGCTAAAACCTTGTTTTTTAGCGATCGGAAACATCTCTGCATACAGTTGCTCGATCCAATCGCGCGCCACGATCGATGTCCCATCTTTCCAGTGTTTCAACTCTGCATCTAGACTTGATCGAGATGCGGCTGCCTCGTTTGCGTCGGTAATCTCGACTAAATCTTCGGCGCTGAGTTCGCTCAACTGCAATGGATCAAGGCTCGGATTTTCGATGACTTGATGCAACCGGGCTTCTAATAATGCGGTAACGGCTAAAAGCGCGATCGGATCAGACACCAAATCACAAATTCTTAACTCCAACCGATTTAAGTTGTAGGGTCGTCGATCGCCGTTTGGACGCACCGCCGACCAGAGATGGCGGACATTTTGCATTGTCCCGATCGCGATTTGTTCTTCTGTCCAGCGAATGTAGTGAGCATGACTTTCAAACAGGGGCACATGAGCGGGCGTTTTCGGAAATAAGCCCCAGCGCGTCGAGTGAAAGCCAGTCATTTCGCCGTTAAACCAAGGCGATGCCGCACTCAAAGCAAGATACAAAGGTGCTTCGACTCGGACTAATCGACAGGCGCGCATTAATACTTCTGGATCACTCATTCCAACGTTAATGTGAACGCTGGCGGTGACAACTTTTGTTCCGTAAGTTTGCTCGATGTAATCGTGATAAGGATTTGCAGGATCAGAGCGCCAAAAGCGATCGCCCTGTCCCTTTAGCGGTAATGTGCTGCCTGGAATAAGCGTGTAGTCGCCTTTTGATTTGAGGAATTGGCGTAATCGCACACGAGGCATGACCAAATCACACAGCGATCGCTCATACCGAAAACAAGGCGGTGTAGTGTATTCCACATTGCGGCTATCTGGCTCTCGCACAAATCCATCGAGCGCTGCCACAATCTGATCCGACATTCCCACAACATCGCCTTGTGGTGTTCCGGTGTAAACTTCGATCTCAAATCCTTTCGATAACATAGTGACTCCACGCTGGCTGTCATCTTTCTAGTATCTAAGAAAAGCGCAGCAAAGCTACTATCTTAGGATCAGCGCCGTATTTTGCTGATAAAAAAGTCCTTGCAATTCAGATGTGCGCCACTTTTCGATAAGTTGTGTATATTGCAATAGCTCACAATCGGGGAACTTGCATCTGCTTTCGCTTGTCATCCCCCATAAGATACACGCTTGCATTACCACTCTGAGATGAGAGGACTTATGGTACGTCTAGGCATTCGCAACTTTCCCTTTTCCCGCGCGATCGTTCCCACTCAGTTGGGTCTACTCGCTTTGCTCGCGTTTGGCGCTCCGACGATCGCTCAAACACCCAGCCAACTCCCGACTCCTACAGCGTCTCCGGCTCCTGCCACCACAACGATTCTATACGTCAATCCCACGACAGGGAGCGACCAAGCGACCGCCGGAAAGACCGATGCGGCTCCTTATCGCACGATTACGTTTGCAATGCAGCAAGCCAGTGCTGGAACGCTAATTCAACTTGCACCCGGAAGCTACACCCAGCAAAGCGGCGAACAATTCCCGATCGTGCTGAAACCCGGTGTGATTCTACGCGGCGATGAGAACAGCAAAGGCGCGAACGTTCTGATTCAAGGTAGCGGAAAAACGCAGACTAAATACGTCATCGGAAATCAGGATGCAGCGATTCGGGCAGCCAATGGAAATGAAATTCGCGGTGTGACGGTTACAAATCCCGTCACGCGCGGAACTGGGATTTGGGTTGAAGATGTAGACTGTGTGATTGCAAACAGCACGTTTACGAACAACAACCGTGAAGGGATCTTTATTACAGGAAACTCGAATCCGACTGTTACAGACAGCGCATTTGTCAAAAATCCTGGCAATGGCGTGTCAATCACTGCTAGCGCACGTGGCTCCATCAAAAACAACGTCTTTAACAACACAGGATTCGGACTTGCAATTGGTGGAAGTTCCATTCCTAGACTCGAAGGTAATCAAATAACTCAGAATACAGCAGGATTGGTTATCGGGGATTCAGCTAGACCGATTCTTCGCAACAATGTGATTACCGACAGCCAACAAGATGGCATCACAGTGCTTTCGAGTGCGTTTCCTGACTTGGGGACATCTGATAGCTTGGGTAACAATACGATTCGCAACAATGGTAAAGATACTAAGCAAAAATATTACGATGTGCGTAATACCACCAAGAATACCTTTCAAGCGGTTGGCAACAGCATCGATCCGAAGAAGATTGCGGGTTCAATCAATTTCGTTGCAGGCGGAACGAATACAGCGTTTTCAGACATTCAAGGACATTGGGCACAGCAGTATATTCAAGCTTTAGCAGCACAAGCGATTATCACAGGCTTCCCAGATGGCACGTTCAAACCGAATGATCCGGTAACGCGCGCTCAGTTTGCGACGATCGTATCGAAAGCCTTTTCTCCAGCACCTCGAAACCCGGCAACAACCTTCTCGGATGTTCCGAGTAAGTTTTGGGGCTTTGGAGCGATTCAGTCTGCTTCACGCGGCGGTTTTATGACGGGATTTCCCGGTGGCACGTTCAAACCAAACCAGCAAATTCCCAAGGTTCAAGCCCTGGTCGCACTGTCGAATGGATTACAGTTCGGAAGTGGCGATCCATCAGTTCTCTCGCGCTTCCAAGATGCTGCTTCGATTCCAAGCTGGGCAAAAAGTCCGATCGCGGCTGCAACTCAACGCCAAATCGTTGTGAACTATCCAACGATCGCACAGCTTAGCCCAGATCGGGAAGCAACTCGCGGCGAAGTGGCTGCATTTATCTATCAAGCACTTGTGAATGCAGGAAAAGCCCAAGCGATTCCTTCTCCATATGTGGTGGGCGCTCGATAGATTCGGTGAACCCGCTCGATCAGGGCGGGTTTTTTATTTCCGACTTTCTAATCGAAACAGCCAGACCATCAGTGCAACGACTCCGACTTGCAGCGCCAAATTTGGGACTGCTGTTTCTAGGTCGCGTCCTGCCAGTGTTTGTGCGAGAAAGACAAATCCCCCGATCGCGCCCGATGCGCCAAATCCGATGTAAACAAATTTACGCAGTCCGCGATAAGGTGCAGCGGCTTCTGCTTTAAGGCGGGCATATTTTTCAGGATCAGATTGTCTAAGGCGTTCGGATTGCTGGCTCATGAGAAAAGTTAAAGTTTTCTCGATCGTGTCACGAGTCGCAGCTTTACGCAATTTCTTCGTTTTTTATTCACCTGATTGTGAGAACCTGTTATACTGAGCAGGCAATATTGCCGATGTAGCTCAGGGGTAGAGTAATCGATTCGTAATCGATCGGTCGTGGGTTCAAATCCCACCATCGGCTTGCTAATTAGAATAACTGTTTTGGCGATTTGAACCGGGTTTCAGCTCTCGTTTCGCGCTCAAACTGATGTTCTTATCGGAAAAGTGCGATCGACTTCTCTCACCCTTGCAATTCTGATTCGACTTGCGTTTTCAAAACATTAACTGTAGTGCAAAGAAGCGCAGCAAAATCACAGAAATTCTTGCCACAGCTTACTGATCTCTCATTAGAAAGAAGGAATTCGATCGCAATCTCTCTAGGATTCAAACAATTGATTGCAACCAAGAGAGCAGCTATGCGAATCCATCATCTTAACTGTGGCTGTATGTGTCCTGTGGGTGGAGCCTTGTTTGATGGCTTCAGTCGTGGCTTCACATCTCATCTTGTCTGTCACTGTTTGCTGATTGAAACGAATCAAGGACTTGTTTTAGTCGATACAGGTTTCGGCTTGCGCGATATCGAAGCGCCTTACCGTCGGCTTAGTCCATTTTTTGTTGCGTTTAATAACATTCAATTCGATCGTAAATATAGCGCGATCGACCAAATCGAACAGCTAGGATTTTCGTCGCAAGATGTTCGTCATATTGTACTAACTCACCTTGATTTTGATCATGCAGGCGGACTAGAAGACTTTCCAAACGCAACGGTTCATGTGATGCAAAGCGAAATGGATACAGCCCGCGATCGACAAGGCTTTATTGCACATCGCCGCTATCGTCCGGATCAATGGGATGAAGTGCAATCTTGGAAGTACTACACCGCTGGTGGTGAACCGTGGTTTGGATTTGAAGCCGTGCGAGATCTAGAAGGACTGCCCCCGGAAATTCTGTTTATTCCATTGGTCGGTCACACGCGCGGTCATGCGGGAGTTGCGATCGAGACTTCAGAAGGCTGGCTGTTACATGCAGGCGATGCTTATTTTTATCGCGATGAGATGAAGCCCGATTATCATTGTACGCCTGGGTTAAAAGCCTATCAATGGATGATGGAAGTCGATCGTAAAGCGCGATTGCTCAATCAAGACCGACTCCGCAAACTAAACTTTGAGCATGATCAAGAGGTTCGTCTCTTTTGTAGTCATGATGCGATCGAGTTTAAGACTTATGCTGAGCAAAAATCGCCAACTAACGTGAGTTCGAGTTGATACTAACTTCGGCACAAAAACCGCCTTTCTCGATCGCACGTTATTCGGTGATAGTCTTACTAGAAAAATGCGGTCGACTTCTCTCACCCTTGCGATCGTACTGACGGTCGGAATTCTCTCTGTTTCAACCGCTGCAATTCTGATTCGACTTGCGACAACGGCATCAGGAACTTCAGGAGTTGGATTTAGCTTAGTTTTAGCAGCATCGCGGTTGTCGATCGCAGCACTGGTTCTGGTTCCTACTTGGCGTTCGTTTCAGCCAGCTTCACCGAGTGCGATCAACTATGCGATCGGGGCGGGTGTTTCACTGGCTGTACATTTTGCCACTTGGATTTCGTCGCTGTCGTATACGTCGATCGCGGCTTCGACAACGCTTGTGACGACAAATCCGCTTTGGGTAGCGTTGCTGAGTTGGGTCTGGTTTCGAGAAAAGCCGACTCGTGCAGCATTTTGGGGAATCGGAATCGCGATGATTGGTGGCATTTTGATCGGATTAGACAACACCAGTCGAGACGGAACAAATCCGCTGCTGGGGAATGGACTCGCGATCGTCGGTGCTTGGGCGGCAAGTTTGTATTTGCTGTTAGGGCGAGAAGCACAACGGCAAGGATTGAACGTGAGAAGTTATGTCACTGTTGCTTATAGTGTGGCGGCGATCGCACTATTTCCATTGCCGATTTTGCTCAATTCATCTTATTTTGGCTATCCCGTTCTCACTTATGGATACATTGCATTAATGGCAGTATTTCCACAACTAATTGGGCATACGAGCTTTAATTGGGCAATGCGGCATTTACCAGCGACGATCGTAACGCTGATTATTTTATTAGAGCCAGTCGGATCGACGATTTTTGCGATCGCGCTTTTTCAAGAAATCCCTGGAACTCAGGTAATTGCAGGCGCTGGGGTTTTATTGCTGGGAGTCGCGATCGCAATTTTGGGAAATTCTGCGAAAGTGTCCTGATTTACGGGAATTTGTAAGTAAAGGGAATTGGTAGATGCACCCTGATTTAATTCCCTCGGCTTCGGTCGGGGGTTTTTTGTTGCAAGGCATCGACTGCGGCTTCAAGCGCGATCGCCACATGCGTCCAGTGCGTCCCGCCTTGGCAAAACACGACATACGGTTCGCGTAACGGGCCATCGGCTGAAAATTCCGAAGTGCTGCCATCGATAAACGTCCCGCCCGCCATTACTAATTCGCTTTCATATCCGGGCATTCCTGAAGGAACCGGATCGAGATAAGACCCGATCGGCGAATTTTGCTGAATTGCACGACAAAACGCAATAATCTTTTCAGCAGAACCGAGCTTGATCGCTTGGATCACATCGCGTCTCGCAGCCATCGGAGCCGGATTTACTGGATATCCTAATTTGTCAAACACATACGCTGTCAGATGATTTCCTTTCATCGCTTCTCCGACCATCTGCGGCGCGAGAAACAAACCTTGAAATAACAAACGATTTTGATCAAACGTTGCCCCGCCCGAACTGCCAATTCCGGGAGCCGTTAAGCGACAAGCCGACATTTCCACCAAATCCGATCGACCTGCCACATATCCGCCTGTAGTGGCGATCGTTCCGCCCAAATTCTTGATCAAAGATCCGGCAATCAAATCCGCTCCGACTGCGGTCGGTTCTCGATCGTCTACGAATTCGCCGTAGCAGTTATCGACAAAGCAAACCGTATCGGGATTTTGTTCTTTGACGATCGCAATAATTTTCTCGATTTCGACGATCGATAAACTCGGTCGCCACGAATACCCACACGATCGCTGAATCGAAACTAATTTGGTATTTGATCGAACCGCCGTTCGGAGGGTGTGCCAATCGATTCCACCCTCTGGAGTCAGTTCCAACTGCCGATACGAAACGCCGAAGTCTTTTAGCGATCCTTGCTGTTCGCCGCGTAGCCCAATTACTTCTTCTAAAGTGTCATACGGCGCACCCGCAACGCAGAGCATTTCATCGCCCGGACGCAGCACTCCATAAAGCGCAGACGCGATCGCATGAGTTCCTGACACGAATTGCACCCGCACGATCGCGGATTCGGCTCCAACGATTTCGGCAAAGACTCGATCGAGAACTTCTCGCCCCAAATCATCGTGACCGTAGCCAGAAACACTTGCAAAATGGTGAACTCCCACCCGATGATGGCGATAAGCCGCCAGCACCTTTTGTAAATTTTTCTTGACCTTTGCGTCAATACCAGAAAAGATCTCAGATAGCGCTTGTTCTGCTTCCTTTAGCAGGATTGAGCCATTCATCGTCTGCCTCGTTCATTAAAAGTTACAGTAGAGATTGCGCCCACCCGATCAGCCTGTCAGTTAGAGCGGGTTCTATTGTCGCGCAATTTGGATAACGTATTCCGTTTAGAGACTCTTTCATGACTATTGCAACTTCCGAAAAACTGAAAATAGACTATCTGACGCTAGGATTCATGGTGGCGATTCACATCGGCGCAGTGTTCGCCTTTTTAGCTGGAGTGCAGTTGGATTAGCAATCTTTCTTCACTGGCTGACGGGCGGTTTGGGCATTACGCTCGGCTGGCACCGTCTGATGAGCCATCGCAGCTTTCAAGTTCCAAAGTGGCTAGAATACACGCTAGTTTTCTTTGGCTCCTTAGCAATGCAGGGCGGACCGATTTGGTGGGTTGGGCTACATCGTCATCATCATCTTTATTCTGATCAGCCCAATGACCACCACGACTCGACCAAAGGTTTCTGGTGGAGTCACATGGAGTGGATGTTGCGAGAAGTTCCCGCCGAAGAGGAAGTCCCGAAGTTCACGAAAGATATGGCAGACGACAAGTTTTATCAGTTCTTGGAAAACTATTTTGCACTGCTGCAAGTTGCATTAGGAATCTTGCTTTATGCGATCGGCGGTTGGTCGTT